>JAZNRG010000028.1:0-6272 GCA_045590575.1 Acutalibacteraceae bacterium | reverse complement strand
TACAAAAGGATTGTCTTCCTAAGACCGCTTGGCCTCCGACTTATGAGCAGGTTTAATTGTCCGTCTTTTTTTACTCCGCATCCTCCGTCTATCGAAATAATTTTTTTGTCGCGGTTAATAATAGGGTTCATTTGCGGTATGTCGGAGCCATACAAAACAACTGGCCAATGACCTGCTATTACATATTTGTCAAAAGAATTGGAAGTATTTTCAGCGAAAGCATCAAATTTTGTTAACTCAAAAACACTTTTGCCAACATTGTCCGAAACTTGCTTTTCTCGCAATCCACCGTGAACAAAGACATAATTTTGTGTTTCTACAACAGTTGGCAGATTGGCAATAAATTTAAATTCATCTTCAAAACGAGTTATAACAGCTTGTTTCGACAAGAGAATATCTGCAGGGCTGTTTATCGTGTATCCGCATTCGGCGGCAAGCTCTTCATAAAACGATGTGCCTACCCATTTCCTTAAATTTAAAACATAATTATAAAAACTGCACACGTTTTCTTCAGAGAGTTCATATATCAGCTTTAATCTGTATGCATCCACATTACCGATAAGCGGTATAACGTTTTCCCGCTTGCAAAGTTCCATAATATAACGCAAAGTGTTAAGATTTTCGGGACCTTTTTCAATCATATCTCCGACGATAAACAAAATATCTTCATCAGAAAAGGAAGCCTTTTTCAGAATTTCTTTAAAGTAAGAGAGATGACCGTGAATGTCACTGGTAACAAGAATTCGTTTTCCAGGCTCTATGTTTATCTGTTCGATTTTTGTTGTTAACTCTATCATTACAGTTCTTCCTTTTGAGCTGTATTAGGATGTGTTTAATGTCGATATTTGCTTTAAGTGAAATATTTTCTTACGAAAATATGAAATAATCCTGACGGATTGTGAAATTTAATGCTGACGCATTAAGTGAAATCAAATCCACCCACCGCTGCAGCGATTTCACTCGAGCAAAGCGAGAATTTCACATTGCAGAGTAATATTTCACCCACCCGAAAGGGTGGATTTAGTTGACAAAAGCTGCTCGAAAGCTACTTTTGTCTGGCCCGCCCGAAGAGATTCGATTCGCGCCGCTGCGGCGGCTTGGTCGCTCGCGGTCACAACAGTCCACCGGACTGTTGCTCTGTGCCGCTCGTCCTTCAAATCCCTCGCACCGAAAAAAGCAAGCCAATCTCCGCTTTACGGAGATTGCTTTGCTTGGCCCGCCCGAAGGGATTCGAACCCCCGTTCTTCAGAATCGGAATCTGCTGCGTTATCCAACTGCGCCACGGGCGGATATATTATTTTTCAGGCTTCTCCCTGAGGAGAAGCTGTCACAAAGTGACTGATGATGTGGTTGCGTAAGCAACATTAATATTCGTTTTACACCTCATCCACCGCAAGCGGTCCCCCTTCCCCTCAAGGGGAAGGCAGGAACACTTAAAATCATTTTATCTTCTCGATAACTTCGCCAGATGTGGGTTTTGTTTTGTTGATGAATTCCTGAACAGCTTCTGCAGAGGGCATTGCAGCTGAACAGCTGTGAGCGGAAACGAGCATTGATGCGGATGCGGTTGCAAATTCGAGTGCATCGGGAACGCTCTTTCCGTTAAGGAGAGAATAGATAAATGCGGAAGCGTAGCCGTCGCCGCCGCCAAACCCCTTGAGCATCTTTACGGGGAAAGGCTTAACCTTATAAGCCGAGCCGTCATCAAGATAAGCAACAGAGCCTTCCTTGCCGTGCTTGATGATTACGATTTTATTGCCGTAGGAGAACCAGCGTGCAGCTGATTCTTCGTCGCTTGCGCAAACACCTTCAACAGCTTCTGTGAGGTCGAATTCTTCTCTTGATCCGAGAATGATATCGCTGTTCTTTGCGGCGATTGAATAATAGAGCGAGATTTCGTCCTTATTCTTCCAGGTATAGCTTCTGTAGTCGATATCAAAGATAACAACAACGCCGTTTTTCTTCGCAAGGAAAAGTGTTTTGAGAGCGGCTTCCCTTGAGGGGCTTGCGCAGAGCGCAGTTCCCGAAATAACAACAGCCTTTGCGCTCTTGATATATTCTTTGTCAACATCATCAACGCAAACCTGAAGGTCTGCAACTCCTTCACGGTACATAAGAATGCTGCTCTGGGTAGGGCTGAGAATTTCGGTGAAGGTAAGGCCAAGATTTTCGCCGTTTTCGCATCTGAAAACGTGGGAAACATCAATGCCGTCGTTTTTGAAATAATTCTCAACATAGTCGCCGAACTGGTCGTCAGAAACTCTTGCGATAAAGCCGCACTTTGCGCCGAGCCTTGCAAGACCGACAGCGATATTTGCGGGTGAACCGCCTACATACTTATTGAAATTGCTGCTCTCCGAAAGAGGCATATTCATATCTGTGGGGTTGAAGTCGATAGCGATTCTGCCGATGGGGATAACGTCGAGTGCCTTTGAATTATCAAATTTAATATAGCTCATTTTTATCATCCTTTCATTGAACAACCGAATATTTCAATGTGATTCATTGCGTTTTTATATGCTCCGTCAACCTCTGCGGTCTGCAAATCGTAATACCCCTTTATGTTTTTGTTCTCATAAGCGGTTCTTACCGACTGCTCAACCGAGTCAAAGGTTGCGGTTGCTATGTTTATTTTATTGATGCCGAGGTTGATGCATTTTCTGAAATCATCGGGAAGAATACCAGTGCCGCCGTGAAGCACAAGCGGGGCTCCGACGAGCTTTGCGGTTTCTTCAAGAATATCAAAGCGGAGCTTCGGAGCCTGCTTATAGTTGCCGTGGGCATTGCCGATCGCAACGGCAAGAGCATCAACATTTGTTTTTTCGTAAAATTCTTTTGCCTGAGCGGGAGAAGTGCAGTTGATTGCGATATCTTCGCTTCCGTCTTCGCTTCCGCCGACACAACCGATTTCGCCTTCGCAGTCTGCATCGTACTTCGAGGCAAGAGCTTTGATTTCTGCCGTAGCCTTTACGTTTTCTTCAAAAGGGAGATGAGAACCGTCAAACATAACGCTTGTAAAGCCGATGTCGAGGGCTTGTTTTATCTTTTCAACCGTTTTACCGTGGTCAAAATGAACGGCGACGGGCATACTGCAGTTTTTTGCCGCTGCAACCATAAGGGGCCCTATAATTTCGAGCGGCGAATGATTGAGCCTTACCTCTGCTATCTGCAGAATTGCGGGGCTCTTTGTTTCTTCAACCGCTTTGAGCACTCCGAGCACCATTTCCATATTGGAAACGCTGAAGCTGCCGACGGCATATCCGCCCTCCCTTGCCTTTGCAAGCAAGGTTGACATTTTCACAAGAGGCATTATTTCTCCTCCCTTTTATAGTAAATCACGGAACAAATTGCGCTGGTCAGCGGCAGGGTGAGAAGCATACCCATACTGCCTGCAAGCGCCTGCAGAATTTCGGCAACGATAAGCTCACGGTTGATTACCTGCTCGATGCTTGAATTATAAGCAACGAGGAGCAAAACGCTTGTGAGTGAACTGCCGATATATGCAAGCACGAGGGTGTTTGCCATTGTGCCCATCATATCTCGACCGATGGTGAAACCCGATTTCATAAGCTCCTTTGAGCGGATTTCGGGTGATTTTATCCTAAGTTCATAAAGCGACGATGAAATGGACATTGAAACGTCCATAACGGCACCGACTGCACCGACTATAATCATAGCGAAAATTATTGCCTTGAGATTAATAGGATTATCGGGATAAAGCTGAACAAGATATATCGATTCTTCTTCAATAAGACCCGTCATATTCAGGAATACATCCATTATGAGAGTTATCAGTCCTGCACATAAAACACCGCAAACACAGCCGATACCCGCACACACCGACTTTAAATTAAAGCCGCTTATAAGGCTGAGGGTCATAACCGTTATGAAAACACAGACAAGAATTGACCAGAGATAAATATTATGACCGTTAAGAATTGCGGGAATAAGCACGCAAAAAACCGAAATACAGGTAAATCCGAGAGAAATGACAGTTTTCAGACCCTGCATTTTTGAAAATATCACAATAAGAACACAGAAAATAATCAGAAGCCATATAAGCGGCGTTATGCGGATGAAATCACCGAAATAAAACACTCTCTGACCGTCCTGAAAAAAGCTGTCAACAAGAACTTTATCGTTTTCTTCAACCTGACGGGGACTGAAGGCATAGGATTTATCTATCTCCTGCACAACATCAAGTGTTTTGCCCCGAAGGTCTGAATTGAGCGCCTGGGCTTTGAAATACACGGTCACGAATTCGCTTTCGCCCGTTGCATTCTGGGTTTTGACATCCGTAACACGGATAACGCGTGCTTTGATTATTTCGCCGTCGAGCTCGCCTTTGAAAATAGTGCCGTCACCTACTATGTAAGCATAGGATAAGAAAATGAGTAAAGCAGAAATCAGAACGGAAACAACCTGATACACCGTCTGCCTGTTTTTCATTTTCTCACCTCCGAACAATATTTATATGATTATATCATCTTTCAAAAAAAATCTCAATATATTTATATACAAAAAATCCGTCGGAAGACAAAATCTTCCGACGGTATTTTCATTATTTTATTTTGTTACCTTTTCTTTTCTTGCTTCAATTTCGGCAACCATCTGAGCCTGCTTCTTCTCTGTGATAGTGTAGAAGAACATGGGAACTGCGCAGGCAAACATACTGATAACACCCGAGAGAACAAGCATATTCCAAAGGGTGTTTGCGCCTTCTGCGGAAATATAGCCGGTTTCGGAGTTGATGCCTGCTGCTGAGAAGGAGATAACGCCGATGAATGCACCGACAGCCATACCGATCTTATTGATAAGAGTCTGCATTGCAAAGCAGATGCCTTCGCCTCTTTCACCGGTTTTCCACTCAAGGTAGTCAACGGTGTCACCAATCATAGCGTATGTAATAATGTTGTTAACGCCCTGGGGAATACCGAGGAGAACAAGACCGATAGCTGCAACAACAAGCTTCCAGGGTGCATCATAGCCGACAAAATACATAACAGCCATAACGACGCCGCCGAAAATGTGAACTGCAACATAAGCCCACTTCTTTGTGAACTTCTTTGAGAGCCAGGGAACAAGAATAGATGCAACCAGTCCGCCGGGAACAACAAGAAGAGTTATAAGGCTGTACATACCTTCGTTCTGAAGAACATACTTTGCAAAGTAAAGACCGCCGGTGTAGGAATAAACCATTCTTGCACCGCCGAGGATACCTGAAAGAACGATGAGAAGGAGCTCTTTGTTCTTAAAGAGAAGCTTGAGGTTATGACCGAATGAAGGAGCTTCACCCTCTGCGGTGAAACGTTCCTTTGTGTTCTTGAAGCCATAGAAGAACATAGGTATGGCAAGAACAACAAGAACAACTGCGCAGATGAAATATGTCATTTTAAGAGTATCGGCATTTGCAAGCTCCTGGCCTGCAATAACCGTGCCGACAAAACTCTGAGCTGCTTCTTCAGCTGTTACGCCCTTGTTGGCAACCATTTTTGCAATAGCATCAGCCTTGTCAACCATAATCTGAGCGATGCCGTCTGATGTATACTTGAACTTTGCAGTAACGCCGTTTGTGATGATGGGAACAAAAACGGTAACGATACCTGCGCCGAGGGTGCATGCAAGTCTTGTGAAGGTGAGAATGTTGCCTCTGACAACCGTATCATTGGTCATACAGGTTGAAAGACCCCAGTAGGGAACATCGGCAACGGTGTAAACAACGCTCCAAACAACATATATAAGAGCGATGATGATAAAGGTTGAAACTGCTTTTGATTCAAAAACGGGAAGGAAGCAGGCAATTGTCATAACGGCAATGGGAATTGCCATCCACTTAAGATAAGGGCGGCACTTGCCCCACTTTGTGCGGGTCTTGTCAACAATGCTGCCCATGATGGGGTCGTTGAATGCGTCAAAAACTCTGGTGCCGAGCATGAGATATGCAACAGCCATCGAGCCGCTGATTGAGCCGATTGTTACGCCTTCTGCACCAAAAAGAAGAGCATCGGTGAGGAAGATGGTGAGGTAGGAGCCGATGATGGTACAGATAAAGTTCTGACCGAAACCGGCAATACTGTAGGCGATAGCTTCCTTAGGCTGAACGCCTTTGCCCGGAGTTGTTCCGAACAGTTTGTGAAGAAATGCTGAGTTCATTTTGTCTTTCCTTTCTTTATATATATTTACTTAAATTAAAGACTTATAAAAATCAAGAGCCTTAAAGGTTCTCTTGGTTTGCAACAGCAAGAATTTTTCGCACACCTGCATAAGCAGCT
>JAZNRG010000027.1:0-13212 GCA_045590575.1 Acutalibacteraceae bacterium | reverse complement strand
CCTCGGGTCTGATTATCTTTGAGAAAACGCCGCCCGTGAATTCAACCTCCTCAACTTTTCCGCCAAAGGTGATTGTTATATCCTTCACCCTCGCCGTCACCTTCGAGAAGCCTTTTATTGCCCTTCCCGTTCTGAAATCCGTTTCGCCGTTGTCCGTCTCCGTTTCAAGTGTGAATTCGGGCAGCAAATCGCCGAAGAGGTTTATATAGGTTATGTATTCAACGGTTTCCTCATCCTGAAGCGGGCGTTTTCTTCTGCCCGTCGCTTTGATGTAACACATTCTGCCGTCACCGTAAGGAGATGCGTGGCGAACGAAATCCTCGCCGAGCGTAATTTCAAACCCGTCATTTGCGAATGCCGCCGCTTCATACCCGTTTCCTATAACAGTTTCTCCTTCCGAAGAACCGATTATAAGCTCGTAGCTGTACTGATAAAGCAGTCCCTTTTCAACGTTTCCCTTTATTCTGAAAGGTTCTCCGAGCCTGCATTTGAGTTTATCCGTCAGAATTCCCATGTTATCCCTCCCATTTGAATTCTATTCCGTTTGTAACCTCAATTCGGTATCCGCCGAAATAGATGTGCTCGCTGATCCTCGCCCTGGGTATCTCAATTTCCTTGTTCTTGATGCTCCAGATTTCCGTTCCCTGCTCGGTGCAGGTAATCTTGTTCTTGCTCAGCCTCAGCTTCGTACCGTCGGCATTGATAACGTCGCCTATCTCAACGCCGTACATCGCCGTTCCGTCCTCTTCTTCTCCGATATTGCCCGTCTTGATGTAACCCTGGCTGTTAACGTAATAACCGTTGATGTTTTCAATCTGCCTGAATTCCTCAATCGTTGAAAGCGCATTCTTCGTCGTTTCTCTGAAGAATTCCGCCGTGTATGTTCCGAACTGTGCGCTGATAGCTTCATACTGTCCCTTCATCGTCTCTCTGATGCTTTCAATATCAGAAACGATGCTCTGCGAAGTGTTGATGATTTTCTGCTTGACGGTGTTGATGCTCTGCTGAACCGTGTTCTCAAGCTCTTTCTTGCCCGATACCGTCAGCTGCAGCTGCTCTCTCGTCTCAGGCGTGAAGTTGTCAACCTCAAGGTTCGAGAGAATAAAACGCAGCTGGTCGTTAAGCTCCCAGAGATATTTTTCCATCTTCGCAAGTTTCTGTGAATCATCAAGGCCGTTCAGAGAAGGAACGTTGCAGTTAATTACCATTGTTTCCTCTCACCTCGCTGCTCTGTTCAAACCATTTGCTTACCGAATAAATCTTAACGTCGCCTCTGCCGCAGATTTTCAGTTTAAAATGGTCAACCTTCGGTGTGCAGAAGCTCACGGTGTATGAACCCTTCGGTCTGTTTCTGATGCGTTCCTGCTCAACCCACTGCCCGTCGCTGTCATACTGCGTTAAGATGCTCACCGTTGCCGCCGCATCCATTTCAAGCCTTATCTGAATATCGCTGTAAATCTTGCAGTCGGGTTCCTGGATTCCGATATCCCCCGTCTCCGCAAACCATTCAAACGGTCTTTCCTTCGATGCTATGAGGGCATATTCCTCATCGTAATTCTCGTAATCGGTAACCCAGAGTTCGTTCTTTCCGTTTATAAAATAAAGGTTGCCCTTGTCCTCTGCAAAAAACTTAACCTCGGTATCATCCTCTCTGAACCACATATTGAGTGTTTCGTCAAAGCAGAAAAGGTTGTATCTGCCGTTTCTGTCCTTCATCGATATGTAATATTTGTCGCCAGATTTCCCCGCAACGCCGTCTCTGTATCTCTCTCTGCCGAACGGTGCGTAAATTCCGCTCGGTGTTCCGCCTCCGTACTGGCAGACACCGTTTTTTGAGAGGTAATAAAGAGTTTCGTTAACAATAACGGCAGATTTGCTTGAGCCGTTCATTATTCCTCTGCCCGCAACATTGGTTATTTGATAGTTGCTCGGCTTCGAACCGTATATCTTGTGAATAACATTCTCCTTAAAGAACATAACGTATCCCTGCTGAACCGCAGCTCCGGTGAAAACTCCGTCGCTGCCAACCGTCAGACGGTAGCTGTCCTGCGAAGTGCCGAGAAATTTGCTCCAGTTCGTGGCATCGCCTTGCGCCGAGGCGCAGATTTCATTGATGTCGCCGTCCCATCTGCAGCCCCAGAGTCTGTTTTCACTCTCAACAACGTAATCAAGATCGGGAATCTTCCTTTCAACCGTCAGAGGATTTTCTTTGTTGAAGGCAATCGTTTTCTTTCCTTTGATGAATGCCGTGATAACAATATAATCGTCGTCCTTGTCCCATATCGGGTAAGAGCCTTTGTCTATGCCGCATTCCTCAATCGTTTCGTTAATCTCAACCGCATCCAGCTTCTCGAATCCCGCTCCGATTCCGTCCGCCGTGATTTTAACGTATGTCGTCGCAACAGCAACCCAGTCCTCGGTTGCTTCGCTGTAACATCTGAGAACGTCGTTCTCTCCGCTTTCGTCAATCCACCAGTCGCCGTTCTTCGGTTCCTCGGGTTTAACCGTTATCAGGCGGTCTCCGTCAGGTTCGATGCTCTGTGCATCAATCGTGCATATCTGCAGTTGAACGTCACCCGAAGCCTTCCAGCTGTGCCCGAGTTTTCGGAACTCTCCGTTTGCGGTGTTGTATCTGTATTTATCGGGGAATATAACGATGTATGCACCCATTGATATGAGCTGTCTGTCACCCTCGTATTCCTCGTTCATAGTGCCGATTTCTTTGTTTCCGTAGTAAAATCTGCCGCTGTCAACCCATGCAAGAGCTCCCTTAGCAAGAAGTCCCTGGGGTTTTGTCAGTTTGATATCAAGCCTTGCCCTTCTCGCTCTCGGGCTCATAACCGGGCAAAAATCCCCCGTCATGTTCTTCATATCGTAAAATTCGTTTGCTCCGTTAACAATGTTGTGATTGTAGCCGAGAAAAACCGTCTGATTATCTCTGCTCTTCGCTTTGCTCACCATTGACGGAAGATTCATTTCTCATCACCTCAATAAACCTTTATTCCCATTCGGGGCGGCTCATTTTCTCTTATGTAATATTCGGCAAAGTCCTGATATGCCGAGTAAAACGCAGCCGTCGCCGTGTTATATCTTTCGTAATCCTGGTTGAACAGATAAATCTTGCTGTGTATGTAGTGGATATACATTTCTGCATACGGTTCGGGAACAATAAGCTCCGTATTGCCCGGAGTCCCCTTGCCGTATCCTTTAAATTTAAAATCTTTTCCCTTCTCGCTTTTTCTGATGATTTCATCAGCAACCATCATATCGAGTCTGCTCAGCCAGCTGTATTTGCTTTCATTGTCATATTTGTTCTGGCACAGCGCATTCGCTTCTTTTATCGCTCTTTCAATCGTCATTCTGTCGCTCACAGTTTCTTCCCTCCGTTTTATTCGCCTCGGCTCCCTCGTGAGGGAGCTGTCGCCGCAGCGACTGAGGGAGTATTTATCCGTAAATAGAAAAAAGGGAGGCGTTCTGCCTCCCCGGGCATTCGCCCTGATTACTCATCATCCTTGATTCTGAGTTCTTCGATTCTTCTGTCTGCGGATGATTTCTGCATTGCAGAAAGGTCAAGAGCCTCTCTCACGTCTGCAGGAACCTCAACCTCCGTGTCAGTCTGAATCAAACATGTTCTCTTGGGTGTACCGACGTATTTATCGATATCTCCCTTTGCCTCTGAGCGGATAAACACCTTTGATGTCCCCGCCGCTTCTGTCTTGGCTTTTGCCATTTAAATCAGCTCCTTAGTTGGCCTGCACCATGTCGCCCATGGTGGAGCCGCTTTCGTAACGAATCATATATTCTTCGTGAAGAATGATTGCGCCCTTGTAGGTCTTCCAGCCTGCGGAACCTCTCTGATTGAGCTCGTCGTTATAGCCGAGGGGCTTGAGAATGAACTCAATGCCGTTGCCGCCGATGTCAACAACACCGTAAGCCTCGTGAGCGAGGAAGAGTGTTGAGAAAACTGTAGCATTATCTGCGCCGCCTTCACCGGGAGCAATTTCTGCGTTCTGAGCCGCTTCGGCATCAATGCCTCTGTTAAGGGTGATGCTCTTCTTGTCATTGCCCTTAATCATGTAAAGGTAGTCGCCGATTCTTACCCATCTGTAAATAAGAGCGTTTTCTTCAAGCTCTTCGTTAACTTCGATTGTAAGTGCGCCCTTTGCAGCTGCAGTCTTAACGGTGAGTTTTTCGAATTCACCGAGGTTTTCGCCCTTGAAAATCTTTGCTTCGCTTGTTGAAACAAAACGAACGCCGCCGATTTCACCAACTTCGCCCTTGAAGATGTTTTCGGGCTTTGCATATTTCATAACGTCGTGCCACATGCCGTCGGGTGCGCTCATCTGAAGGTCATAAATAACGAAAGGATGAGCGATTGCAACGTAGTAGCCGTCAATCTTGGGTGCGTTGTTAGCCTTCATGATAGCGGCAATCTTGAACACGTCCTGAACAGTGAGGAGGTGTTCGTTTGTGATTTCGCTTCTCTTGGTAACAACTGCGGGGTTGCCGCTCTTTCTTGCAAACTGAACGTTGGTACCCGCATTGATAAGCTCTCTTACCACAGTGTCGCAGGTAAGAGCCGCCTGCTTTGAAAGCTCCTGAACGTATGTCTCAACCTGGGGGTCGATTGCCATAAGCTTGATGCGGTCTGTGTAACCTACCCATGAGCCGAACTGATTGACTTCGGCATACTTGGGATAGATATGAACCTTACCGGGCTGAGGTGTAACGCCTTCAACCATAGGCTTGAGAGCCTTGGGAAGAGAACGCACATATCTGAACTCAGCTCTGTCGCCTCTGCGTTCGGGAATTGATGCGGTCTTGCCGAACTGTTCGTGATAAAGTTCGGGGTTTGCTTTAGAAATAAGGCTGTTGCTGTAGAAGGTCTTGATTTCAACTGAAAGGCCTTCCTGACCGGGTGTGCCGGGTGTGTAGTTTTCGGTTGTGCCCGCTGCGGGGTCAACCATACCGCTTGTGCCGTGGAATTCAGCCGCAAAAAGCTGAAGTGTGAACATCAGCGCAAGCACTTTCTTGATGTCTTTGATTGTCTTCTTCATGATTTTTTCCTTTCCGCACGGAAAGGATTCGGTCTATCATCTGAATGTGACTTCTTTTCCCTGCCGTGCCATTTCCCAGTATTTTTCGATATCTTCTTTTGATTTGACGTTGGCAACGTCAACCTTTGACGAAACGGGAGGCTGGGTCTTGATTCCGCCTTCAACGGGTCTCATTCCGTTGGCCATGATAGTGTCTGCCACGGCCTTCTGAGTCTGATGAACGGCAGTTCTCTGAGCATCGGCTATAAATCTGTCCTGATTGATAACCTTATAGCAGGTTTCCATGGGAACTCTCGCATCAACCATTCCCTTGAATTCGGGGTTGGTATTATACTCTTTCCAGAAATCGAAGGATTTGTCATTGTATTTCACTCTGATTTCATCCTGCTGTCTGTCGATTTCTCTGGCAAGAGCTGCCCTCTGTTCCTGAATCTGCTGCTCTCTCTGCTGCTGTTTGATTGCGTCAAGCTCTCTCTGGGCTCTCTGTCCCGCTAACTTCTCCTTGTACTGTTCAACCGTCAGGTTTTCATTATATGCCGCTTCCTCAAGCAGTGAGCTGTCATCCGTCACCGCTTTCGTCAGTGCCTCGATATCTGTCGGGTCAACACCGTACTTAACCGCAATCGCCTCGTTGATTGCCTTGTTCTTCTCGATCTGCGCCTCAAGGTTCTTTGTCTCCTTGAAACGTCTGTCGATAATCCCCTGCGTTCTCTTCCGGAACTGTTCCTTATATTGACCGTTTATAAGGTTCTCAAATTCCTCGTCCGGAGTTCTGGTCTCAACTCCGCTTTCGCCCGCAGGTGCTCCCTCCGTCTGCTGAACGGCGTCTTCAGCTGTGCTTGTTGCTTCGCCCGATGCGGTCCCCTCGGCTCCTTCGCCCTCGGCAAAGAGCTGCAAAGACCATTTTGTAAGTGCTTTTTTCAAAATCATCGTTCCTTTCCGAAGTGTCAAGGATGTTAAATCCTGCTTAAATTATACAGAAGCGGTATCCTCTGATGTCATACCCCTTCAAAAGAAAATTGAACATATTTTCCGTATCTGATTTTCATCGTTTCCGCCGTAACCTTAAGAGCATCGGTTATAAGCTCCGTATGCTTGTTTGCGGGCATTGTCATTTCAAAATATCCGCTTCTCATTGCAATAAGCTCGCCGTTGCCCGCTGCCGCAAAGCCCGCAAGCATCAGCACAAGAGCCGAAATCCCCGCACAGACCAAATCTTCCCCCGCAGGTGCAAAGCCCGAGTGTCCGTCAGATATAATGCGTACCGTCTTTTTCTCTTTCTTAACTGTCAGTTTCGTCATTATTTTATCTCCGTTGCTTCGCCGACTCTTTTCTTTGCCTTCTCAACCGTCGGATATCCGTCTCCCGAAAGTGTCTCTCCGAGCGGGTTCGTGTTTCCCGCACTCATCGCCGCAGGCGAAACTCCGAGAGCTCCGAGGTCAACATCTCCCAGAAGTCCTCTCTCCGCAAGGCTCTGAACTATCGCCGTGCCCTCTCTTTCGTCTGTCCACGTTGCAAGCTGAAGAAGAACAGGCTGCATCTGCTGAACAAGTTTGAGCAGTGTCTGATTCATCTGAATTTTTTCAATCAGCTTTTCCTTGCCTTCGATTTCAAGATTTTCAAGGCAAACAAGAGCCTGGTCAGCCATTGCGGGGTTAAAAAATCCCATTCCGAAAAGGTTGAGTATATCCTGATTCTGCGCCATTCTGCTGAACGGATTCGCCTTGTGCGCCTTAACCTTGATGTCAAAAACGGGCATTCTCTCGCCGATAACCTCGTTCGCAACCGTCACCTGCTTCGGTTTAAGCATATCGTTGCTGAAATCGGCAAAACCGAATCCGCTTGAACCGCCCGTGATTCTGAAGCATCTCGGTGTATCATAAAACTGTCGTGCAATTTCAATAACAAACCAACCTATTTCTTCCTTTGCATCGTATGTTCCCGAAATAGCATCCCTGCTCGTCTTCGAACCCGCTTCCTGGAGCGCAGCTATTGCCGCACCAGAGGTAACTCCGCTCGCCGTCGAGCCGTTTGAAAAATCTCTGTTCGAGCCCGTCTCTTTAAGCTCGTCAACCTTTCTGTCAAGAACCCCGAGCACAAAGTCGCTCATCGGTACCGATGTAATCTCCGTCGCCGTTCTTTCGTCGAGTTTTCCCTTTGCCACTCTCACAAAAGGATTGCTGAAATCACCGAAATCCTCCATATTGAGCTGCGTATCGTTCGGCACTGCCCATCTTCTCGTTGCGCTCTGCCTTGCGTTGAGAGTAATCGCATTGTTCAGAATGTCAATCTGCTCCTGCGCATCCTTGAGCTTGTCTATGTATCCCGCACCCGTCGGAACTCCTTTCATCGGGAAGAGCACATCAAAAACAAACGGATATCTGCCATGGTCATAAAGACCTCTCGATGCAATGGAATTCTCAAGAATGTTTCCTCTGCCGTCGGAACGCACCTTCGTCTGATTCTCCGTTGCAAAAATAACTTCGTCTCCCACGAATTTAACGTAGTGCAGAATCTCTTTGCCCTGAACAGTCTTTTTGTAATACCACTCAAAAACGTTTGTCATGTTCGAAGTGTCAACGGTATCCTCTTTTTCAAACTTCTTTGTGTCGCCCTCTGCAGAACCTGAGAGCTTGCCTTTGAGCTGCGGATATTTCTGCTCAAGGATTTCGTTATCCTCTTCGGTAACAACAAAGAGGTTCGGGCTGTCCTGAATGTCCTCAATGCCCGGCTTCCACGCCATATTGAGAATGTTCTGCTCGCAGATTGTTATATCTCCGAGTCCGTTGAGCTTCGTCGGGTCCCAGAAGATTCCGTAAACCGCCGTACCGAAAATGATTTTGCTCCAGCTGCATTTCGAATATGTTTTCTTGAATTTGTTCTGCTCAAAAATAACGGGAATAATATCCGAAAGCATCTTCGCCGCCTCTTCGTCGCCTCTTTCTCTCGGAAGAACGCTCACCTCGGGGAAGTTATCCATAAAATCCGCATGCTTGTTGTTCAGCGCATTGAAAAGCCAGGAGGATTTGAACGACTTCTGAACTCCGATAACGGTAGGTTCGGTTGCAACGTTGTTGTTGTACCACTTTTCGTTTTCCTTCATTCTCTCGTCAAAATTCTTTTTACCGTCTCTGTATTTCTCGTAAATCGTGCGGGCCTTTCGGATTTCTTCCTTCCCGATAGCGGGTTTCATCTCGTCAGCCGTCTTGTTGAGCTTCTGAATCTCTTCTTCTCTGCGGATAGCCTCTTCGTTCTGCATAACCGCATTAACCTGCTCAAACCGTCTGAGAGCTCCCGAGTTTGCAGGCGCATTCGCCTTCATCATAATTTCGTCAATCTGCTGATTTCTGTTGTTCTTTCCCATATTTACCTCCGTTAATATCCCGCATATCTCTTGTTAAGGCTGTCCTTAATCATGTCGAGCGGGTCGTTCACTCTCTGCTTTTTGCCCGCCTTGATTTCAAGCGGCGCAATCGGTCTGCTCATGCAGAAGTATCTGAAGCTGTCCGCAAAATGGTCTTCAAGGTCCGTGTTCAGGTCTTCAACCTTCGTCTCGCTGTACATAAGCAGAGGAATCGTTCTGATTGCGTGCTTGCAGGTGTTGAAAAAATAAACCATCGGATAACCGTTTTCATCAAATTCAAAACGGTAGTGGCACTGCATCCAGCCGTTTATTCGTGAGTTATCCGCCTTGTCAAAGTGAATTCTGAATTTTTCCGCAATGTCCGCTATGCTCTCGCCGTATTCGGCATCCCAGATAGCGGGGTCGGCAACTCCCGAAATGTATTTCCCCTTAAGCCATCTGTGAGAATCCTCTATTTCCCGAATCTGCTTGAAAAGTTCATACGGCTGCATCTTACAGCCTTCATTAGGCTGACCGTTGCTGCCGTAATACTGAAGAATCAGATAAGCTCGTCCGTCATAGTCAACCGCCCACCAATCACAGCTGAAGGGTTTTGAATAACCCCAGTCAAAAGAACGGTATATCGTCCATCCGTGCGGTATTTCAAACGGTTCAATAACGTGCGTGAACCGTCTGTCCGAATAATGGTCTGAATCGTCCGTGAATTCTTCGAAAAACTGTCCTTCGAAAATGTCCCATTTGCCCTCGAGCCACGCCTGGCGGCGTTTCGGCGGCAGTCTTTTGAGTCTTTCGTAATATTGCGGGTCATTTTCCATAAGAGCCGTGTTGTCTGTCACAAAACTCTGAATGAAAATGTAATCGTCGGGATTCTCGTTTTCATCAAAAGCTCGGTCTATAAAAAGCCTTTTTATGTATGCGTGACCCTCTCCGCCGGGGTTACATGTGTAATAAATGCGCTTTGGGAAGTTGTTTGTTCCTCTGCAGGTCGCCGTGATGTCCTTGAGCTGGTTTTCCCGAAGGTTCGTTGCCTCGTCAATAAAGATGATGTCCCATTCCGTGCCCTGGAACTTCGTCAGATCCTTGTCGATATTGCACTGTTTGAAGGTTATCGTGCTGCCGTTTTCAAAGGTGAACCTCTTGTTCGTCTGATTGTATTTTGCTATTCCGTAAAGCAGAGGCCGAAGCACTCTGATGTGGTTCTCTTCAAGCTCTGCATAAGTCTTTCTGACTATCAGAATTCTTATTCCCGCATAAAAAAGGCAGAGCAGAATCGCTTTCCATCGAACCATCCAGCTCTTTCCTCCGCCTCGTGCACCGCCAAAGCAGATGTTCGGCTCTTGTGCCTTCATCGCAAGAGCCTGCTTCGGGTTCGGTTTCGGCATCTTAAGCACCGTATTCATTGATATCTCCCTCAAAAGTAACCGTAATCTGTCCGCTTCCCGTGGTTTCGCTCTCTGAAAGAACGTCATTGATGTCCTTGATTGCCGCCGAAATCTTCTTAAGGTCATCGGTTTTTATTATCGATTTCACCTTTTTCAGCTTTTCCGTTTTCTTCACAACGTCCGTCATGCCGTTTTTCTCATCGCTCTTCGTGTATTCTTCCTGAATCTGTAGCTTCAGAATGTGAGTGTTAAGCTCGTCAATCGCCTGCGAGAGCTTCGGCAGAAGTTTCTCCGCAAGGTCCTTGCAGCTGACGAGTGCCTTTGCGTTTTTTTCGGCAACTCTGTCGGCCACTTTCTCCTTTGTTTTTGTTTCAACTCTTTTTCGCTGTTTTTTCCGCTCCTCTCTCCACTTTTCAGCACTCGCTCTTTTCGAAAGAACACTCATCGAGCAGCCGTGCTTGTCGCAGAGCTCCTGATAAGTAATATCTGTAGTAACATATTCCAAGCGGATTTTGGTCCAGTCATAACCGTCAGAAGGCAGAGCGGAAATCTTCTCTTTTTCCGACATTGATTTTGTACCCCCGTTTTTCTCTCTTTTCACAGTTCAATTTTAGCCCAGCACAGCCGTTCAATGTCATACCCCTCCGAAACGCAAAAAAGAGCAGGCAAAACACCTGCTCTTAATCCTCACTTCAACGAATATTTCTTTCTGATTTCCCTCTGTTTTTCTTCGGGATATCTTTTAAGTCTTTCATCTCTCTTTTTCTTCTCTTCCTCGCACTGCTTCTTCGTCTTGTAAAAATGGCAGGCCTTGCCGGGACAAACCTCCGTATCAAGTGCAGTGCAGAAGAATCTGCCCTCATCGTCTTTTTCATAAGCAAAGCAATAATTCATTTCTTTCGTCCCGCCTTCCTCTCAAAATCTTTTGTGAGCTTCTTTCTCGCCTCGCATTTGCATGAAGTAATCCGCTTGCAGTTAAGCTCCTTGAACCGTTCCATATCCTTCTCGCTGCGGAATTCATAAGAATACCCGCCGTGGCAAACTATCCTCAGTCCCCTTGTGCTGCCGTAATAAGGGCATTTGATTTTATAATCTCCGTATTTAACGGGCATTCTTATCCCTCCTTAAAACGGCAAGTGTTCGTCGCTGTCGGGCACTTCCTGAACTTCGTATTCTTCTCCGATCTGCGCCGTGTCCGTGCTTCGGGGCGCACTTGTCCCCTTGTTGCCGCAAAAGTTTATGCTCTCTGCAATAAGCTCCGTCCTCTTCTGCCTCTTTCCGCTTGAGTCCTCATATGTTCTCGTCTGAATCCTTCCGTTAACGGCAATCATATCGCCCTTGCGGAAGTTTCTTGAGAGGAATTCCGCCGTCTGCCGCCAGGCAACGCAGTCAATAAAATCCGTCTGCCGCTCCCCGTTCTGAACATAATCTCTCTCAACCGCAACCGTGAAAGAAATAACGCTCGTCTTGTTTCCCGTAACTCTGAGCTCAGGCTGCGCAACCAGTCTGCCCATAATTACTCCAACGTTCAGCATCTTCATCCATCCTTTCTATAACCGCCGTTTCTTTTCGGCTCTGTTCCGTTTCTTCTCAGGTATCCTTACCATCGTGTAGCATTGATAAGGGTATCCGCATTCATCAACATCCATTTCAATGGTGTCTTTCGGAATATGGTATCCCTTAATCGGTCTCGGGTATTCAGTCCAGCTGTCAGCTTCAACAACTTCCTTCTCAATCTTCGGTTTCGTCAGATTCTGAGAGGAATTCCACCGTTTTCCGCCTATAATGCTGTTTTTGTATGTTTTTTCGGTCTCTTTAACAAAATATGTTGCAAGTTTCGTATAATCGCCCTGCGAATAAAGAGGAGTAAAATGGCTCGAACCGTGCTTCCACAGTTTTGAAAGCACAGTCGTATCAAACTTATTGAGCAAAACGTGATGATGAATGCGTGAGCTCTGATACTCGGTAACCCAGATGTATTTAAGCTCCTCTCCCGCTTTCTTGTATTCCGCACGCAGTTTTCGAAGATATCTTCGCAGATTCTCCGCCGCTTGCTCGGGAGAAGGCTTTTCATCTCTGTATGTAAGCACCATATGAAAATCGCCGTCGCTGAAATTCGCATTAATCAGCCACGTCAGTTTATCAATCGCATTCCTTGCGTTCGTTTCCTGCATCTTCTCGGTGGAAGGAGTGCTCTTCGCCGCCTTCTGACCGTCATTTTTCTTTCCGTAGCGGGATGAAAAGTATTTTTTGACGAATATCATATCTCCCGCCCGCACAACTCTCTTCAGATACGGCATCTTACAACCTCCTTCTCCCGAATTTTCCCTCATTCAACCGCCCGCCGTCATCTCTGTAGGGGCGATTCACGAATCGCCCGCTCTCCTCCGCACCAACGAAAGGAGTTAAACATCTTTTGCGTAGCAATCACTCTGCACTCATTACTCTGCATTCTGCACTTTTCCGCTCTCTGCTTGTCCGAAAGATAATAGCTATACCGAGCCCGCAATGCGCCCGGCCGGACGCTTGTTTGCGAGGCTTCAGATTCAGCTTTCAAAGTGCAGTAAAATCAAATGAATAATGAATAGTGAATAATTAATAATTAATGTTTTAATACAATCGAACCTCTCGGCTCCCCGCCTATTTGCCTCCCTCTGGAGGGAGGTGGCACGGCACTCCCTCCGCCTCTCAACAGATATCCGCTATCGTTTCAACAAAGCAGTTGTAATAAATGTATCTCTTGCCTTCAAAATCGAATTTAACGTAACCGCCCGCCGAAGATTCAATGTCAATCTTTCCCGTGTAGCTGGCAATAACCTCGCCGTCTGCAGTGTAAACGGTAACCGTTCTGTCGAGCCCTCCGAGATATTCGCTCTTCATGTCAACAAGAGCTCTCTTACCGCTCTCCGTGCATCCGCCAAGTGCGGCAATCATAATCACCACCAGCATCACTGCCAGAATTCTTTTAATTGTCTTTTTCATCTTTTTTACTCTCCTTTTTGTTTTATCGCCGTATTTCTCATCTGCATATTCCTTCCGCTTTGCTCAGCGGAACACTATCCATCATCGCTCCGCAGAAGGGACAATAATGATAATGGCTAATATTTATGCTTATGTGCTCATCATCAAGACAGCCGTCACATTCAGAGCATATATAGCCACAATCCAAAATGCTCTCTCTATTCCACTTTCCGTGAACCGCCGCAAGTCTTTCCGCCCTCAATCCCGCAATCCGCTCAATCGCATCCTGCGGAGTGTGGCCGTCATATTTCGGGGCTCTCTCCAGCTCTTTAACTCTGAACATGTCCCAGTAAGGTTCTGTGTCATAGTGATACGTTGCTTGTCCGTTCGGTGCTTCAATTCCCACTATGAACATTCCTTCATACATATCTCCCGTATCGTGCAGTTT
>JAZNRG010000026.1:0-4514 GCA_045590575.1 Acutalibacteraceae bacterium | reverse complement strand
ACTCCTTGGCCCACAGAACGACATGGCTACGATCCGACTTCTCGGCTATAAATGGAACAAGGTTCTTTACGCTTCAAGCTATTTTGATTTTATCTATGAATGTGCAATCAAGCTTATCAAAAAAGGCAAGGCTTATGTTTGCGACCTTTCGGCAGACGAAATCAGAGAATACAGAGGCACTCTCACGGAGCCCGGCAAAAACAGCCCTTACAGAGAGCGTTCAATTGAAGAAAACCTTGACCTCTTCGCAAGAATGACTGCAGGCGAGTTTAAGGACGGAGAAAAAACACTCCGTGCAAAAATTGATATGTCATCGCCCAACATCAATATGCGTGACCCCGTTATTTACAGAATCGCTCATGTTTCACACCATCAGACAGGCGATAAGTGGTGCGTTTACCCCATGTATGACTTTGCGCATCCCCTTTCGGATGCAAGGGAAGGCGTAACCTATTCGCTCTGCTCGCTTGAATTTGAAAATCACAGACCCCTTTACGACTGGTTTATCAAAGAAATCGGCTTTGAAGAGCCTCCCAGACAGATTGAATTTGCCCGTCTCAACCTCAACTATTGCGTAACAAGCAAGAGATACAACCTTGCAATGGTTCAGAACGGCACCGTTGACGGCTGGGATGACCCCAGAATGATTACTCTCTGCGGCATGAGAAGAAGAGGTTACCCCGCAGCGGCGGTTCGTGAATTCATCAACAGAATCGGTGTTTCAAAGGCAGACAGCGTTGTTGACTACGGTCTTATCGAAGCCTGCGTAAGAGATAATCTCAACGAAAACGCACCCCGTGCAATGGCTGTTATGCGCCCCCTCAAGGTTGTTATCGATAACTATCCCGAGGGTCAGAGCGAGGCAATCGAGGTTGAAATCAATCCCCTCAAGCCCGAACTCGGCACAAGAACCGTTCATTTCTCAAGAGAAATCTTCGTTGAACGTGATGACTTTATGGTTGAGCCTCCCAAGAAGTATTTCAGACTCTTCCCCGGCAACGAAGTTCGCCTTAAGAGTGCATATTTTGTAACCTGCAACAGCTACGAAACAGACGAAAACGGCGAGGTTACCTGCCTCCACTGCACCTACGACCCTGCATCCAAGGGCGGCGAATCTCCCGACGGCAGAAAGGTTAGGGGCACTATCCACTGGGTAAGCGCTTCAGACAGCGTACCCTGCGAAATCCGTCTTTATGACCGTCTTTTCGGCGCAGAAAATCCCTTTGTTGACGGCAAGGAAAATTATCTCAACCACCTCAATCCCAATTCACTCGAAGTTCTTGAAGGATGCCTTGTTGAAGGAGGTCTCAAGGATGCAAAGTGCGGCGACACCTTCCAGTTTATGCGTCAGGGTTACTTCTGCGTTGATAAGAATTCAACCGAGGACAAGCTTGTGTTCAACAGAACAGTTGCTCTCAACACTTCTTGGAAATAAAGGGAGGTTATTAATATGAAATATCTTTACCGTATAGTCAATGCTTTGCTTGCGGCGGCGGTTTTTCCTTCCGCACTTTTCCTTGACGGAATTCTTCTCAGAGCATCAACATCATTTATTGATTACGGTCTTGAAGAAACATTTACCTTTATGAGAATTATCAACATCTTCATCGGTAAGGAAACCTTCTTCGGCATTCCTTATGAACCGGGTTCCATGTCATGGCCGAGTGCTCTTGACCCCGCAAAGGGCAGGCTTATCGCAACCGTAGTGTTCTTTGCTCTTGCTCTTGTTGCCGCAGTTTTCATTTTTGTATGGTCAATATGCAGCAACAAGCGTCTTCCCGTTGCAATTGCAAGCGTGGTCGGCATAGTTTCGATGTCGGTTTCAACTGGTTGCTTCAAGTCTGCAACAGGTCTTCTCACCAAGGGTATTATCAATGTTGTTCAGCTCTTCTCCGAAGGCTGGCTCGCTTCTCTTCTTGGCGGATTTATCAATATTGACCGACTTGAATTCGGCGGCTTCCAGAATGGTATTATAATCTGCTTTATCCTTATTCTTGTGTGGACAGGTGCATATTATCTTATTGAAATCGGCGACAGCAAAGAAGAAAAGGTTAAAAAGAATAAATAAGAGGTGTTCTTATGAAGTCTGTTACTTTTGACAAGGTAAGCCTCGGCGGTTTCTGGAAAAACCGCTTTGAAATCAATAAAAATTCAACTATTCCCACAGTTTATGACCGCTTTTCTGAAACGGGACGCTTCGATGCATTCAAGTTTGAATGGAAAGACGGCGACCCGAACCGTCCCCATATTTTCTGGGATTCGGATATTGCGAAGTGGATTGAAGCGGCAGCATATTCAATAACAAAATGCCCCGACAAAGAAATCGAAGCGGTTATTGACGGAGTGGTTGACCTGATTGAAAAGAATCAGGACGAAAGCGGATATTTCAACATATATTTCACCGTGTGTGAGCCCGATAACAGATGGGTGAACCGAATGGCGCACGAGCTTTACTGTGCGGGGCACCTTACCGAAGCGGCGATTGCATATTACAAAGCAACGGGCAAGGATAAATTCCTCCGCCTTATGGAGAAATATATTGATCATATCGAAACAGTTTTCATTAAAGAGGATTCGGCGGAGTTCAGCACTCCCGGTCACGAAGAAATCGAGCTTGCTCTTGTTAAGCTCTATGATTGTACGGGCAATGAAAAATATCTCCGTATGAGCAGCCATTTTGTTGAAACACGAGGCACATCCGAAAAGGATGAAGAAAGCCCGTTTTATATAAGCCATGCCTATGACCAGAGCCATCTTCCGGTGCGTGAGCAGAAAACGGCAACCGGTCATTCGGTAAGAGCAACCTATCTTTACTGTGCAATGGCGGATCTTGCTCTGCGTATGAAGGATGATTCCCTGCTCGAAGCCTGCAGAAATCTTTTTGAAAGTATTGTCAAAAAGCAGATGTATGTTACCGGCGGAATCGGCTCAACCCATTACGGCGAGCGTTTCACCGAGGACTATGATTTGCCCAATGATGTTGCTTATTCCGAAACATGCGCTTCAATCGGTCTTGCTCTTTTTGCAAGAAGAATGAGCCTTATCGAGCCGGATTCGGTTTATGCCGATGTTGCGGAAATTGCAACGTATAACTGCGCCCTTGCGGGCGTTTCGCTAAACGGAAGAGCGTTTTTCTATGTTAATCCGCTTGAAATCAACCGTGAAAGACAGAGAAAAAACAGAGAATACTATCAGTATAAGGGCAGTATGTATGATACCAATCTGCGTGCAGAGGTGTTTGAGTGTTCCTGCTGTCCTCCGAATATCGCAAGATTCATCGCTTCAATCGGCGATGTGCTGTATACATATAATGATTCAACGGTTTATGTTCATCATTATTTTGAATCCGATGCCGAATGGGACGGAATAAAAATCATTCAGAACACCGATTATCCCAATAACGGCGAGGTGAAACTGACCGTCAGCGGAATGAAGGGCAAAACTCTTGCTGTCAGAATTCCCGGCTGGGCGGAGAACTATTCAATCGGTGCCCCCGTTTCAAAAACAGAAAAGGGTTATGCATACATTGAAATCGATTCCGACAACGCAGTAATTTCGCTTGATTTTCCGATGGAATGCCGACTTGTTGCCGCAAATCCCTCGGTTGAAGCGGATATCGGCAGGGTTGCGCTGTGCAGAGGACCTCTCACCTACTGCGCAGAAAGAGTCGATAACAACATTCCACTCAACAACCTGAGCGTTTCGGCAAATCTCAATGCGTCAATTTCGTTTAACGAAGAAATGCAGGCATATGAGGTTGAAGCCGACGGCTTTGAGGATGCACAGACTGACGAACTTTACCGCACCTATAAACCCGATTTGAAATCACGCAGAATTAAATTCGTTCCGTATTTTGCCTTTGCAAACAGAGGCGAGAGCGATATGTTGGTGTGGATGCGCATTAAAAATTAATTTTTTAAGTATATTTTCATCTTTGCTGCTCAAAATATGAATAACTCATATTAAAAGGAGCAGAAACAATGAAGAAAACAGCAGTAATTATCATTGCGGTTATTCTTATCGCATCAATATTTGTTGCCTGCAACGGCAGCGAAAGCGGCAAGGTTTCGGACCCTGCACAGGATCTCGGCGGTGCAATGACCGAAATGGCAACGGATATTTCCGAAATGTTCAGCGGTGATATGTCCTCTGATTCGGGCATGAGCTCAGATATGAATTCAGGCACCGTTACCGCAGAAAATGTAACAACAGCATAATAAAAAGAAGCATTGCAAACGCAATGCTTCTTTGACTGTTGATAAACCCCGAAACCGCAAAATTTTGCAGTTTAAGGTAGGGGCGATTCACGAATCGCCCGTTTTTATGAATTTTGCTTACTGCATCACGGCAGCTTCGACGTATCTTTATACGCCTTGGGCGGCAATTCATAAGGAAGTTAAGGTTTTTATCGGCTCTTTTCCGTTAATACTTTATGAAAAAAATCCGTAATACACAAAGTATTACGGATTTTTTGTCGTTTCGTCTGAACGAAAAATAACCTGATAAAAACTGCT
>JAZNRG010000025.1:0-37674 GCA_045590575.1 Acutalibacteraceae bacterium | reverse complement strand
TGATTTTCCATATCCTACGGGACCGAATTTATCAAGACGGATATGTCCCACCTCGCCTGCGTTGTCATTTGTACCGCTGTATAATCTGCCGCCGAGTATAAGTCCCGCACCAAGTCCTGTGCCGAAGGTGAGAAAAATCATATTTTTCACTCCCCTGCCCGCACCGAACTGCCATTCCGCAAGCGCACAGGCATCGGCATCGTTGCGCACCTTACAGGGGCAGCCGAGAGCCGTGCGGACAGTTTCAGCAAGAGGCACATTATCCCAATCGGGAAGATTGGGCGGTCTCATAATAACACCCGTGTCACTGTTGAGAGGTCCGCCGCAGCTCACGCCGCAAGCAAGAATATCCTCCGGAGCAACGGAATTCCTCTCCAGCAATTCAAGAGCCGAAGAAATAAGCTCCGCAATAATTTCGGAATATCCTCTTTCAACTCTTGTTTCGAAGCGGATTTTGTCTTTTACGGATACCGAATTCTTTTCGCTCAGGACAACGGCGCATTTTGTGCCTCCGATATCCATTCCGAGATAATATTTCATAAGAATCCTCCTCGGTAGTTTCACTCCCACATTATACACATATTCTCTTTTTTAGTCAATCAAAAGTAATAATACTTTTAAATATGACAAATATAGAAAGGAGAGGATGATGATATGGTTGTAACTTTACTGAGAGCGACGATTCTTTACGCAATCATAATTTTTCTGATAAGACTTATGGGTAAAAGGCAGATAGGCGAGCTTCAGCCGTCGGAGCTTGTGATAACCATTCTGCTTTCGGAAATCGCATCAATTCCGATGCAGGACAACAACATTCCGATTCTTCACTCGGTTGTTGCCCTTTTTGCACTCGTTGCCTATGAAATACTCAGCTCCGCAATAACGCTGAAAAGCAACAAGCTCCGCACATTTATACAGGGACATCCCGTAATCGTTATCCGCGACGGCAATATTGATATAGCCGCTCTTCGCAAGCTGCGAATGACAGTCAACGACCTGCTGTCTGCACTCAGGCAAAAGGATGTGTTTGAAATAAGTCAGGTGTCATATGCTATATTTGAAACAAACGGACAAATCAGCGTGCTTCTCAAACCTGAAAGCCGTAGCTCAACAGCAAAAGACATCGGCCTCTGCCCTGAAGACAGAGGTATGCCGTTTGCGGTTGTCTGCGACGGAAAAATCATTGAAGAAACTCTTGAAGAATCGGGCTTTGACATCATCAAAGTCAAAAAGCTTATTCTTTCAAGCAAAATGCCTATTGAAAAAATAATGATTCTTACCGTTGATAAAAACGGAATATCGTATATAGCGGAGAAGGAATAAAATATGAAAAGGATAGCCGCTGCGGTTGTGCTGCTGAGCATTGCCGTAATCACTTCTGTATGGGCAAATGTTATTTTCAAAAATAATATGAATACTATTCTGCAATCGCTTCAAAATGTTATGGACAGCGCCGAAAGTGACTCGGATGAAATTCTTTCAGAAAAAACGGATAAACTTATTGCTCTTTGGAACAAATCGTCGGGGGTTCTTTATTCGATTGTTATGCACGAAGGAATGGATGATGTTGAGGAGAGTATAACAGCGCTTCCGCTTCTTCTGAAGCATTCAGACCGCAAAGAATTCATTAGTAAATGTATTGAATCGATAAATCGGATTAAAAACCTGCTCAATGCCGAAAAACTTAATTTAGAAAATATTCTGTAAATTTGCCGCTGTTAAGTTTTTTGCAGTTTTTGCAAAAATCTCATATAAAATTTTATCACAAACTGTTATTTACCTGAGCAAAGTAAAGTTTTATTATATTATCAAGAAAAGCGAATAATTCTTACAGACCGAAATACACCGTGATCCATCCCGATTATGTATAAAATGTAAACTCGGTACACAGTCACATAAAAGTATTGTATTTTCAGAAATAAAATGTTAAAATATAATCAATAAAAAGCGGAAGGAGGAGAATGATTATGGAATATGCAATGCTGATATTCTGGATTGTTCTGCTCGTTGTGCTTATAGTAGTTGAGGCGGTAACGGCCCAACTCGTCACAATCTGGTTCGCCGCAGGCGCTGCGGCTGCGCTGATTGCAGAGAGATGCGGGCTTGAGCAGTGGCTTCAATGGATAATTTTTATCGCAGTTTCCGTTGTTGCACTGATTGCCACCCGACCGCTCGTTAAAAAAGCAACGAAAAGCACAATCGAGCCGACAAACGCAGACAGATGCATAGGGCAGATTGCCGTCGTTACCGAAGATATCATTAACATCGACGGCAAAGGTCAGGTGCAGGTCGGCGGCACGGTCTGGACGGCACGCTCTTCGGACGGCAAATCCTTTTCAAAGGGCGAGCGTGTGACCGTTGAAAGAATCGAAGGCGTTAAACTTATAGTCAAAGAAACGAATTAAGGAGGAAATTATTATGGATTTCATCGGCGGATTTATTCTGATTTTACTTGCGGTTTTTCTTATCGCAATTGTTATTATTAACATCAAAATCGTTCCCCAGTCAAAAGCGTATGTTATCGAAAGACTCGGAACATACAGCACAACCTGGCAGACGGGTCTTCACATCAAAATTCCTTTTATTGAAAGAATCGCAAAACAGGTTTCTCTCAAGGAACAGATTGTTGACTTCCCGCCCCAGCCCGTTATTACAAAAGATAATGTTACAATGCAGATCGATACTGTTGTTTTCTTTCAGATCACCGACCCCAAGCTCTTTTCATACGGTGTTGAAAGACCCCTTTCGGCTATTGAAAATCTGACCGCAACAACACTCCGTAACATTATCGGCGAAATGGAGCTTGACCACACTCTCACATCAAGAGATGTTATCAATGCAAAAATCAGAGGTATTCTTGACGAAGCAACCGACCCCTGGGGCATCAAGGTTAACAGAGTTGAACTTAAGAACATCCTTCCCCCCAAGGAAATTCAGGACGCGATGGAAAAGCAGATGAAGGCAGAGCGTCAGCGCCGTGAAGCTATTCTCACCGCAGAAGGTGAAAAGGCAAGTAAGATTCTTGTTGCAGAAGGTCAGAAAGAAAGCGCAATTCTTGCCGCTGAAGCAAAAAAACAGAGTGCAATTCTTGCCGCCGAAGCCGTTAAGGAAGCAAAAATCAAAGAGGCTGAAGGTGAAGCTGAAGCTATTCTCAGAGTTGAAGAAGCAAGAGCCAAGGCAATTGAACTCATCAATCAGGCCGCACCCGGTCAGGGCTATCTCACAATCAAGAGCCTTGAATCCTTTGAGGCAGCCGCAAACGGTCAGGCAACAAAGCTCATTATCCCCAGCGATTTGCAGGGCATTGCAGGTCTTGCTGCAAGTGCAAAGGAAATTCTTTCCGACAAATAATCATAATCTTCAGGCGGAGCAGTTTTACGGCTGCTCCGCTTTTTATTCGACAAAAATTATTTTTAAAAATATTGCAAATTACTGTTGAATTAATTTGTTTTAAATGTTAATATAAATTGAATAAACATTAATGAAAGGACTGTTCATTATGGAATACAAAATGATTCTTACTCAGGAAGAGCAGGATATTCTTAACGGTTCCAAAGGCGAAGCTATGGCAAAAGTTATGAAGACTCTTGTTCTTTACGGCGAGGCTTTCGGCGCAACCAAGATGGTTCCCGTTGAAAGCAAGATGGGTCACCTTGTTACAAGCTTCGGTCTTAAGGTTATGAAACCCGTTTATGACCTTATGGATCAGCTTATCGCAGGCGGCGCACTTTCACAGCAGAAATTCTCTGTTGACCCCAAGCCTCTCGATCCCAAGGTTCCCGCAAACTTCCTTCAGAAGCTTATTTTTAACAAGTTTATGTACAGCATGCAGAACAGCTACGATGCTCAGCTTTCAAAGCTCGGTCTCATCGACGATAAGTCATACACCTGCACCTGCTATATGGACGAAGTCGGTAACGTTCCCAAGAAGGGCGAAGTTCTTTCATGGGCAGAATCATCAGCTGTTGTTTACGCAAACTCCGTTCTCGGTGCACGCTGCAACAGAAACTCAGGCATCATCGAGCTCTTCGGTTCAATCGTAGGCAGAGTTCCCTATTTCGGTCTTGTTACCGATGAGGGCAGAAAAGCTACCTGGATTGTTGAGGTTAAAACAACAAAGAAGCCCGAAGCTCAGATTCTCGGCTCGGCTATCGGTATGAAGGTTATGGAAGACGTCCCCTTCATCAAGGGTCTTGATAAGTGGATCGGCACAGAGCTTGACGGCGACACCAAGGCATATCTCAAGGACTTCGGTGCAGCTACCGCATCAAACGGTGCAGTAGGTCTCTATCACATCGAAAACCTCACTCCCGAAGCTGTTGAAGCAGGCGAAAGTATCATCGCTGAAGGTGCTCAGGTTTACGTTGTTGACGATGCAGAGCTCGCAAGAGTTCAGGCAAACTACCCCGTTATGTGGAAAGATAAGAACGCAACTCCCAAGCTTTGCTTCGTTGGCTGTCCTCATCTTTCACACGCTCAGCTTATTGAATGGACAGACAATGTTGTTGCAGGTCTTAAGAAGAACGGTCTCAAGAAGGTTTCAATCCCCACCGTATTCACTGCAGCACCCGCTGTTGTTGAAGCATTCAACAAGACTCCCTACGCAGAAAAGCTCAAGGCAACAGGCGTTGTTCTCAGCTACATCTGCCCGCTTATGTATATGAACAATCCTCTTTGTAAGAAGATGCCTGTTATCACTAACTCAAACAAGCTCAGAACATACACAACTTCTCGCTACTACAGAAGCGAAGAGATTCTTGACATAATCACAAAGGAGGCAAAGTAAGATGAAACAGTTCAAAGGACGTCCCGTTGTTGCAGGTAAGTGCACAGCAGCAGCTCTTGTTTCCCACGGTGGTTTCAACACCCTTGCATCCTTCCAGAATGCTCTTCAGTTCGGCGACAAAGAAGCAAAGTGCGGCGATCAGAACAACGCTGACCTTTACAACAAGCCCATGGTAGGCACAGCTCTCTGCCTTCCCCAGACAATCGGTTCAACAACCGGCGGCATGGTTCTCTACTGTGCAAATGCTATGAAGCGCAACCCCAAGTGTATGCTCTTCTCAGAGCACATTGACTCACTTGCTGCCGCAGGCGCAGTTCTCTCTGCTGTTTGGGCAGACGAACCCATGATCACCGTTGACTGCCTCGGTCAGGAATTCCTTGACTACGTTAAAGACGGTATGAAGATTACCGTTGCAGAAGACGGCACTGTTACAGTTGAATAACTTATAAAAATGCCACGGCTGTTGATTCAGCCGTGGTTTTATTATTTATCATATGAAACTTATCGCAGAGCTTTGCTCTGCCCGAGCCGTCGGGTCGCTGACCCCTACCTGATCTCCACGAAATTAGATTTGACTGAACTTTCATATTCCGACGGTGTCATACCCGAAATGCGGCGAAAAACCGTTGTGAAATACTGCGGCGTATTGAACCCGAGATTTTCGGCAATCTCCGTAAAATTAAGCTCGTTTTCTCTTATCATCTGCTTTGCGGCATCTATCTTGAGGCGGGTAAAATGCTCCATAATTCCGCATCCCATACCGTTCTGAAACAGTCTTTTTATAACAGAAGCCGAGAGGTTAAATTCTTTTCTTATATCCTCAAAGCAAAGGTGTCTGCCTACATTTTCCTGAAGAAATCCGCATATCTGCAAAAGCAGCTTATTGTTTTCTTCGCCCTTTACGGGCACCTTGTTTTTATGGCCGCGGATAACCGAAATCAGCAGCTGCTCCATATAAAGCTGTATGAGCTGCTCACATCCGAAATCGCCGCTGTCGGACTTTTCAAGCTCACGGGTATAAGATAAACCGAGATCTGTTGAAAAAGCATCCGTCGCCTCACTGATTATCCTGCCCATCAGCTTCTTTTCCTCGGGAGTGCAGTTGATAACCATTCCTGCCGCATTCATAAGCTCCGCACAGTTGCAGTCAAACGAAAGAATAACGGAGTTTGCCGCCTGCGTACCGTCGCATCTTATTTTATGAAACTCGTTGGGCATATGGATATACATCTGCCCCGCTCTGAGGGTAAGCTCCTTTGATCCGGCGGTTATAACAACGCTCTTTTTATCGGCATAAACTATCTCCCAGAAATCGTGCATTTCACCCGAATAAGAAAAGTCTTTGGCATATTCAAAATAATGAATGGTATAAATCGCTTCAACCGAAACCGCCTTATCAAGACGGGTACGCATATATTCCATAAAATCTCTCCTTTTTTTCATTATACAATATCTGTTTCCCGTTTACAACAAAAAGAGAGCCGAAATTATAAATTTAATGGCTATTATTGTAAGATATCGCAAAAAATATGTGCTAAAATGATAAGCATAAGAGATCGGAGGGATAGGTTATGATTAAATTCGGTACAGGCGGCTGGAGAGCTGTTATCGGCGATGATTTCATTTGCGAAAACATCCGCAAGGTTGCCGCAGGCGTTGTTGCTCTTGCAAAAGAACAGGGTAAAACGGAAAAACCGATTATAGTCGGCTATGACAGACGTTTCTTGTCAAACAATGCCGCAAAGTGGGTTGCCGAAGTTCTCGCAGAAAACGGATTCACCGTTTTGTTTTCAAACCGTTCAACACCTACTCCCCTTGTTATGCACACGGTCAAGGACAGAGAGCTTCATTTCGGAATTGAGATTACCGCAAGCCATAACCCTTCAGACTACAACGGAATAAAACTTATCGTTGACGAAGGCAGAGATGCTCCTCTCGAAACCACAGAACGCCTCGAACAGCTCATTGAAAAAATAAACGAAGTTTCGTTCTGCGACTTTGATGAGGCTGTAAACCAGGGTAAGATTGTGTATATCCGCAATCCGTTCAACAAATTCCTTGATGATATTATCGATCTGCTCGATATGAATGCTCTCAGAGAAAGAGGTCTGCGTGTTCTTTTCGACACAATGCACGGTTCAGGAACATATCCTCTTCAGGTTATCTTCCACACCGCACGATGCACTATTGACACCATTCATCTCAACAAAGATGCTTATTTCGGCGGCATGATGCCCGCACCCACGGAAGAAACATTGCATATTCTCAGCCATAAGGTTATTAATGAAAAATACGACCTCGGCATTGCTCTCGACGGTGACGGCGACAGACTCGGCATCATCGACGAAAAGGGCGAATATATTGATGCAAATAAAATCCTTTGTATGCTTTATTATTATCTTGTCAGCTGCAAGGGCTGGAAGGGTCCTGTTGTAAGAAACCTTGCAACAACACATATGCTCGACAAAATAGCAGAAAGCTTCGGCGAAAAATGTTACGAAGTACCCGTAGGTTTCAAATATATTTCATCCAAAATCGATGAAGTTGATGCTGTTCTCGGCGGCGAATCCTCGGGCGGTCTGACCGTAAGAGGTCATATACACGGCAAGGATTCCGTTTATGCCGCTTCGCTTTTTGCGGAAATGGTCAGCGTTACGGGCAAAACACCTTCCGTATTTATCAATGAGCTTGAAAAAGAATTCGGCAAGCACGAAATGGTCGAAGGCAATCTCCGTTTCAAGCCCGAAGAAAAAGGAAGAATAGAAAAGATTCTTATGGAGGACAGACTTCTCCCCGAATTCTCCGAAGAGGTTGAACGAGTTAACTATGAAGACGGCTGCAAGGTCTATTTCAAAGACGGCAGCTTTGTTATCTGCCGTTTCTCTGGCACCGAACCCCTGCTCAGAATTTTTGCCGAAAGCAACACAAAAGAAGCTGCCGCAAGCTACATTTCCGATTTCAGAAAATTCCTTGAAATATAATATCGCCATGACCGCATATTGTTTTACGTCAATATGCGGTTTTTTATTGATAAATTAGAGATTTTTTTAATAATTCTTAAAAACTTCTTAAACAATTCTCACCTTTTTTATTAATAAACGGGGTGATATAATACAGTCATAACACCAACGGAGAAAGGTTTTGATTTTATGAAAAAAGCTCTCAGGAATCTCATTATCGCAGGCTCACTCCTCGCCGTTATCTTTTCAAGCGGCTGCACAAATGAAACAACTATAAATGAAACAACAACCAATGCAGACATATCGGTCACCAACGAAAACACTTCTCTTGCAAGAACAGTTACCGTTCCCATGCCCGGCGGCCTAACAAGCGAATTCATATTCAACGAAAAAGGACTTCTTACAAATAAAAAAGCGGAAGTCTTTTCAGGCGATCCCATAGATGTTTACTATACCTATGACGAAAACAGCAAGCTTACAAACAAAAAAACATTGCCTCTTTATCCCGAATACTTTGATGAAGATTTCATCTGCAACACAGTTTATGAATATGACGAAAACGGTAACTGCATCCTGATTGACAACAATCCTGCGGATAATTCTTATTACGGAAGCGAGAAAATAATATACGATTACGATGCGCAAAACAGAGTTATCTCCGAAAGCCATTGCTTCGGCAATTTTTATACAGAAGAGTGGGGCACCTCATATTTTTACGACGATAACGGAAATGTTGTAAAAACCATAAACCGTAATAAAGGTGAACCTTCAGTAACAAGCATTTATGTTTATGACAGCAACAAACCCGTAAGGAAAGAATCAGAAAACGGCGAAACCGCTGGTTTTACATACGATGAAAACGGTAATCTGACAGCCTTTCTCGGAAATACTTATGAGTATGACGAAAGCGGCAGAATCATAGGTGTTTCGTATGAAGACAGCTACAAAGAAACTATTGAATATAACGAAGACGGAAGAATATCAAAATCAAACAGCATTGACCCCGAAACAAAACAAATAACAAGATATGTTGAATACACATATTTCGATAACGGTAACATCTGCGTCTGTCTTTCTTATTGCGAAGGCGGAGATGATTCTATCGAAGGGAGTGTATACACCACTGAAGAAGTTTTTGAAAACAGTGTTTATGATTGCTACGGTAAAATAAATTTTGGCAACATAATCGAATAACAGTACAAAAAGCCTGACAAGAAGTCGGGCTTTTTTCGCATTTATGGGTTGAAATATGTCATATAATATGTTATTATAATAAAACATCAATTTTCGGCGAGGTGAAAAAGATGATAATCGGCGAATCGGCTGAAAACTATCTCGAAACTATACTCATGCTCAGCGAGAAAAAAGGCTCTGTCCGTTCTGTGGATATCGCAACCGAGCTCGGTTTTTCCAAACCCAGCGTCTGCGTTGCAATGAGAAATCTGCGTGAGCATGGCTACGTTATTACCGACAGCGACGGTCTTATAACGCTCACCGAATCAGGTCTTGAAATCGCAAACAACATCTTCCACCGCCACGAAACAATCACTAACTGGCTTATCGGAATCGGAGTCAGCGCAGACCAGGCGGCAATCGATGCCTGCCGAATCGAACACGTCATCAGCCAGGAAAGTTTTGACTGCCTCAAAAACCACACTGAAAACAAATGATTTTTGGCGGGAGCATTCTCCCGCCGTAAATTTTGTGTTTTATTGTGTAATTTACATAAAAACAATTCAAAGCAAAATAATTTAGCGTAGTAAATCGCTAATTGACTAATATGATAAAGTGTGCTATACTTTTCAGCATAACAAGATAACAGGTGAAAATTATGACTGAATTTCTTTCAACTCTCTCAAAAGAGGACAGCCTCACATATGAGCTTTCAATGCTCTATAAGCAGTGGGGATACAAAGAATACAGAATGGCAAAGTTTGAGGAATACAGCTTCTACAGCGACAACAGAGATTTCCTCTCGAGCAAAGGCATTCTTGCATTCAACAATTCCGACGGACGCCTTATGGCACTCAAGCCCGATATTACTCTTTCCATTGTTAAAAACGCAAAGCTTTCGGATTCTCTCACAAAGCTTTATTATAACGAAAGCGTTTTCAGAATGAGCGACAGCTCAAACGACTATAAAGAAATCAAGCAGACCGGCGTTGAAGTGCTCGGCGTTGTTGACGATTATCTCGTCAGCGAAGTGCTCCTTCTTGCGGCAAAGAGCCTCAGAACAATTGATAAGGACTTTGTGCTTTCTGTTTCGCATATGGCATTCATCCCCTCTCTTCTCAACGAGATGAACATCGGTGAAAACACAAAGAAAGATATCATCGGCTGCATCAAGGGAAAGAACTCACACGACCTTCGCACAATCTGCGAAAGATGCGGAGTTGAAAGCAAAAAGACAGAGCTTCTCATAAAGCTCGCAGGTATAAACGGCAATTTTGCTCAGGCTATCCCTGCTCTTAAAGAGCTCGCCTGCAACGACGAAATGAAGGAAGCCTGCGCTCAGCTTGAATTTATCGCTTCATCCTTCGGCAAGAGCAACCTTGCAGACAGAATCTGCATCGACCTTTCCGTGCTCAACAACACCGAGTATTATAACGGCATCATCTTCCAGGGTTATGTTGAAAAGGCTCCCTCGGCTGTGCTTTCGGGCGGCAGATACGATAACCTTGCAGGAAAGCTCAGAGAAAACACCCAGGCAATCGGATTCGCCGTTTACCTTGATAATCTCAATTTCTATTATAAGAAAGCACGCGAATGCGACAGCGACATTCTTATTCTTTTTGATTCGGCAAACAAGAGCGTTTCCCTGCTCTCGCTTGTTGAAAGCTTTGTCGAAAAGGGCTTTTCCGTTCGTGTTGAACACACAATGCCCGAAGGCTACAAAGCAAAAACCGTTTATTCATTTGAAAACGGAGCACTCAAGGAGGTAACGTCATGCTGAATATAGCTTTACCCAAAGGCAGACTCGGCGACAAGGTGTATGAGCTTTTTGCTTCAATCGGCTATGACTGCAGCGAGATTTACAGCGATAACAGAAAGCTTGTTTTTGAAAATGCAGAAAACGGCGTACGTTATCTTCTCGTAAAGCCCTCCGACGTTGCGATTTATATTGCACACGGCGCGGCTGATATCGGTGTTGTCGGCAAGGATATTCTTGAAGAAGGTGACTTTGACATCTATGAGCTTCTTGACCTTGACCTCGGCAAATGCAATATGTGCGTTGCCGCTCCGAATGACTACATTGAGGATTTTGACCGTCCTTTAAGAGTTGCAACAAAATTTGTTAATATCGCAAAGAATTACTATATTTCACTCAACCGTGAAATCGAAATCATCAAGCTCAACGGCTCAATCGAAATTGCTCCCATTCTCGGACTTTCGGATGTTATCGTTGATATTGTTGAATCAGGCAAAACCCTCAAGGAAAACAATCTTCGTGTTTACGAAAAGATTATGCCTATCAGCGCAAGACTGATTGCTAATAAATCTTCTTACAAATTCAAGGGCGGGGATATTGATACCCTTATGGAAAAGCTCAAGAAGGAGTTGGCGAAATGATTAGAATTATTAACATAGACAATGCCGAAAAGGGTGATATTCTCACCAGAGATATAAAGCTTGAAAGCGGCGTTGAGGCGATTGTTGCCGATATCATAAAGAATGTAAGAGAAAACGGCGATAAGGCTCTCAAAGAATACAGTGCAAAGTTTGACGGCGCAATCATTGAGAATCTCCGTGTTACTCAGGAAGAAATCGATTACGCATACGAAAACGAAGATAAAACTCTCATCGAAACTCTTGAAATGGCGAAAGCCAACATCTGGAATTTCCACGAAAAGCAGCTCCGCAAGGGTTTTGAAATCAAGGGCGGCGACGGCACCGTTTCGGGTCAAAAGATTACCCCGATTGAAAAGGTCGGCATCTATGTTCCCGGCGGCACCGCAAGCTACCCTTCAACCGTACTTATGAACGCTATTCCCGCAAAAATTGCAGGCGTAAGCGAAATTATAATGGTAACTCCTCCCGACAAGCAGGGTAACATTCCCTCGGCAATTCTTTGCGCAGCAAAGGTTGCGGGCGTTGATACAATCATCAAAACAGGCGGCGCACAGGCTGTTGCAGCCCTTGCTTACGGCACCGAAAGTGTGCCCAAGGCAGATAAAGTAGTCGGTCCCGGCAACGTTTTTGTTGCTACCGCAAAAAGAATGCTCTACGGTCTTGTTGATATTGATATGATTGCAGGCCCGAGCGAAATTCTTGTTCTTGCAGACGGCACATGCAACCCTGCATTTGTTGCGGCTGACCTTCTTTCTCAGGCAGAACACGATAAGCTAGCAAGTGCAGTTCTCGTTACGGACAGCAAGGAGCTTGCTTATGCAGTCAGCGAAGAACTTGAGAAGCAGATTCCCATGCTTCCGAGAGCGGAAATCGCAAGAGCTTCCATTGACATAAACGGTAAAATTATTATTGCAAACAACCTTGAGCAGGGAATCGAAATCGCCAACGAAATCGCTCCCGAGCATCTTGAAGTTTGCGTTGACGAACCCTTTGCACTTCTTGATAAAATCAAGAATGCTGGGTCAATATTCCTCGGCAAAAACACTCCCGAAGCTCTCGGCGACTATCTCGCAGGCACAAACCACACTCTCCCCACCTCGGGCACTGCAAGATTTAGCTCTCCCCTTTCGGTTGATGATTTTGTGAAGAAATCACAGTATATTTATTACACCGAAGAAGCACTCGGTAAGGTCAAGGACAACATCGTTCTTTTTGCAAACCGTGAAGGTCTTCACGCTCATGGAAAGAGTGCGGCAATCAGATTTGAGAAATAAGGTGAAACCATGAGCAGATTCTTATCTGCAAATTACGAAAAACTTGTTCCCTATGTACCCGGTGAGCAGGTCAACGAAAAAGTTATAAAACTCAACACCAACGAATCTCCTTTTCCTCCTTCACCGAAGGTTAAGGAAGTTATCAGCGAAAGTGTTATAGATAAACTCAATTTATATTCAGACCCCGAATTAAAAGAACTCCGCAAGGCAATCGCAGAGCAGTTTGATGTTACTCCCGATATGGTTTTCTGCGGAAACGGTTCAGATGACGTGCTTGCGTTTGCAATTATGGGATTCTGCGGCAGAGGCGGCAAGCTCTGCTGCCCCGAAATCTCATACGGATTTTATCCCGTTTATGCCGACATCTTCGGCGTTGAGCTTGAGCAGATTCCTCTTAAGGATGATTTTTCAATCAACGTTAACGATTACATCGGCAAGGGCAAGAATATTGTTATCGCAAACCCCAACGCACCCACGGGTCTTCTGATCCCCTTTGAGGATGTTGAAAGAATCGTTGCTTCAAATCCTGATAACCTCGTTATTATGGACGAGGCATATATCGCATTCGGCGGCAAGAGCTGTATGGATCTTGTCAAAAAATACGACAACCTTCTCGTAACAAGAACCTTTTCAAAGAGCCATTCACTCGCAGGTTTGCGTGTCGGCTTCGGCATCGGTTCAAAAGAAATTATTGAAGATCTGAACAAGCTCAAATATTCATTCAACCCCTATAATCTCAACACTCTTTCGATAAAAGCGGCTGCTGCGGCTATTGCGGACAATGAGTATTATAATTCCAACATTGCAAAGATTATTGAAAACAGAAAAACAACAACGGATCAGCTCAAGGCTCTCGGCTTTGACTGCACCGATTCGATGGCAAACTTCATCTTTGCCACGCATAAAAGTATCCCTGCGGCTGAAATTGCAGCAGAGCTTCGTAAAAGAAAGATACTCGTAAGATACTTCAACAAGGCAAAGATTGATAATTATCTTCGCATTACAGTCGGCTCTGCCGAAGAAATGCAGGTGCTTGTTGATGCACTTAAAGAAATAACGGAGGGAAAATAATGAGAGAATCCGCTATTAAAAGAAAAACAAACGAAACCGATATTGACCTCTGGCTCAATCTCGAAGGCACGGGCAAAAGCGAGATAGACACAGGCTGCGGTTTTCTTGACCATATGCTCGAACTTTTTGCAAGGCACGGCAGAATGGACCTCAAGGTAAAATGCATCGGCGACACTCATGTTGACTATCACCACACAGTTGAAGATGTGGGCATCGTGCTCGGTCAGGCATTCGCCGAAGCGGTCGGCGAAAAGAGAGGCATTTCACGCTACGGCAGCATCGTTCTTCCCATGGACGAAACTCTCATTCTTGCAAGCGTTGATATCAGCGGCAGAGCTCATCTCAATTATGATGTCAATATTCCCACCCCTGCGGTTGGCGGTATGGATACAGAACTTATCGAAGAATTCTTTATTTCGTTCGTACGCAACAGCGATATCACTCTCCATATAAAACAGCTTGACGGTAAAAACAGCCACCACATCATCGAAGGAATGTTCAAAGCAGTTTCAAGAGCTCTCTGCAAGGCTGTTTTTGTTGACAAGACCCTCGGCGGAGAAATTCCGTCAACGAAAGGAATTTTATAATGATTGCTATCATAGATTACGGTTGCGGTAACCTCTTTTCGCTTTCTTCTTCACTGAGAAGTCTCGGAATCGAATGTAAGATAACAGGCGATAAAGAAGAAATCATTGCCGCCGATAAAATTATTCTTCCCGGTGTAGGCGCATTCGGTGATGCGGCACAGAAGCTCCGTGACTGCGGAATGGACGTGCTTCTGCGTTCACTTGCATCGGAAGGCAAACCCATTCTCGGTATCTGCCTCGGAATGCAGCTTCTTTTTGAAAAGAGCTTTGAATACGGCGCACACATGGGTCTCGGACTCATCAAAGGCTTTGTAGGTCCTCTTGAGGGTCAGGTTCCCGCAGATCTCAAGATTCCACATATGGGTTGGAACAAACTCAATCTTGCAAAGGCTGACCCCATCTTCAAATATATTCAGCCGGGCGACTATATGTATTTCGTTCACTCCTTCTATGCCCGCAACTGCGTGGACAACACTCTCGCTTTTGCTGAATACGGCGTTGCCGTGCCTGCTATCGTTAAGAGCGGTTCGGTCTACGGAATGCAGTTCCACCCCGAAAAGAGCGGAGCAAAGGGTCTTGCTCTTCTCAAAGCATTTTCAGAATTATAAGGTGATTTTATGCAGATATACCCCGCAACAGACATTCTCGGCGGCAAGGTAGTGCGTCTTACCAAGGGCGACTACAATCAGGTTAAGATTTATGCCGACTCCCCCGCCGAAATGGCTCTGGAATTTATGAAAGACGGTGCAACCAACCTTCACATGGTTGACCTTGACGGTGCCAAAGACGGTGCACCCGTTAACTTCAATGCAATCAAAGAAGCCGCACAGATAAAGAATCTCTTTATCGAAGTAGGCGGCGGCATCAGAGATATGAAAAGAGTTGAGGATTACCTTAATCTCGGCGTAAAACGAGTTATCCTCGGAACGGCGGCAATAAGAAATTATCCGTTTGTTGAAGAAGCCGTCAATGAATTCGGCGACGCAATCGCAGTTGGTGTTGATGCAAAGAACGGCTTCGTTGCAGTAAGCGGCTGGCAGGAAACAACCTCGGTTAACTCCGTAGAATTCTGCAAAAAGCTCCGTAATACGGGCGTTGCAACCGTTATTTACACAGACATCTCAAAAGACGGTATGCTTTCGGGCACCAATCTTGAAATATATAAAGAGCTTTCAGAAATCGAAGGATTACAGATAGTTGCATCGGGCGGAATTACCTTTGCCGATGAGATTAAGACTCTCAACGAAATGGGTATCTACGGTGCAATCGTCGGCAAAGCTGTTTACGAAGGAAAGCTCAGCCTTAAGGATGCGCTCGCCGCAGGAGGTGCGTTATGATTACAAAAAGAATTATCCCTTGCCTTGATGTAAGAAACGGCAGAGTCGTTAAAGGCGTTAACTTTGAAGGAATTCAGGACGTTGCGTCACCCGTTGAGCTTGCTCATTTCTATAATGACAGCGGTGCGGATGAGCTTGTTTTTTATGATATCACCGCTTCGTTTGAGGGCAGAGCACTTTTCACGGACGCGCTTACTCAGGTTGCAAGCGAAATCTTCATTCCCCTTACCGTCGGCGGCGGCATCAACACTCTTGACGATTTTGACAGAGTGCTCAAATGCGGCGCAGACAAGGTTTCGGTAAACTCGGGTGCAATCAAAGATCCGTCTCTTATTGAAAAAGCGGCCAAGAAATACGGCGACCAGTGCGTTGTGCTTTCAATGGATATCAAGCGTGTTGATGGCTCGTTCCGTATTTTCAGTAAGGGCGGAAGAATTGACACGGGCATTGATGCTCTTGAATGGGCTAAGATGGGCGAAAACAACGGTGCCGGCGAGCTTGTTGTTAACAGCATAGATACCGACGGCGTTAAGCAGGGTTTTGACCTTGAAATGCTTCAGAAAATCAGCGACCTTGTTTCAATCCCCGTTATCGCAAGCGGCGGCGCAGGCAAAAAGGAAGATTTTCTTGAGCTTTTCAGAGCAGGCGTTGCGGATGCTGGTCTTGCGGCTTCAATTTTCCATTTCAAGGAAGTTGACATCCGGGATCTGAAGCGATATCTTAACGACAACAACATAGAGATGAGGATATAAAAATGATTGAACTTAAATATAACAAAGACGGACTTATTCCCGCTATCGTGCAGGATCACTACAGCAAAAAGGTGCTTATGCTTGCATATATGAACGCAGAAAGCCTTGACATCACAATCAAAGAGGGTAAAACCTGCTTCTGGAGCAGAAGCCGTCAGGAGCTCTGGAGAAAGGGCACAACCTCAGGCAACACCCAGCAGGTTGTTTCAATCAGAACAGACTGCGATAAGGACACTCTTCTGATAGACGTTATCAAGAACGGTCCCGCTTGCCACACGGGCAGCGAAAGCTGTTTCTTTGAGGATATAGTTGCTCCCGAAACCGAGGAATTCTCATATGAAGGACTTTATGAGATGCTTGTCGGCAGAAAGGTTGAGAAGAAAGAAGGCTCCTACACAACCTATCTTTTTGAAAAGGGTATTGATAAAATCCTCAAGAAGGTCGGCGAGGAATGCACAGAAGTTATCATCGGCGCAAAGGGCGGCGACAAGGCAGAAACCGTTTATGAAATCGCGGACCTTCTTTATCACATCACCGTTATGATGATTGAAATGGGTATTAGCCTTGAAGAAGTTACAGCGGAGCTTGCAAAACGCCACATCGTTGACCATAAGGTTAAACAAGAAAAAATGCAGTAATCATTACGGAGGTAATAATTATGAGTCTTGAAAAATATAAGGGTATATTCCCCGCTTTTTATGCTTGCTACGACAGTGAAGGCAATATTTCAACTCAGGGAATAAAGGATTATGTTGAATATCTTATCAGCAAAGGCGTTGCAGGTCTTTATGTGGGCGGTTCATCGGGCGAATGCATTTATCTTACCGTTGAAGAAAGAAAGCAGACTCTTGAAGCGGTTATGGAAGTTGCAAAGGGCAGAATCGCAATAATTGCTCACGTTGCCTGCAATAACACAAGAGAAAGCCAGGAGCTTGCTCGCCATGCAGAATCACTCGGAGTTGACGCAATCGCCACAATTCCTCCCATCTATTTCAAGCTCCCCGAAAGAGCTATTGCAAAATACTGGAACGATATTTCCGCAGCCGCTCCCAACACAGATTATATTATCTACAATATTCCCCAGCTTGCAGGCGTTTCGCTCACTCTCAGCCTTTTTGATGAAATGCTCAAGAACCCCAAGGTAATCGGCGTTAAGAATTCATCAATGCCCATTCAGGATATCCAGATGTTCAAAAGACAGGCTGCAATCAATAAAAAAGAAATCGTTGTTTTCAACGGTCCCGATGAGCAGTTTGTGGGCGGCAGACTTATCGGTGCAGACGGCGGTATCGGCGGCACATACGGCGTTATGCCCGAGCTTTTCGTGAAGCTCAATGCACTGCTTGAAGCGGGCGACTTTGAAAATGCGGGCAAGCTTCAGAATGACATAAACGAAGTTATCTACACAATGTGCTCTGCAAACGGCAATATGTATGCAGTTGCAAAAGCAGCCCTCAAAAAACTTTCAGGGCTTGAACTCGGCGGAGTAAGAGAGCCCCTCCTCAACCTTGCAGACGAAGACGTAGCTGTTGTTGACAAAACCGTTTATCTTGTTGAAACAGCGGTTGAAAAGTGGATTAAATAAACTTTCTGAGGGATGCTTTCGCATCCCTTTTATTTTTATGATGGAAGCAAGCACACTACATTTTGTTTTCTTAGCTGATTTGTTTCTGATAAATGCCACAATATTTGGTGATTTTTTTGATTGACATATCCCATGCGTTTCTGTATAATATAGTTACAAAGTTTACATGACTGACGGAACAAAGCGGATCACCGCGGGGGAATGTAAACGGATGTTTAATAGCCGACCGTCTGGGCGATTCAGTTTCGTTAAACTGAATTCGCCCTTTTTTGTTTTTTAGGAGGTAATAACTATGGAACACAAGAATTGGAACGGATTTAAACCCGGCGCATGGCAGGAAGAAATCAACGTAAGAGATTTTATTCAGCAAAACTATTCGGAATATACAGGCGACGCTGAATTCCTTGCAGGCGCAACCGAAAGAACCTCTGCTCTTATGAAAAAGCTTGAGGCACTTTTCGCTCTTGAGCGTCAGTTCGGCGGCGTGCTTGATATCGATACGGCAACCGTATCTTCGCTCACAAGCTATTCGCCCGGATATATTGATAAAGAAAATGAACTCATTGTCGGTATGCAGACCAACAGACCGCTCAAAAGAGGCGTTAACCCCTTCGGCGGCATGAGAATGGTGCGTCAGGCCTGCGAAGCCTACGGCTATAAGCTCAGTAAAAAGGTTGAAGAGGAATTCAAATTCAGAACGACCCACAACGACGGCGTTTTCCGTGCATACACAGATGAAATGCGTCAGGCAAGAAAATGCCATGTTATCACGGGTCTTCCCGATGCATACGGCAGAGGCAGAATCATAGGTGACTACAGAAGAGTTGCACTTTACGGCATAGACAAACTCATCGAAGAAAAGAAGAAGGAAAAGAACCAACTTGCTACAAAGCCGTTCAACACCGAAAACATCCGCCTTGATGAAGAACTTTTCCAGCAGATTGCTTTCCTCGGCAAGCTCAAGGAAATGGCGGCAATGTACGGTTTTGACATCAGCGAGCCCGCATCAAACGCAAAAGAAGCAATTCAGTGGACTTATTTTGCATATCTCGGCGCCATCAAGGAGCAGAACGGTGCGGCTATGTCACTCGGCAGAGTAAGCTCATTCTTTGATATCTATATTGAGCGTGATATCGCAAACGGCGTTCTCACCGAAGAAGGCGCACAGGAGCTTATGGATGATTTCGTTATGAAGCTCCGTATTGCCCGTCACCTTCGCACACCTGAATATAATGAACTTTTCGGCGGCGACCCGATGTGGATTACAGAAGCTGTGGGTGGTATGGGCGAAGACGGCAGAACCCTTGTTACCAAGAACAGCTACCGTATGCTCAATACACTCTATACTCTCGGTTCATCCCCTGAACCGAATCTCACAGTTCTCTGGTCAAATTCTCTGCCTGAAAACTTCAAGAAGTTCTGTGCAAAGGTTTCGGCAGATACTGACTCAATCCAGTACGAAAACGATGATATCATGCGCCCGATTTACGGCGACGACTACGCAATCGCCTGCTGTGTTTCCGCAATGAAGGTTGGCAAGCAGATGCAGTTCTTCGGCGCAAGATGCAACCTCGCAAAGCTTCTTCTTATCGCTATCAACGGCGGTTACGACACAACAAGCGGCATTCACATCGGACCTCAGATGCCCGTTCTTGAAGGCGACAAGCTCGACTTCGATGAGGTTATGAAACGATTTGATATTTACATCGCATGGCTCAGCAACCTCTATGTAAACACAATGAATGTTATTCATTATATGCACGATAAGTATGCCTACGAAAAGACACAGATGGCTCTTCATGACACCTCGGTTGAACGTTTTATGGCATTCGGCATTGCAGGTCTTTCGGTTGTTGCGGACTCACTGAGCGCAATCAAGTTCGCCGATGTCGCTCCCATTCGAAATGAAAAGGGCTTTATCACCGAATTCAAGACAACGGGCGACTTCCCCAAGTACGGTAACGACGACGACAGAGTTGACCTTATCGCAAAGGATATGGCACATAAGGTTATCACCGAGCTTCGCAAAACTCCCACTTACCGCCACGCAATTCACACTCTTTCCGTGCTCACAATCACATCGAATGTTATGTACGGCAAGAACACGGGCGCAACTCCCGACGGCAGAAAGGCATCTGCTCCCTTTGCACCCGGCGCAAACCCGATGCACAACAGAGAAGAAAACGGTGCTCTCGCATCTCTTAACTCCGTTGCAAAAATCAGCTATGATGACTGCCGCGACGGCGTTTCCAACACCTTCTCAATCACTCCCGAAGCACTCGGAAGAACCGATGAAGAAAGAGTTGACAACCTTGTTAACATTCTCGACGGCTACTTTGCAAAGAAGGCTCATCATATAAACGTCAATGTGCTCAACAGAGAAACTCTTATGAAGGCATACGAAAACCCCGAAGCATATCCCAACCTCACAATCCGAGTTTCGGGCTACGCAGTTAACTTCAACAAGCTCTCAAGAGAACAGCAGCGAGAAGTTATCAGCCGTACCTTCCACGAAGCAATATGACAGGAAGAGTTCATTCAATCCAAAGCCTTGCCGCTTCAGACGGCCCCGGAGTTCGCTTTGCGGTATTCCTGCAGGGATGCCACTTACGATGCGGTTGCTGTCATAACCCCGACACCTGGCAGGCAACGGGCGGTAAGGAATACTCCGCTGATGAAATCATAAACAAAGCGGTTCGATACAAAGAATATTTCGGCAAAGAAGGCGGCATAACCGTTTCGGGCGGTGAGCCTCTTCTTCAGTCCGAGTTTGTGAAAGAACTCTTTGAGCTTGCCCACGAAAACGGCATCAACACTTGCCTTGACACTTCGGGCAGCATTATGAACGATTCGGTCAAAGAGCTTCTCAGAGTCACGGACAGAGTTCTGCTTGACATAAAATATACCGACGATTCACTCTACCGTGAACACGTCGGCTGCGAAATGAAATCTGTTATCGAGTTTCTTGATTATCTGAATGAAAACAATATCCCCGTAACTTTAAGGCAGGTTATCATCCCCTCTCTGAATGATAGCGAAGAAAACATTCAGAAACTCAAAGAGATTTCAGATACTCACAAATGTGTTGACAAAACAGAGCTTCTGCCGTTCCGAAAGATGTGTCAGATAAAATACGATAATCTGGGAATCAAATTCCCGTTTGCGGATATACCCGAGCCGTCGGCGGATAAAATGCAGGCTCTTGAAAAGTTGATATAACAAAAAGGCACACCGCTTGGTGTGCCTTTAATTATTTCTTATTTACCGTCTTTGCCTTTGATGATATCGTTAATCATAATATAGAACTGATCATCTTCAAAGCCGTCGCTTGCCTTGGGAGCTTCTGCTGCAGGAGCTTCCTTAACTTCGTTTACAGCTGAACCGAAATGAGGAATGCTGGGGCCTGATGAAGCGGGAGCTGCAGGAGCTGCCGCAACGGGCTTTGCCTGAGCGGGAGCTGCGGGTGCTGCTGCAGGAGCGGGAGCTGCTGCGGGCTTTACTGCTGCCATAAAGGGATTGGCTGCAACTGCGGGCTTCTCAAAAGCCTGAGTCTTTGAATCAAAACCGGTTGCGATAACGGTGATAACCATTTCATCATCAAGATCGGGATCAAATGCGATACCCCAGGTGATGTTGGCATCTTCGTGTGCCTTCTCGGTGATGATCTCTGCTGCATTTTCAACATCTTCAAGGTCAACATCGTCAGATGCGGTGATGCTGATGATAACGCCCTTTGCGCCTGCGATTGAAGTTTCGAGAAGAGGACTTGAAACTGCTGCGTTTGCGGCTGTTTCTGCCTTGTCCTTGCCCTTGGCTCTGCCAACGCCCATATGAGCATAGCCTGCATCCTTCATAACGCTTGTTACGTCTGCAAAGTCGAGGTTGATGAAACCGGGAACCTTGATAAGTTCTGAAATGCTCTTGACACCCTGAAGAAGAACTTCGTCTGCCTCTGCGAATGCTTCAGCGATGGTCTTCTTTCTGTCGTCAAGTGCACGGAGTCTGTCGTTGGGGATAACGATAAGGCTGTCTACATGCTCTGCAAGCTTTGAGATGCCTTCCTGAGCGAGAAGCATTCTTCTCTTGCCTTCGAACTTGAAGGGCTTTGTTACAACGCCGATGGTGAGGCAACCCATATCTTTTGCTACCTGAGCAATAACGGGAGCTGCACCTGTGCCTGTGCCGCCGCCCATACCGGTTGTGATAAATACCATATCTGTGCCCTTAAGAGCATCAGCGATGGATTCCTTGCTTTCTTCTGCAGCCTTTGCACCGATTTCGGGCTTGCCGCCTGCACCCTGACCGTGAGTTGACTTTTCACCGATCTGGATCTTATGAGTTGCTTTTGAGTGAACGAGAACCTGCTTGTCTGTGTTGACTGCAATGAACTCTGCACCGAGAACGCCCTGGTTAATCATTCTGTTAACTGCGTTTCCGCCGCCGCCGCCGACACCGATAACCTTTATCTGAACCGCACTCTCAAAATCATTATCAATTTCAAATGCCATTTGGTATGACCCCCTGTAGTTTTATTTTTCCTTATAGTAAGACTATTAAACAGAATTATATTACCATATATTATTTAAAAAAACAAGAAAAAATTGAAAATTCGTTGCCGAATTAATTGTTTTTTTACAATTTATATATATTTATCCTTATTATTTACAATTTGCCCTGTTTTTTCGCCTTTATTCTTCCTGAGAATCTTCTTCGGAAACCGCTTCTTCACTTGTTGCTTCGGTTGCATCTTCCTGCACGGTTTCTTCTCTCGCATAGGTTTCGTTATACCGAACGAGAGTTTCTATATCCTCGTAATCCGAGGGGTTGAAGTATGCCTTCTTGGGAATGGTGAGGTCAACCGTTCCGTACTGCGACGGATCGATTGCATTTTCTTCTTTGATAACCTTGTTACCGAGAGAAATCTTTGATTCAACATCAATGCTGTCGCCGAGACGCAGAACGATTCTGCCGCCGTAAATCATACGGATATCGCTTCGGTTTGTGATATCAATATAATCTATCCCTTCAACCTCATTTTCAATTATTGCGGTTGCTATTCTCTTTATGAGGTCAACGGAAATATCGTTCTCTCCTTCGGTAACAAAAGAGATTTCTTCGCCGATTTCGGTTTTCATCGGAGTTATGCCCGAAACAAGGGCAACACCCTCGGGAAGAACACCCGAAAGCTCAAGCACTTTTAGGTTGATATCGGTAAGCGCATACATACCGCTTGAAACTTCAATCGCAAAGGCTCTTGATGTTTCGTCAAAACGGATAATTATTTTATTCGGGAGTTTTTTCGTAAGTTTAACATTGTCCGTATAGGGAAGAATCTTTTCGATACTTTCGCCTGCTTTGTCTATATTTGCAAAAACAAGGCTGTCACCGGGTTCAATGCCGCTTGCCGCAATAATTTCCTCATCCGTATAAGGACTTACGCCCTCAACGGTAAAACTCTTTACCCTGAATGCGGTCAGAATCAGAATGGGACTGATTATGATGCTCAGTGCAAGAAAAAATCCGCATATAACTATTGCAAGCCTGATATTTCTCTTTCTTTTTAGCTTTTTCGCTCTGAGAGCTTTTTCTTCGGGAGTCAAAACGCGTCTTGAAACATTATTTTCCATTACCATACCGCCGTTTTCATTCTCTTTTTATATCTGCGCCAAGCTTTGATAAATTAAGCTCCGCATTTTCAAATCCTCTGTCAATATGACGGATATCGCTGATAACCGTCTGCCCTTCGGCACCGAGTGCCGCCGCAATAAGTGCACATCCGCCGCGAAGATCTGTTGCGGACACGCTCGCACCGTGGAGTCGGTCAACACCTTCAACAACAGCCACACAGCCGTCTTCAACCCGTATATCCGCACCCATCTTCACAAGCTCGGGAACGTGACGGAATCTGTTTTCAAATATTTTTTCGCTGATAACGCTTGTGCCTTTCGCCTTAGTCAGCATAGCCATTACCAAAGCCTGGGAATCCGTAGGGAACCCGGGATAAGGCATTGTTCTGATATATTTTACTCTCGAAAGCCGCTTCGGTGCATCAATTACAAGCTCGCCGTCATCAACGGCAACAGAGCACCCCGCTGCTCTGAATATCGGAATAACGGGAGAAATATGCCTGGCGTTCACTCCGTCAATTGCTGTTCTGCCGCCTGCAAGAGCCGTGCACGCCATATAGGTTGACGCAATGATTCTGTCGGGAATAATCGTATGCTCAGCACCGCCGAGTTTACTGACTCCGCTGATTCGGATAACACTCTGACCCGCTCCGCTGATTCTTGCTCCGCACTTATTAAGGAATGAAGCAAGGTCTGCAATTTCGGGCTCACGAGCCGCATTTGTGATAACAGTTTCTCCCTTTGCCATAACCGATGCAAGCATAATGTTTTCCGTTGCACCTACGCTCGGAAATGAGAGGGATATCTCCCCGCCCACAGCTCCGTTCGGGAAACTGCATCGGAGCTTTCCTCCCTTTTCATTTATCACGGCACCGAGCGAAGAGAGTGCAGAAAGATGCAGGTCTATCGGTCTTAATCCGATTTCGCAACCGCCGGGAGAGGTTACGCAGGCAGAACCGAATCTGCTCAGCAACGCGCCGAGAAAAACAATCGATGAACGCATTGAGCGCATAAGAGTCTCGGGGATTTCCCATCTGTTGGCGGAGGTTGAGTCGATGATAAGAGTATTACCTTCTCTTTTGACTCTGCATCCGATATATTCAAGTATTCTCAAAGCCGCTTCAACGTCTGTCAAATGCGGGCAATTATGTATCACACTCACTCCGCAAACCGCAACAGCTGCCGAAATAATGGGCAATGCACTGTTTTTGGAGCCCTGCAAATCTGTTTTTCCGTTAAGCGGTATGCCGCCGTTTACTGCTATTTTTTTCATAACCCACGCTCCTTGATACATAGTATTCAAGCCGCACGGGAATGGTGATTGTTATTTAATTATCTCGCAGAGTGTGTCATAGATTCTGGCTGTTGCATCAATAACAGCCATATTTTTTGCACACTTGCCGATTTTTTCGAGCTTTGCTCTGTCGGAAATAAGTTCGTTGACTTTTTCTGTTATGGTGTCAGGAGTAAGGTCTTTTTCTTCAAGAATAACCGCCGCACCGTTATCAACAAGTGCCATTGCATTATGGAACTGATGATTTTCGGTAACATAAGGCGAAGGAATAAGAATTGAGGGCTTGCCGAGAGCCTGAAGCTCGCTGAGGGTGCTTGCACCCGAGCGGCCGATAACAAGGTCTGCTGCGGGAAGGCACTTTGGAATATCTATATATTCAACAATTCTTACATGGGGGTTGGCTTTAAGGTCAACACCCTTTTCTTCAAGTTCGTGCTTGAAATCCTCGCTGTTTTTACCCGTTGCGTGAAGAAATACGCAGTCGTTATCTTTATATTTATTGACAATAAGACCCATTATTGCATCGTTGACGGGCCTTGCGCCGAGACTGCCACCCATTGAAAGGATGAGGGGCTTGTCGCCGACACCGAGCTCTGCACGGGCAAAATCTCTGTCGCCCTTGAGGATATCACCTCTGATTGGAAGACCTGTGATAACGCAGGGATTCTTTGCGTTGATATGCTTTTCCGCCTGAACGGCAGTGAGCATAACTCTGTCCACCTGACCCGCAAGTGCTTTATTGGTTACACCGGGGAACGCATTCTGCTCGTGGATAGCGGTGGGAATACCCATCTTTGCCGCCATTCTGAGCACGGGTCCGCTTACATATCCGCCGAAGCCGATAACAAGGTCAGGCTTGAAGTCCTTGATAATTTTCTTTGCCTGAGAAGATGATTTGAGAAGCTTGCTGAGTGTGCCGAGATTATGCTTGATTGCCTCGGGAGAAAAGCTTCTCCGGAAGCCGCTGATTTCAATTGTTCTAAGCTCATAACCAGCCTGAGGCACAAGCTTTGCTTCCATTTTATCTGCCGTGCCGACGAAAACTATTTCGGCATCGGGATTTTTTTCTTTTATGTAGCCGGCGGTGCCGAGAGCGGGATTGATGTGTCCGCCCGTGCCGCCCGTTGCGATAAGAATTCTTTTGTTATTTAACATTTTTCGCTTTCCTTTCGCTGTTTCTCGATATTGAAAGAACTATACCCATTTCAAAAAGCAGAATAACAAGAGCCGTGCCGCCGTAGCTGAAAAAGGGAAGGCTGATACCCGTATTGGGCACGGTTGCTGTTACAACGGCAATATTAAGAGCCGCCTGCAGACCGACATGAAAGCTGATACCCATTGCGAGCATTGCCTCATATCTTGTTCTTGCTCTCAGACCGATAATGAATCCTCTGCCGACAAGAAGAATAAAAAGTAAAATAATAATAAGTGCTCTCAGAAAACCGAGCTCTTCGCAGACAACCGCAAACACAAAGTCATTCTGAGGTTCGGGAAGATACATGTGCTTCTGCTTTGAATTGCCGAAACCGAGACCGAAAAGTCCGCCCGAGCCTATTGCATAAAGCGACTGCAGACTCTGCCAACCGCTGCCTCTTGTTTCTTCGCTTGAAAGCTCTTCACCCGTAAGGAGCTTGAGCCAGATGGCGATTCGGCTGCTTGCATAGCCCTCGAGGAATTTATCCGAATTCAGAACAAGATAAAGACCGACCAATAAAACCGCCGCTATACCCAAAACATAAATCGACCAATGTATACGCACACCGCCGAAATAAACGGTTGCAACACCGATTCCGAGCATAAGAAGAGTGCCCGAAACGTGGTTTTCAAGATAAACAAGTCCGCAGAAAAGGAGAATAACGCCCATATAGGGAACAATCATCCACCAATGCTTCTCGATGAGTTTATGGTGCCTTTCCATACTGAAGGCAAGGAACATTATCAGCGCAAGCTTTGCGATTTCCGACGGCTGGAACGAGCCGATAATCGGAAATTCAACCCAACGCTTGAACTGCTCTTTGCCCGGAATTTCATAAGGATTGATAAGAACATAAACAAGAAGCAGAAGCGCAATAACGGTTACAACACCTGTCATATCCTTAAAAACATCGCTCTTGACAAATGAAACACATATCATCAGAACAAGACCGATTACCGCAAAGAACACCTGATTCTTGACATAATAAAACGGGTCGTTATCCACCGTTACACTCGAATCATACCACGCATTGACATAGCTTGCCGAGAACATCATAACGATGCCGATTGTCAGCAAAGCAATAACAAGCGCAAAGAATGTTATATCAACAGGACCTCTTGCAATAAGGTCCCTTATTTTCTTTTTCCCGCTTGCAAGGTCTTTTACAAGGTCTATTATCCCGAAATGAGCCCGGATTTCCTGCTTCAACCGATTTCCTCCCCCTTATCTTATAACATATCCGCCGTAATACATCAGCAATGCGGCGCAAACTCCGCCCGCAATGTTTACACAGGTAAAAATCAAAGTGATTTTCTTTTCGCTCCAACCGCACATCTCAAGGTGATGGTGAATCGGAGCCATTTTAAAGAGCCTTTTGCCGCCCGTTTTTTTATAGTAAATAATCTGAATAACATCGGATGCGCCTTCAATAACATAAACGATTCCTACAAATATAAGAATGAACGGACAGCCGATTGCATAGCACAGGGCAACAACCATTCCGCCGAGGAACATCGAGCCGGTGTCACCCATAAACACCTTGGCGGGATTTTTGTTCCACAGAACAAATCCGAGGCACGAACCCGCAAGAGCCGCACCCGCCATACTGAAACCGAAAAGTCCCTTCATTGCAGCAATAGCGGCGATGGAAACCGCCGCAGTAAGAGTCACACTGCCGCAGAGGCCGTCAACTCCATCCGTAAAATTGACGGCGTTAACTGCGGCATAAACAAGTATGATGCCGATGACCCAGAATAAAAATCCGGGTTCAACGGTACCGATAAACGGTATGAACATATGAGGTGCACCGTTCATACCTAAGTATAAGCTCGTTAAATATGAAAGGATAACAAAAAACTGCATCACGGACTTCTGTTTTATAGTCAGTCCGAGATTCTGACGCTTCTTTATTTTGATGTAGTCATCAATGAATCCCACAAGCGAAAAGGCAAGCGCCATCACAATTCCGCTCCAGAGCTTCGTATACATTTCCTCGGGGATAAGACTGCCCGAAGCAACTATGTCGCCGCCCGTTAATTTATCAGTTGCAACCGCAAGAATGATTGCCGCAAGAGTGCCGATGATAAACATCAGCCCGCCCATGGTGGGAGTTCCCTGCTTGCTGCTGTGCCACTTCGGGCCGATATCAAGAATCGTCTGACCGAACTTCAGCTTTCTGAGCCACGGAATCATAATGAATCCGAGAACACCCGTAACAGCAAGACCCGCAACACCTGCAATCAGTATTACTGCGGAGGTTTTCATAGTAACATTCCTTTCGGAGAATAATTATTTCTTTTCGAGAGCTTCGTAAACAGAATAAATAACATCCTCCAGCTTCATACCCCTGCTTGCCTTGAACAGAACCGAATCTCCCTCTTCGAGATAATCAACAAGAGCTTCCGAGAGCTTCATTTTATCGTCGAAGCTTCTGACAACGGGCACATTTCCGTCTGCCGCTCCCCTTGCGGTTTCGAGCGAACGCTCACCGTAGGTAAAGACGGCATCGATTTTGTTTGCGGCAGCCTTTTCGCCCACTCCGTAGTGAGCTTTTTCGCTCACCGTACCGAGCTCAAGCATATCGCCGATAACGGCAATTTTGCGCCCGCCCTTCATTTCGCCGAGCACGGCAAGAGCTGCCGCCTGCGAATCGGGGCTTGCATTATAGCAATCCTCAATGAAGGTCATGCCGAACTTTTTATTGATTCTCTGGCGCATACCTGCAGGCACATAGTTTTTGAGAGCTTCAAAAGCCTGCAGCGGTTCAATGCCGAACACGGTGCCTGCAGCGGTTGCCGCCAGCGCATTGTAGATGTTGTGGCGGCCCGGGAAAGGCAGGCTCACCCTGCCCGACCCGCCATTGAAACCGGCAGTCAATTCGGTTTCATTTTCTTTGGAGGTTATATCGGATGCCTTAAGCAAAGAATTTTCATTTTCAATTCCGTAATAGATTACGGGGTGTGCTCCCGGTCTGACGGTGATGAGCATATCATCATCCGCATTGAGAATAATCGGTGCATCCTCTTTCATACCGTGGAGGATTTCGAGCTTCGCTTTGAGAATTCCTTCTCTTGATCCGAGATGCTCGATATGAGAAACACCGATGTTACTGATTATCGCCACGTCGGGTTTAACTGCTTTTGTCATTCTCGAAATCTCTTCAAAGCCGCTCATACCCATTTCGATAACCGCTGCTTCGTGGCACTTTTCAAGCCTGAAAAGAGTAAGCGGAACACCGATTTCGTTGTTGAGATTGCCTTCGTTTTTAAGAGTATTATATTTAACGGACATAACCGCGTGGGTCATTTCCTTTGTTGTTGTTTTGCCGACGCTTCCCGTGATGCCCACAACGGGGATATTAAACAGACTTCTGTAGTAGCCCGCAAGGTCAAGAAGTGCCTGACGGGTGCTTTCAACAAGAAGCTGTCTGTCACCGAGTCCGCAGTCTTTTTCAACCATTACCGCCTCGGCACCGCTTTCGATTGCCTTTGCGGCAAAATCGTGACCGTCAAAATTTTCGCCCTTTATTGCAATGAAAAGACATCCGGGAGTTATTTTTCTTGTGTCGGTGCAAACGCAGTCAAACGCTCCGCCGAGCGAAGTTTTTGTATTGACCGCCGCCGCGGCATCTTTGAATTTAACAGGAATCATTTTTTCACGCCTTTTCGGAAAGAATTTCTGCTACAACTTCACGCTCGTCAAAATGAATTTTTCCGCTTGCAAGAATCTGATAGGTTTCCTGACCCTTGCCTGCAAGAACAACCACATCGCCTGCCTGTGCAGCTTCGAGCGCTTTTCTTATTGCGCCTTTACGGTCGCTGTCTACTATAACCTTGGCATAGCTTTTGCCGATGCCCGCGGTAATATCTTCAATAATCGATTCGGGGTCTTCGCTTCTGGGATTATCTGAGGTAATTACAGTCACATCCGAAAGCTTTGCGGCGATTTCGCCCATAATCGGTCTTTTTGTTTTATCTCTGTCCCCGCCGCAGCCGAAAACGGAAATCACCCTGCCGTCGGTTATTTCACGAACACAGTTGAGAACGTTTTCGAGACCGTCGGGTGTGTGCGCATAATCAATTATTATGGTGTAATCCGTTTCGGTGGGAACAACTTCCATCCTGCCGGGAACACCTGTACAAAGTCTGAGGGCGTCGAGCACGGCTCTGAAATCAAGACCCATTTCAACAAGGCACACAGCGGCACCCATTGAATTATAAACCGAGAAATTACCGGGTACGGCAAACCTGACTCTGCCGATATTGGAATTACTGACAAGCTCATATTTCACGCCGTCGGACGAAATGCGGATATTCTTTGCAGAATAATCGCTGTTATCGCCGTTAACGGAGAATGTAATCACCTTGCAATCGGTACCTTCAACCATACCGAAAGCCGCTTCATCGTCAGCATTGATAACCGCAAGAGCTGAGTTCTCAAAAAGCATATGCTTTGCGGCTTTGTAGTTTTCAAATGAACCGTGATAGTCAAGATGGTCCTGAGTAAGATTCGTAAATATTGCGGCTTCAAAATGAACTCCGTCAACTCTTCTCTGGTCAAGCGCCTGAGAAGAAACTTCCATAACGCAGTATTCACAGCCGCATTCAACCATCTCCGCAAAAAGACCGAAAAGGTCATAGCAATCGGGAGTTGTGAGAACAGCAGGATATTCCTTATCGCCGACAATATTCTTGACGGTGCCGATAAGACCTGTTTTGTGGCCCATCGCATCAAGAATTGATTTGAGGATAAAGCAAGATGTGGTTTTACCGTTTGTGCCCGTAACACCGATGATTCTGAGCTTTCTTTCGGGATGGTCAAAATAAGCGGCGCAGATTTTCGCATAGGCACTTCTTGTGTTTTCAACAAGAATCTGATTTTTAAGACCGAGATCCTTCTGCACAACAACAGCCGCCGCACCCTTTTCAAGAGCTTCCTCCGCCTTGCTGTGGCCGTCAAAATGCTTACCTTCAATGCAGATGAATATGCACCCTTCGGCAATCTTGTTTGAATTGTCGGTTATTCCGCTGACTTCTCTTTCTCCGAAATCTATCTCCACACCCAAATCCTTGGCAATCAAATCAAGTTTCATCTTCTGTCCTCCCTTTAAACCGTTATATCAATCCGCAAAATCGTTGACATTTGTGTTGGATTTGAAATAAACGGTTATCGTTTTTCCGTATTCTACTTCTTCGCCGGGGTTATAGCTTTGATCGTAAGAAACAAGTTCATCCGTCATTAAAGCATTACCCGATATCTTGATATTTAAACCTGCCGCAAGCGCATATTTATTCGCCTGCGAAACCGTCATCTGTCTTAAATCGGGAACCGTAACGGTCACACGTTCCGATTCACTTTCTGTATAAAGCACCACTATGCCGTTCTGAGGCATAACCTGATTATATGCGGGCATCTGCGCAGTTACATTTTCGCCCTTGCCCACAACCTTGACTTCAACGCCCTCCTGCTTGAGAAGCGATTTTGCTTCACCGACGGACATACCGACAAGATTCGGCGCTGTCATATCAAGTTTTTCGAGTTCACTGTCTGTATACTGCCTTTCAACATTCATATACTCGAGAGTTTTTTCTATGACCTGAGCGGCAACGGGAGCGCAAATCTGGCTGCCGTTTATCTGACCTTTGGGTTCGTCAATAAGAATAAGAATTGCTATTTCGGCATCGTTTGCGGGCGCAAAGCATCCGAATGATGAAACATAGCTGCCCTTCTTGCCGAGCTTCTGAGATGTACCCGTTTTGCCTGCAACACGGTAGCCTGAAACATAAGCGTTTTTACCCGTACCTGTTGAAACAACCGCTTCCATCATTTCGGCAACTGTATTTGCTGTTTCTTCCGAAACTACCTGACGTCTTACAACCGGCTGAGTTTCGCTGATAACATTTCCGTTTTCGTCAAGCTGCTTTGCAACAAGATAAGGAGTCATCAGCTTGCCGCCGTTTGCAAGGCAGCTGAGTGCGGTTATCATCTGAATGGGAGTAACCTGGAAAGACTGACCGAAGCACGAGCTAGAAAGCTCAACTATACCCATACTGTCGAGAGAATGGTATGTAACACCCGCTACGGGTGAGCTTTCCGCAGGAAGGTCGATTCCTGTTTTTTCGGTAAAGCCGAACGCTTCAAAATACTCATAGAATTTTTCCGCGCCAAGCTTCTGACCGTAGGTGATAAAGAAGGGGTTGCAGGAATTCATAAGAGCCTGGGTGAGCGTCTGATGGCCGTGACCGGTTCTTCTGTGGCATCTGATGGTTCTGTCCTGAACCTGAATCTTACCGCTGCAGCTGTAGGTGCTCTCGGTTGTTGCGATGTTTTCTTCAAGTATCGCCGCCGAAGTTATGGTCTTGAAAACCGAACCCGGCTCATAGCTGTCGCTGACGATAAAGTTTCTCCATTTTGAATAGAGAAGAGCATTTCTGTACTGGCTGCGTGCTGCCGCATCATCGGGGAATTCTTCAAGAATCGCGGCATCCTCTTCCTCTGAAAGCTGCTGAGGAGTATTGAGGTCATAGTTAGGCATCGATGCCATAGCAAGAATGGCTCCCGTATTAACATCCATAACTATTCCGTAGGCGCCAACACCCTTTGAATCGATATATCCCTGCTCAAGAGCGTCTTCAAGATAGCGCTGAATCACCTCATCTATTGTAAGCACAAGACTTGTGCCCTGGGTTGCATCGTAAATTGTTTCGAACTCCTGGCTCATAATATCGCTCTTGCCGTTCTGAGCGGTTATTATTCTGCCGGGTGTACCGGTAAGCATTGTGTCGTATTTGAGTTCAATGCCCGACCTGCCGATATCGTCCGTACCGGTAAAGCCGATAACATTTGCCGCAAGCGTACCGTAGGGATAATAGCGTTTGACATCGGGGTCAAGTCCGATTGCCGAGCTGTAGTAAATCTTCTTTTCAACATTCTTGAGAAGACCGTCATCCGTCTCCTCGAGAATGTTATAGGTATAATACTGAGAAAGAAGCTCCGAAATCTTCTCTTTTTCTTCAAACTCAATCTGTCTTTTAACTACAAGATAGGCATAGCCGTTTCTGTCGGCTTTATCCTTTATACTTTCAAGCTCAACACCTGTGAGCTCTGAAAGCTTTCGGCACAAATCATTTTTGAAATCCTCATTATCAATCTGATTGGGTTTTATATAAACTTTCCATACGGATGCACTTTTCGCAAGCACGGTTCCGTTGGAGTCATAGATTATTCCTCTTTCTGCAGAAATCTCGGTGTCGTGAAGCTGATTTTTTTCTGCACGCTCTTTATACTGCTCGCTGTCTATAAGCTGAATTCTTGCAAGGTTAACCGAGGTTAATCCGAATACTCCGACTGCCAAAATCAAGAATACAGTCAGCGCTCTGAAAAACAGTTTTCTTCTCGGAGACATCTTGTTCAAACCGTTTCTTCCCTTCAAATCATAAAATAAAAGATGCCGCCTCAAATTTCGGCGTGCAAAAAACCGAGCCCCGATGGATAATCATCGGGAACACTTACGCATCCGCAACAATTGAGACAGCCTTGGCTATAACTTTTTAAATATATATGCCATTCAACCGAAAACATATGCCTGATAAAAGAAGGCAAAAAGCCGCCGTCTGTTAGTCGGCTGCTTTTTCTGCCTCTTTAACAGCTCTTCCGCCCGCAACAACCACCTTGTCGCCATCCCTGTTTTCAAAGTAGTGAATCTGGTAACGTTCGAGCTTATGCATTCCGAGAACGGAAACAGCATATGCATCAACCTTTTCGATTGAAACTGCTGAATTGAGTTGCATAACAAGCCTTGTGTTTTCACTCTGAGCTTCGCTGATGCTCTGCTGAAGCATTGTTGCTTCCTTTTCAAGTCGGACAAGGCTTATCTTCGAGAAAAGCACCGAGCCGAAAAGAACGAGCAAAACAGCCGAAACAAAGAAAAGCTTAACTGCACGGAGAGCCGAGGCCATGGTTTCTCTTCGAATCTGTGCTGCAGATTTCTGCGCAGGTTTCGGAGCTCTTTTTCTTATTTCGGGTTCCGCCGTCGGCTTGAGTGCCGGCATACTGTAAAGCGAAAGATCATACGCTTCGCTGCGATTATAATCAGCCATTGCCTCTTCCTCCTTTCACAATCATTGACAATAAATTAAAGTTTTTCTGCAGTGCGAAGCTTTGCGCTTCTGCTTCTTGCATTATCGGAAACCTCATCTGCGCTTGGCGAAACGGCTTTGAGAACCTTGGCCTCAGGCGATTTTCCGCAAACGCAAACGGGGAAATTCTTGGGGCAGGTGCATCCTTTTGAAAGCTCCGCAAACTGTTTCTTGACAATTCTGTCTTCAAGCGAATGGAAGGTTATTATACTTACTCTTCCTCCGGATTTAACACAGTCAAACATATCTGCAACCGCATTCCCGAGTCCGTCAAGCTCGCCGTTTATATAAATTCTTATTGCCTGAAAAGTTCTTCTTGCGGGATGACCGTCTCTTCTGGCCGCCGCAGGCATTGCAGATTTTATTATTTCGGAAAGCTCAAATGTTGTTTCAATGGATTTGATTTCTCTCTCCCTTACAATCGCTCTTGCAATTGAGGGGGCGAATTTTTCTTCGCCGTATTCATAGATGATCTTTTTGAGTTCATCCTGCGAAAGTGTGTTAACAGCCTGCGCCGCGCTCATACCTTCAAGGCTCATCCTCATATCGAGAGGAGCATCGTGGTGGAAAGAGAAGCCTCTTGACGGTTCATCGAGCTGATGCGAGCTTACTCCGAGATCAGCAAGAACGCCGTCAACCTTATCTATTCCGAGAGAATCAAGTATATGTTTAATGTTAAAAAAGTTATCGTGGACTACCGTTACGCATCCGAACGGTGTCAGTCTTTCTTTAAGGGTTTCGATTGCCTGAGGGTCGCGGTCGATTGATATAAGTCTGCCGCCGTCAAGTCTTTTTGCAATTGCACTCGAATGACCTCCGCCGCCCGAAGTGCAGTCAACATAAATTCCGTCAGGCTTTATATTCAGCGATTCTATTGTTTCCTCAAACAGAACCGGGATGTGATGAAACGAATTTTCTTTCATATCCGTCACCTTGTTTTTGGCTTGCTGTATGAAACGCCTTCAAAGAAATCGTCGTCATCGGCATCTTCTTCGTCAGCACCGTACCATTCTTCCCAGGTTGCGGGGTTCCAAAGCTCAACTCTGTCGGTAAGTCCGACGGCAAGAACATCTTCACCGAGAGAAGCGTATGCCTTGAAATCATCCTTGAGGGAGATTCTGCCCGATTTATCGAGAGCAACCGTATCGCTTCGGTTGGCAAGCTTTCTCTGGGCATCCGCCTGCTTTGCGCCTTCGAATGACGAAAGCACGTTTTCACTGAAAGCATCCCAGGCTTCTTCCGAGAATAGGATAAGACAGGGTTCTTTGTGGATTGACTTCATAATAACTATGTCGTCACCGAGACCCTTCCTGAACTTCGGAGGAAGCGACATTCTGTTAACCTGATCAAATTTTCTTAATTCTTTACCGTTAAGTGTTGACACGGCGCATCCTCCTTTCTGAAGATTTTCTCCTATTTCTCCCTTTTCGCCCCATTCGTACCCTTATTATAACTTGAACGTTTCATAATTACAAGTGTTTTTTTTCAATTTTTTCATTTTTTTTCAACATTTTTACACCTTTTTCTTCAAACAAATTCAACTTCGTTGTGTTGAACTCTCCGGCACACACAAGATATAGGTTTTGCGATAAAAAATATCCGCCGAATAATTTCGGCGGATATTTTTACGCAGTCAATATTAACATATCTTCGGGCGTTATTCCCGGTTGAAGAGCGCAGTTTATGGCGAGAGCAGTCAGCTTAGATGCTCTCTCTATCATCAGGTCAACCTCTTTGGGCGTAACCATCATTCCGAATCCCGATTCGGATATATCTGCTTCGTCGCCCCTGCAGTCGGCAACAAATGCCGCCGCATCAACAACGGTGGGAACTCCGATTGATATCACGGGCACACCTACGGTTCTTCTGCTTATCTCCTGCCGTGAGTTTCCCACTCCCGAACCCGGCACGATACCCGTGTTGCACATCTGAACGGTTTTTCCGAGTCTTTCGGCACTTCTTGCAGCAAGAGCATCAACAGTTATCACGAAATCGGGCATCAGTACCTGAACGGCGCCTTTTATCAGTTCCCCTGCCTCGGCACCCGTTTCACCCATAACTCCCGTTGCAAACGCACTCACGTTTCTCAAATTGCCGAGTCCAGTTGCTTTGAGGAGTTCGCCTTTGATGTGCCTGGTTGCGAATATCATAGAAGCACATTTCGGTCCGAGAGCATCCGGAGTTATTTTAACATTCCCCAGACCTGCAACAAGAACACTTCCCTCAGGCGGAATTATTCTTCGGATTTCCTCCGTCAGCGCAAACAAGCTGTCGTCAATAAACTGTGCGTGCTCTGCAAAAGGCATCACTTCAACCGTCACGTATCTTCCTATCGGTTTTCCTATTACCCTTTCACCTTCACAATCCGTTATATCCATTCTGGTTACCTTGGCTTTTTGCGCTGTGAATATTTCTGTTTCAACGCCTTTTACTGCTTTTTTGCCCAAAATTTCGCATCTTTCAATAGCCAGATCTGTTCTGAAATTCATTTTTAAATTTACCCCTTGATTTTTTTTGAAATATATATTAATATTAATTGCAAAACTTTTGAACTTTTTTCAAAAACTTCTTGCAATTAGCAAAAAAATGTGATAATATTATGACTTGTATGAAAGAAGGAGGTGTCGTTATGCCTAATATTAAGTCAGCAAAGAAAAGAGTTATCGTTAACAAGACAAGAGCTGCAAGAAACAAGTCACGCAACACTGCTCTCAAGACCGCTATCAAGAAGGCTCATGCAGCCGTTGAAGCTAATGCTCCCGAAGCAAACGCACTTGTTAAGGAAGCTATCAAGAAGGTTGATCAGGCAGCTGCAAAGGGTCTTATCCATAAGAACAACGCAGCTCGCAAAAAGTCCGCTCTTGTTACAAAGCTCAACAAGGCATAAGAAGTGCCTCTATTAATTGCAGGCACTCCATCTCACGGAGTTGCTCCGAAAACAACACGGATAAACGGACCGTGTTAAACCGTTTATCCCAATTTTGAAAGGACGGTAATACAAATGAAAAAAGCTCTCAAGATAATCGCTATCGTTGTAGCAATTGCCGCTGCAATAGCAGGTATTTATGTAGTTGTAACAAAGTTCATCAACAAAAAGCAGAACACAACAGATGAAGAAAATTATGTATCCTGCTCTTGTGAAGAAGAATTCACTTCAGAAACAATAGCCTGAGCATAATAAACGGCGGCTAAAAAAGCCGTCTTTTTTCTTTTTAAATAAAGATTTACGATTTATAAGCTCCTTCGTCACGGCAAAGGAAACGGAAGCTTCCTGATATAATGAAATTTCTTATAAAGATAATAGCTTTCTGCATATAAAAACATACCGCGGTTCATTTTTATGTGAACGCGGTATGTTTTTTTCAGTCGTTTTCTTCTGTCAGCTTTTTGATTGTATATTCTGCAATTCTCAGCCCCGCCTGAGAGGGAATGAAGCTGATGCTTGAGGGCGGGAGCCGTTTTTCGTCTTCATTTTCAAGTCGGATCGTAGCCATGTCG
>JAZNRG010000024.1:0-5436 GCA_045590575.1 Acutalibacteraceae bacterium | reverse complement strand
CGCCCTGATAACCGATTGTCCAGTTAAACTGTTCTGCCGTGTATTCCGAAAGAACTTCTTCCAGATTTCCGAAAAATCCGTCTGCAAATTCGTCTTTTGAATTTATCTTTTCCGAAAGAATTGCGGGAAGAGATGAAATGTCGGTCATAACGTCTGTTATAACAAGCTCTTTACCCGTTGCGGTATCGAAGTTATATCCGCCATAGCCGTAGTTGGGATGTGCACCGCCCGAAAACTCATCGGCATCGCTTCTGATACTCAGAACAACGCTATCTGCTCTTTGGAGAAAGTATTCGTTGTTTGCTGTGTAAACCGCAGGCTGTTCGCCGTCTTCATAATAATAATCAAGCTGTTCCGATGCATATTCATCAAGCTCTTTTGCCTTATCCTTATAAAACTCTGTTTTTTCAGCATTAAGGGAATCAAGAGCTTTTGCAAGGCGGGGATATTCTTTTTTATTTTCTTCTGAAAGATGCAATTTCTGATAGTTTACCTCTGTCAGATAGTAATACTCTTCAGTATACGTTTCATACTCATAGGCTTTTTCTTTATAAACGGAAAGAAATTCCACGGCATTTTTCTTTTCGGGCAATGTGTTTTTGTCTGTTTCGTCGGCAACAGTTGTTGTTTCGGCATCGGAATTTTCGGGATTATCCTTTACACACGAAGCAAAGCAGAAAATCAGAGAAAAAACTAAAATAAAAGAGAGGATTTTTTTCATAAAATCACCTTAAATTAATAGGAGTGACCGCCGAAAACGGCCACTCCGTAAGATTTAGTTGATTACGATTGTTTCGATAAGGGGTGTTGCATCTGCAACAGAGCAGCTCCATACCATAACATACATTGCATTGCCTGTTGATGTTTTTGCTACAAGATATGTAACACCTGTGTTGGATTCGATAGCATCAAATGTGTTTGCACCGATTGTTACAGATGTGTATTCCTTGTTGGGATATGCATAGCCGAACTGCCTTTTCTGAACTTCGTATTCCATGCTCTGCTCGTCATAAACATAAACAGCGGCATTTGCACCGAGAGAAGTGTTGGTGAAAGCAAGTGAGCTTTTATCCGATTGTGCTTCGTCATAGATAAAGCCGCCTGCAGGAGTAACTGTTACAAAGCCTTTATCTGTTTTAACGGGTCCGTTTGCGGGAGCTTCGGGTTCGTTTTCGCCTGCAGCGGTGTTTTCTGCTGCACCTGCTTCGATTGCAAGATTGTCATAAACAGTCTTGAAGAGTTCACTTGCACGGAGTGCTGCATAATCATCCCTCTTTGCGCCTGCAGGAAGCTTGAACTCAATCATAGCAAACTCAAAGTTGTTGAAGCAAACGATAATCTGCATTGCGGAAGGTCCGTTCTGACGGATATATGTTGTGAATTCGCCGATTTTGCCTTCTTCAAAGATAGTATTGTTTTTGAAGCTCTTTGTAACATAATCGTGAACTGAATCGTATGCTGCATGAGTGACGGCAAAGGCAACACCGATATTCACTTCTGCATTTTCAAGAGTACCGCATTTGACGATATTTGTCTGTGCAAGGAAGTTGCCCTCTGTGTTGGCTTCGTTGAAGGTAAACTCACCAATTGGAGTTCTGATTGTGAGCTTGTTGGTTTTACCGTCTGTAACAACGGTTTCGTCGAACTTGGGAGCTTCGGTTGTTGTTTCGGTGGGCTGAGTTGTGTCGGGATTTTCGTTACCGCCGCAGGCAGCAAATGAAAGAAGCATTGCAAGAGCCATAAGAATTGCTAAAAGTTTTTTCATATTGTTATCTCCTTAATTGTTTTTAAAGTAAAATCAGTGCTTTGCACCGCATTCTGCACAGATTTTATTCTGACCGAAAAGTTTCTGGAAGAAAAGAACTATCTTATAGAAGAAGCCTGCTATACCGCCCTTGTGGCACTTGCAGGTGCAATCCTCATAAATCGCTTCGGCTGTTACATCGGATGTGCCGACGGTTACGGTTGTTTCTTTTGCATTCTTATCGGCAACTGTTGCGCCGCTGACCTCCCAATGGCTGAACACCTTGCCGTCAATCTGATTTGCGGTAAGAGTTACGGTTCCGCCCATAACTGCAGTTGAAGCTGATGCCTTGCCGTTTGTTACATTTACTTTATAAACAACGTCTTTATAGGTTGCCTGAAGCGCAACGTCATTTTCAGGCATTACAAAACTGATTTCAGCCTTTGTTGCGTCAGCAAGAGCAACGCCGTCTGCAACCCATTTGTCGAACGTTTTTCCTGCAGGTGCAGAATCGGCTTTGAGAGTAATTGCCGTCCCTGCAACCGCCTTTGAAGCGGATGCGGTACCGTTTGTGACGGTGATATCATATTCGACTGCAGGGAGAGTGAAAAACAGCTCCGCTTCATAGCTGCCGTTTGATTCTAATGCCAGATAATCAGGGTCTGAACCGTTGATTTTTGCGGTTACGGATGAATCCCATTCATATCCTTCTTCAACAAAGAAATGCATTACAACTTTATATGTTCTGCCGCCTTTGAAGGCGTTATCTGTAACAGCTGTCCAGCCGGTTTCGGTTTTTTCAGCCCAACTGTGGAAAACAACCGTGTAACCCTCGCCTGAAGTTGTTGCGGTTTTTGAAGGGGTTTTACCTGCAACGGGTTCCGTTACCGTTGCATTAAGCTCGGATATCTTGATTTTCTCGGTTGCTGGGAATGTATAACAAACTTTGAGTTCCTCTGCTCCGCTACCGATTTTAACCGCATTCTGACCGTTAACAGTAAAAGCGGATGCACTGTCAAACTTATAGCACGAATTTGCTTCGATGCTGATTATGGCGGTGTATTCAATGCCCAGTTTATAGGGATCATCAACGGGATTCCAGTCAACCGATGCCACGGTGATATTGGGATTATCGCAAACAATTTCAGCTGTTGCCGCAGGAGTCTCACCTGTTACGGGTGCAGGAATTGTGAAATCAGCACCGATAATTTTTTCTGCTTCAAGAATCGGGAACGTATACGTCATTTTAAGTTCATTCTTGCCGCTGCCGATTTTAATTGCATCAGCCATATCGTGGCTGAGATAAATGTTTTTATCAAAGGTAAAACCTTCTGCGGTTTCAAGAGCAAGCTGGAACGTATACTGTGTTCCCTCAACAAAAACGGGGTCATCGGGGAACCATTCAATTGCGACGATATTTACACCCGTATTGTCTGCGGTTACCTGCGAAACGTCCGCAGGAGTTGCACCGATAACAGGTGACGGAACGTGAAAATCAATCGCCTTGAGGTTTTTCATCGGGTCGCCGACATACAGCTCTATTTCAAGTGAAATAAAGGAAATCGTGCCGGAGACTGTGCTTTTTTCCTGAACCAATGCGGCATATTTACTGCCGTTTACCTCAACCTCTGCAAACGATCCCGCAGCGGGCAACGCATAATAAGGTGCTTCGGTAAGCTTAACAGTAAAAGTATAATAATTACCGCCTTCAAATTCGGAATCATAGCTTTCTGTGGTTTTGTTGAAGGCTTCAACGGCAGGACCGTTTGATTCCTCAAAAATTACGCCTTCGGTTCCGAGAGTAACGTAATCTGCATAGCTGTCAACCGATTTGCCGCCAAGGTCGGCAGTATCAATTGTTACGACTATTGTTCCGATAGCATCCGCTGCAGATGCAAAGGGTACTGCAAACGGCATTATCATAAGCATTGCAAGTAAAATCGAAATAATTCTTTTCATAAATATCACCTTAGTTTTTAGGCTTTCCGCATTCGGTGCAGAACTTGCCTTTATTTCTGTTTCCGCAGGAGCAGACCCAACCTTCAGGCTTTTTTGTTCCGCATTCGGTGCAGAACTTTCCCGAATTGTTATTGCCGCAGACACATTGCCAGACGGCGTTACCCTGCGGTGCAGGGACGGAAACAGGAGCAGAAGCAATGTTCATAGTCGCAACAGTCGAAAACAATTTTTCCGTTTTGGGGTCAATTTCGATAAGCACATCATTTATTGCGGTTGCTCTGATGCCTGCTCTCGCTTCCCAACCTGCAATTGCGAAGTCCTGCAAAATCAAATCAGCCTGTGTGTCTGCCTTATATTTAAGCTCATCAACAGAGCAACCTTCCGCAAACATTTTTGTAAAGGTCATTTCAGCAACACGTGATGCATCATTTTTAATAAGGTCAACGGGAAGCTGACCACCGAACATAGTATTGAACTTATCAGAATCTGCAATCTCAATAATAAGAATTGCTGTAAACTTAACTTCCGTAAACAGTTTATATGTACCTTGCACCACTTCGGTATGAAAACGGCCGTCAAATTGAATTCCGTTAAAAGCTTCCATTTGTTTTACCTCCGATTATGCCCAAGGGTTTGCGCTTTCGGGCTGACGGATACCGACGAGAATAAACTGCTCCCAGAGATACCATTTGCCGTCCTTTGCCTTGCGCATCTGAACGCTTCTGGGAGCGTCTGCACCGCCCGATGTGATATAAAGCGTAGCATAACCCTCATTCTGATATGAATAGGGACTTTCGCTAACGATTATTGTATAGGGTTCTGCAGGAGTATAATCATTTGCAGGAGTTGAGCCCTCGAAATATGAACGGGGAACGTAATCGCTGTCACGGAATCTGTCCGCAATAAAGGATATATCTCCCCCACTCAGAGGTCTGGGACCTCTGAGGTAATTAACCATCTGCAAAGCAAGGTCTTTGTTCTGCGGATAATAACAGAAGGCAAGAACGGTCATTGCGGCTGTTTCAAACGGAGTTGACAAAGCTGCCTGAGGCAAAGAAGCAAATTCCTCAAATGTTGAAGGCAGAGAAGAAAAAACTATTTTTTCTTTCTTGTTTCCGAGATTGCTGACTGCTGACGTTGCTTTGTTGAAACCCTGTGTTACAGCAGAGTTTACGCTCTTTTTAATAGCATTTTCTGCTTTGCTTTTGAACATATCAAAAAGTGCCATATATAATCACTCCTTAGAATTTAGCGCCCGAACCGCTATGTGTTCTGCCCGATGAGCTTGTGTGAGCTGAATCATCGTCGCTGCTGTCGCTTGTCTGCTTGGGCTTTGTGTCAACGAACGAATATGCATATACATCCTGAGCGCCCGTAACAACCATACTGCCCTGACGGGTATAAACCTTTGCGTGATTCTGAGCAACAACGCTCTTGTTCTTTGAAGTCATTGAGCCTGTGATAAGCAGACCGACAACTGCACCGACAAGTGCAAGAACAAAGAGCCAGATAACGGGAGTGCCGGGCTTGAGCTGTTCTTCCGCTCTGTCAAGGTATGTGTTGAATGCCTTTTCGTAGTCTTCAGCAATAAGATAATCCTTCATATCGGCAATAATGCCGTCTCTGATTCCCTCAAAGAAAACACCTGAGCCATTACCGTGGGTGGTAATCCAGATTTCTCTTTCGCCCTCTTCGCCGGGTTTATATACAACAAGCATACCGTCATCGTTTTC
>JAZNRG010000023.1:0-8415 GCA_045590575.1 Acutalibacteraceae bacterium | reverse complement strand
GGTATTGTCCACGATACTTCGTCAAGCGGTTCAACGCTTTTTGTTGAGCCTATGGCGGCACTTGAAATCAATAACAAACTGCGTGAGTTAATAAGTGAGGAAAAGGACGAGATTGACCGTATACTTCAGGACCTTTCCGCGCAGGTGAGTGAGGTTTCAAATCAGCTTGTATATAATTACAACGCCATTATTGACATTGACTTCACCTTTGCAAAGGGTAAAATGTCGCGTAAAATGAACGCGAGTGTTCCGAGTCTTAATCAGGACGGAATTATAAATATAAAAAAGGGGCGTCACCCCCTTATTTCCGAAAATACGGTTGTTCCCACCGATATTTACCTCGGTGAGGATTTTGATACGCTTGTAATCACGGGTCCCAACACGGGCGGCAAGACCGTTTCAATCAAAACTCTGGGACTGCTCTCACTTATGGCAATGTGCGGCTTGATGATTCCCGCTGGCGACAGAAGTGAAATTTCCGTTTTTGACAAAATACTTTCGGATATCGGTGATGAGCAGTCCATTGAGCAGTCTCTCTCAACCTTCTCTGCTCATATGACCACAATAATTGATATATTCAACGAAGCCGACGATAAAAGCCTCATTCTTATCGACGAGCTTGGTGCAGGCACAGACCCTGTTGAAGGCGCGGCGCTTGCAATGGCAATTCTTGAGGCACTTCAGGCAAAGGGAGCAAAAATTGCCGCAACAACCCACTATGCGGAACTTAAGGCATATGCCCTCGAAACTCCGAGGGTTGAAAACGGTTGCTGTGAATTTGATATAGTATCACTCCGACCCACATACCGCCTTCTTATCGGTGTACCCGGCAAGTCAAACGCTCTTGCAATCAGTGAGAAGCTCGGTCTTGATATGAGCGTTATCAACCGTGCAAGCGATCTTGTTTCCAGCGAAAACAAGGAATTCGAGAATGTTGTTGACAGACTTGAAGAAACCAGACGCCGTATGGAAGATGAATACGACAAAGCAAAACAGCTTTCCGAAAAAGCTGATAAAGAAAAAGAAGCTGCAGAAAAGCTGAAAGAAGATATGGCAAAACTGCGTGAGCAGGAAATGGAAAAAGCCCGCTCGCAGGCTATGAGAGTTGTTGAGCAAGCAAAAAGAGAAGCGTATTCTCTTATGCAGGAGCTTGAAAAACTCAAAAAAGAGCAGCAGAAAACCAAGGACGCCGCAGAACTTGCAAGGCGAGCAAAAGCGGCTGTGCGCAAAGGCATCGAATCCATCGATTCCGCTGCAGACCCCGTTATCGGAATTGAAGATGACGATAAGGATTATGTTCTTCCCCGTGCGCTTGTTGCGGGCGATACTGTTATAATCCGCGATATCGGCAAAACCGCAAAGGTGCTCTCCCCCGCCGATAAAAACGGTAACGTTGAGGTTCAGGCAGGTTCAATCAAAACAAGAGTCAAGCTCTCGAATCTTCGCCTTTGCGAAAACGCACCAAAGAAAAAAGAAAAGAAATCAACCGCAACATTCAGCGGTGAAAGCAGACTTAATATGGCGGCATCAACACGCCTTGACCTGAGAGGAATGACGGTTGACGAATGCCTCATTGAGCTTGACAGATTCATCGACCAAGGGCTCAGAACGGGGCTTAACGAGTTTACCGTTGTTCACGGAAAAGGCACGGGCGCCCTCCGAACTGCGGTTACCCGATACCTCAAGGCTTCTCCCTATGTCAAAACAAGCCGACTCGGTGTTTACGGCGAGGGTGAAGACGGCGTTACAATCGTCACATTGAAGTGATTCGTAAAGCGGTTAGACTTTACAAACACTGAACACCGACCCCGTGGAAAAAAGTTTTCCACTTTTACAATGAATAAAAAGCCGTATATTTGGTATGTTTTTTACTCATTCCACACAAATTATAGGGTTATCCCCTTGATTTGTGAATAAAAGTGAGGAAAAAGTGGAAAAGTCGTGAATTTTCCGTTATTTTTTCTCTTGACAAGTCAACTTATTTTTAGTATAATAACGACCTGTAAAGCAAAGAAACTTTACAGGTCGGTTGTTTTTCATCCGATAAGTCGGTGAAAAGCGCCGCTATTTTTACGCTCATAAACAACGAAAGGAGGGTCTGAATTGGCAAAAAATTATGAGATGGCAGTGCTGATTGATTTTTACGGCGAGATGCTCACCGCAAAACAGCGTGATTTTTTGGAGTATTATTATAACGACGACCTTTCCCTTTCCGAAATAGCCGAAAACGAAGGAATAACAAGGCAGGGCGTTCGTGATGCCATCAAGAGAGCCGAAACTCAGCTCCAGGATATGGAAAGCCGCCTGGGTATGGCAAGACGCTTTGAAGAAATGCGTCAGGGACTCAACGAAATCATCGAATGCTCCAATATGATTGCCGAACACAATCTCCGCCACAGCCTTTCAAAGGAAATCAGCGATTCCTGCGTTCGCATCAAAGCAGCGGCTATGACAATGCTTGAAAGCTAAAAAATACATATTCCATACATTTTATATATAAGGAGTGAAACAATTGGCATTTGAAGGTCTTTCAGACAGACTCGAGTCTGCGTTTAAAAATCTGAGAAGCAAGGGCAGTCTTACCGAGGCGGACGTCCGCTCAGCAATGCGTGAAGTCAGAATGGCTTTACTTGAAGCAGACGTTAACTACAAGGTTGCCAAGGATTTCACAAATACCGTAAGCGAAAAAGCAATCGGCGAAAAGGTTATGGAAAGCCTTACACCCTCTCAGATGGTTATCAAAATCGTCAAGGAAGAACTTGTGAGCCTTATGGGCGGTACCAAGAGCAGACTTGCATATGCAAACCATCCGCCGACAGTCATTCTTATGTGCGGTCTTCAGGGTTCAGGTAAAACAACTCACTGCGCAAAGCTTGCGCTTATGCTTAAAAAGGACAATCACCGTCCACTGCTTGTAGCCTGCGACATCTACAGACCCGCGGCTATCAGACAGCTCCAGGTTGTCGGCGAGCAGGTAGGTGCTCCCGTTTTTGAAATGGGTCAGTCCAATCCCGTAACCATTGCCAAGGAAGCTATCGCCTATTCAAAAGAACACGGCTACGATTATGTTATCCTTGACACCGCAGGCCGTCTTCACGTTGACGAGGAGCTTATGAATGAGCTCAAGGCTGTCAAAGCCGAAGCAAAGCCCCACGAAATTCTCCTTGTCGTTGACGCAATGACCGGTCAGGACGCAGTCAATGTTGCAACTTCATTCGATGAAGCACTCGGCATTGACGGTCTTATTCTTACAAAGCTTGACGGTGACACCCGAGGCGGTGCTGCTCTTTCTGCAAGAGCCGTAACGGGCAAGCCGATTAAATTCGTCGGTACAGGCGAAAAGCTCGAGAATCTCGATGTTTTCCATCCCGACAGAATGGCTTCAAGAATTCTTGGTATGGGCGACGTTCTTTCGCTTATCGAAAAAGCCGAAATGGCTATCGACGAAAAGAAAGCCGAAGAGCTTGAAAAGAAGCTTCTTCAGAACAAATTCGACCTTAACGATTTGCTTGACCAGTTTGAGCAGATACGCAAGATGGGTTCTCTGCAGGATATTCTCGGAATGCTCCCCGGCATCGGCAACAAAGCAAAGGATATTGAAATTGACGAACGCCAGTTTGACAGAACAAAGGCAATTATCCTTTCAATGACAGCCAAGGAAAGAGCAAATCCCGATATCATTAACCCCTCTCGAAAGAAGAGAATCGCCGCAGGCTGCGGTCAGAACATTGAGGATGTCAACAAACTCCTCAGCCAGTTCAGACAGATGCAGAAGATGTTCAAGCAGATGGGCGGCAAAAAGGGCGGCAAACGCCGCAGAAAACAGAAATTCAGAATGCCTCAGGGTTTTGATCCCTCACAGTTCGGAATGTAATACAGCAAAGACACGCTGATGCATTATAAAAAATTTTTATTTATATATTTTTGGAGGAATTTATCATGGCAGTAAAAATCAGACTTCGCCGTATGGGCGCAAAGAAAGCTCCTTTCTATCGTATCGTTGTTGCGGATTCAAGATATCCCCGTGACGGCAGATTCATCGAAGAAATCGGCACCTACAATCCCACAGCTACTCCCACAGAAGTTAAGGTGGATGCTGAAAAAGCAAAGCAGTGGATTGCTAACGGCGCTCAGCCCACAGACACTGTTAAGGCTATCCTTAAGAAGGAAGGCGTTCTTTAATCTCAACGCCTGAGAGGTTATTTTATGAAAGACTTACTTGTCAGCATTGCTCAGGGTCTTGTTGAAGATCCCGCAGCAGTAAGTGTTAGCGTTGACGAATCTGCTGAAGACGGCACTGTTGTTTATCACCTTCACGTAAGCGAAGACGATATGGGCAGAGTTATCGGCAAGCAGGGCAGAATTGCCAAGGCTATCCGCACGGTTATGCGTGCAGCCGCAACTCGTCAGAGCGCAAGGGTTGTTGTAGAAATTGATTAAGGAATATCTTGAAATCGGCGAAATAGTCGGCACCCACGGCATCAGAGGCGAGCTCAGGCTCAACCCGTGGTGCGACTCCCCCGATTTTGCTTCCGGATTCAAAACCTTATATTATGACAGCAATGGAAGCTGTGCGGCGAAGATTAAATCTTCGAGGCCGCACGGCAACATTGTTTTACTCATAATCGAAGGTATTGACTCGGTTGAGAAGGCGCAGAAGATGCGCGGCAAGGTGCTTTATATGAAACGAAGTGACGCAAAGCTCCCCAAGGGCAGCTATTTCATTGCCGAACTTATCGGATGCACGGTTTATGATGCTGACGATAACGATAAAGTATATGGCACACTCACCGACGTCAGCCCGACGGGTGCAAACGATGTGTGGCACATAACAAACAGTGATGGTAAAGAATATCTCATACCCGCTATCCCCGATGTGTGTGTTGAAACAGATGTTGCAAATGACCGTATTATAATAAGACCTCTGAAAGGTATTTTTGACGATGAGGATTGACATTTTAACTCTTTTTCCCGAAATGTGCGAAAGTGTACTGGGCGAAAGTATAATCGGCAGAGCACGCGCTAACGGTTGCGTTGAAATCAACTGCCGAAATATCAGAGATTATACTCTTGATAAGCATAACCGTGTTGACGATGCTCCTTACGGCGGCGGCACGGGTATGATTATGCAGACTCAGCCTATCTACGATTGCTTTGCGTCTCTTTGCGAGGAAACCGGTACAAAACCTCATCTCATCTATTTATCTCCGCAGGGTGCAACCCTCACGCAGGATAAGGTTAAAGAGCTTGCACAGCTTGATAACGTCGCTCTTCTCTGCGGTCACTATGAGGGAATCGACCAACGTGTGCTTGACGAAATCGTTGACGAAGAAATTTCTATCGGCGATTATGTGCTCACGGGCGGCGAGCTTCCCGCACTTGTGCTTGCAGACAGCATTTCAAGAATGCTTCCCGGAGTGCTTGCCAACGAAGATGCGTTCACTCTTGAGAGCCATTATTCGGGACTTCTTGAGCACCCACAGTATACCCGCCCCTATGAATGGCACGGAGAGAAAGTGCCCGATGTTTTGATTTCGGGTCATCACGCCAACATTCAGAAATGGCAGAGAGAGCAAAGTTTAAAACGCACTCTTGAACGCAGACCGGATATGCTCGAAAAAGCGGAGCTAACAAAAAAAGATAAAGAATTTCTTGATAAACTTAAAACCACCGAGGAATGAACCTCGGTGGTTTTCTTTATGCCGCTTTGGCTTTTAATTTTTCTTCTTTTTTCTTGCCGATAAGCTGGAGAATAATTACGAGAACAATGAGTCCGAGACCCACGGCATCAGTTGCAAGGCCGGGAATAATCATACAAAGTCCGCCTGCAAGAGCGATTATTCGCTCCCAGATGGGCATATGCTTATACATATAGCCTTCCATACCTGCGGAGATAATGAAGATGCCGCAAATTGCAGTTACAACAAGAAGAACGATTTCGTACCAAGGCTTATCGGAACCGACGATAAGCATTTCAGGGCTGAATGCAAAGATATAAGGAACGATAAATGCGGTAATCGCAAGTCTTGTTGCAGTAACACCCGTTTTCAGCGGATTCGATTTTGCTATAGCCGAGCCGGCGTATGCTGCAAGAGCAACGGGAGGAGTGATATCGGCAACGATACCAAAATAGAAAACAAACATATGAGCCGCAAGCACGGGAATGCTCAGGCTTCTCATAAGAATGGGAGCAACCATTGACGCCATAATAACATAGTTTGCGGTTGTGGGAACGCCCATGCCGAGAACGATACACATAAGCATCGTAAGACCGAGTGCAAATATGGGGTGAATCTTCGCTGCTGACTGAACAAGGGCCGAAAGCACGTTTGCAAGACCTGTCTGCTGAACCATAGCGGAGATGCAGCCCGCAACAGCGCAGGCAAGAGCAACGCCGATTGCATTCTTTGTGCCGTTGGCAAGTGACTGGAGATAAAGGTTGAAGTCAAATTCAAACTTCTTATGAGCAATCGACTTGACAGCACCCTCAATGAGCTTTACTGCAATGGCAACAAGAATAGCAAGAATAGCTGCCTTTGCAGGTGAATAATAGTTCATTGCAATAACAAGGGCTACAACGGGAAGAAGAAGATATCCCTTTGTTACAAGCAGTTTAAAGAAGTTGGGGATTGCTTCCTTGGGAAGGCCCTTGAGACCGAGCTTCTTTGCCTCAAAGTGAATCATCATAAAGATGCCCGTGAAGTAAAGAACAGCAGGAAGAATTGCAGCGATTGCTATCTGCGAATAAGGCATACCTGTGTATTCAGTCATAAGGAATGCCGCCGCACCCATAATGGGAGGCATAATCTGACCGCCTGTTGATGCCGCCGCTTCAACAGCTGCCGCAAATTCGGGCTTATAGCCGCAGCGCTTCATGGTGGGGATAGTAACAGAGCCGCTACCTACGGTGTTTGCAACTGATGAGCCTGAATACATACCTTCCATTGCGCTGGAGATAACGGCAACCTTTGCGGGACCACCCGTTGCCTTACCCGCAATGGAGTTTGCAAGGTCAACAAAGAATGCGCCGATTCCAGACTGCTCAAGGAAGGATGCAAAAATAATGAAGAGCACGATGAACGATGCACAAACATTAAGAGGTGTGCCTGCAATACCCTCTGTTGTATAGAAAAGCTTATACATTATAATTCTGAGAGGATTGCGGTCAACAACAATAAACGCATACGCAATGAACGCTGCCGAAACGCAGACAATCGGAAGACCTACTACTCTGCGGCAGGCTTCAAACAAAAGAAGAGTACCGATAATGGCAACTGCAATATCGATTTCGTTGATTCTTGATGCTCTGTCAACAATCGCCTGACAGTTTATCGCATAATAGAAGAAAGCGCCCGAGCCTGCAACAGCAAAAATCCAGTCATAAAACGGAACGTGGTTGAGCTTCTTTTCTTCCTTCTTGCGAACGGGATAAATGATGAACGCCATAAAGACGATTATTCCGATGAACCAAGCCATCTTCTGCCTTTCTTCCATTGTTCCTGTCCAACCGTCGAACATAACATAAAGGGAGAACAGCACCATAGCCGCCTTTATTATTTTTTGAAATACGCCTGAAAAATGGCGGGTATTGGATTCCTTATCGAATTCCGCCATTATTTTGTCAACGTCAACAGCTTCTTCATCTGCTTCCATTGCAATAGGCTTTGTGTTTACAACATCTGACATTAATTACAACATTCCTTTCGTCAGAATTTCGTAGCCTGCGACAATTTCAAACACAGCCTTTGCGTTTCTGCCGCATAAATCCCGAAGGCTGATTTCTTCGCCTTCAAGGGTGAGTATATGGTCGGAAACCGTGCCGACAATGTATCTCAAAGGATCATAGGTTATATCGAAACCCGTGATTATCATATTCCCATCTTCATCGTAGGTCATTTTCTGATTACCCTCGAGAGCGGTCTGAACCCCTGCACCGAAGGAACGGTAAAGAGTGGAATATGCACGGATTTCGCCGTTTTTGATTATGTAAGTGTCTTTAACGGGAGTCTGATTGACGGAGTGGATGAATTCAACCGAAAACATCAGCCCATCCTCAGCCTTTTCGGTTATATATCTTGCCCCGGTATCAGAATTATATAAAACAAGATATTCCCGTGAAAGAGCCTTTATAGCGAAAGCAGCCGCTGTAATGATTATCATTATAACGGCTGCTGCGATTAACTTTTTATTGAAGCTGACTGATTGTCTGCAGCTCATCAGCTGATAGCGCCAACCTCTTTAAAGTATCTTTCTGCACCGGGATGGAAGGGAACAGAAATGCTTGAAACTGCATATTCAATGTTCATTTCCTTTGCCTTGTCGTGTGAATATTCGTCCTTGTTTTCGTAGATAGCCTTTGTGAGCTGATATACGGTTTCTTCATCAAGGTCGTTGCTTACGATGAATGTAGCCTTA
>JAZNRG010000022.1:0-4437 GCA_045590575.1 Acutalibacteraceae bacterium | reverse complement strand
TCCGCCGAAATCCGCTTTAACCGTAAAATAATCCTTGGGGCGGAATTTCAGAATTTCTTCCTCGCGCTTCACAATCATGGCAAGGGTGGGGGTCTGGACTCTGCCTGCCGAAAGCTGGGCGTTGTGCTTGCAGGTGAGAGCACGGCTCACGTTAAGACCGACAAGCCAGTCTGCCTCGGCTCTGCACTGCGCACTTTTATAGAGATTGTCATACTGCGATGCGGGTTTAAGTGCCGCAAAGCCCTCTTTGATTGCCTTATCCGTCTGCGACGAAATCCAGAGGCGGAGCATCGGCTTTCTGCAGTTTGCCTTTTTGATTATCCATCTTGCAACAAGCTCGCCCTCTCGGCCTGCATCGGTTGCAATAACAACCTTATCAACCTCGTTGCTCTGAAGCAGAGCGCTGACAGCCTTGAACTGCTTTGAGGTCTGACCGATAACAACAAGCTTCATATTCTTCGGCAGCATGGGCAAATCTTCCATACGCCAGGTTTTGTATTTATTGTCATACGCCTCGGGGTCGGCAAGAGTAACAAGATGACCGAGCGCCCAGGTAACTATATATTTATCGCCGATTATGCATCCGTTTCCGTTTCTTTTGCACCCGAGAACACGGGCGATGTCCCTTGCAACAGACGGTTTTTCGGTTAAAACAAGAGTTTTTGCCAATTCAACTCTCTCCGTTTCGTTTTATATTATTCCAAAGTATATGATAACAAAAACAAAAGCAATTTATTTTCTTAATAAGAATAATAGCAAAAATAATAAATCGGTATCCGTTGCTTTTTACGGATACCGAAACAGTATTATTCAATTATGATTGCCTGCTTGAAAAGCTTTTCCCAGTTTGAAGCAAACAGCTCTTTGGTCTGAATGATGCTCTCACCCCTTGACGGGTCGTGAAGAATAACATTCTCCGCATCATAGCCGATAAGAACCATACAGTGCTCTCTCTCAAGCTCCCGGAAGGTTTTGCCCGTGGGGTTGCCGTCTTTATCAACGCAATTCCACAAAACACCCTCTTTTATCGTGTTGCCGTTGCTTGCACCCCAGATAACAACGGGTCTGCCTTCGCTCACATAACGGTATAAATCCTCAACCTCACAGCCGGAAATATCCTTTGCTCTTCCGTTTGCGAACTTATTCATAGCGGTGAGAAGCGGCTTTGCAAAGCAGCCATAGGAACCTGAGGTTCTTCTTTTTCTCGGATCGCCCGCAAACATCTCAAACGGGTCTGCGGCATACCACTCGCCGTCTTTTTCGTATTTACCCGAGCCCGTCGGCACGGCATCAATCATCTGCTGAACGGTCACATCAAAGCCGCAGAACTTAAGGAGCATCGTTGCCGAAACGGCTTCGCATCCCATCGGGAATCCGAGTTCAATCTGATTAATATACGGAACATTATCAATTTTTGCAGATGCCGGAAGAGGTGCCTTAGCTGTTTTGGTCTCGGTTGTTGCGGCGGTTGTTTTCGGCTGCTGAATATCGTCCGGCTTTCTGCTGACGAACGCAATAAGCGCACCTGCAATGATTACAATTGCCGCCGCTACTGCAACAACAAGAAGCTTTTTGTTATTCACCGCCGTTCACCTCCGTAAATAAAAAGTCCCTCTGTGACATAGTATATCACAAAGGGGCGATTTTTGCACTATAAAATTATAACATTTTTGCGCGGACTTCTTCGGAACTCATACCGATGAGATATGCGGGAGGAATATCAAACATTGTTTTGCAGCCGCTTGAACCGTCTGCCTTCATACGGTATGCCGCTCTTGCACAAGCCGCAATAACGCCTGCGGTGAATTCTGGATTTGAATCAAGTTTAAGGCTGTATTCGATGATATGGCTGTTTTCGCTGTTCCAACCGCTCTTGCCTGTTCTGATAACAAAGCCTCCGTGGGGAATTCCGCTGTGGTCACGGTCAAGCTCCTCTTTGCTGATGAAATGAACGATAGTATCATAATCGGCAAAATAATTAGGCATAGTCTTGATTTCGTTTTCAATTTTCGCTTTATCCGCACCCTCTGCCGCAACAACAAAGCATTCTCTGAGATGCTTTTGTCTTGTTGTGAGCTCGGGGTTTGAACCGCTTCTGACAGCCTCTAAAGCCGCATCTACGGGAATGGTATATTGCTTGGCATCAACAACACCGTCAAGGCGTCTGATTGCATCGGAATGACCCTGACTTACACCCTTGCCCCAGAAGGTATAATCCTTGCCGTCGGGAAGAATTGCGTTAGAATAAAGTCTGCTGAGCGAAAACATACCCGGATCCCATCCGCACGAGATAACCGCAATATTGCCGCCCTCTTTCGCAGCCTTGTCAACATTCGCAAAATGCTCGGGGATTTTTGCGTGGGTGTCGAAGCTGTCAACAACGGTAAAATTCTTTGCATATTCAGGGGTCTGTGCAGGAAGGTCTGTTGCACTGCCGCCGCAAAGAATAAGAACATCAATTTCATTCTTGAAATTCAGCACCTCATCTGCAGAATAAACCTTTGCACCTTCGGTGAGAATCTTTACCGAATCGGGATTCCTGCGTGAAAAAACCGCAACAATCTCCATATCGTCATTCTTTTTTACGGCGCATTCGATACCTCTGCCGAGATTGCCGTAACCCATAATGCCGATTCTTATCATATCCATACACTCCTTCTGTCCGTAAATTTATTTTATCCTAACTTTTTCTTTATTGCTTTATAAAACAGCTCATAAGCAACAATATATTCTCTCACATATCTCTGCCACGCATTTCCGGGAGTAGGGCAAGAAACCTTACCGCAGCTCTTGTATCCGCAAAGCTCGGCTATCTTTGATGCTCTGAAAATATGATAGCTTGACGAAAGAAAAGCAACCTTAACATCATCGATATCCCTTACTGCGTGATTTTCGATAAGCCTTCTGGCGAATTCAAAATTCTCAAAGGTTGTTGTTGACCTGTCCTCAAGAATAATTCTGTCGGGAGAAATTCCCTGCTCAACAAGATAATCCGCAATAATCTTTGCTTCGGACTTTTTCTGATTATCTCTGAAGCATCCGCCGCAGGCAACCGCCTTTGCTGAGGGGTTATCGGACAAATATTTTGCCGCAGCCTTCATTCTCTCAAGAAGCTGTGGGCTCGGAGCCTCTTCGCCAAGAACCTCTCCGCCGAGAACAAGCAGATATTCGCACTCATCGTTATATTCCTTCATCGATTCTCCGATAACAAAGGGCATATATGCGCCTGCGGTTACAGCCGCAACGCCGAGTATTCCGCCGGCAATTCCTCCGATAATCTTCTTCATAATATCCACCCCTTTTACTTTTATACTTTACTATAATAACAGCATCGAGCTGCTAAATCAACCCCCAATCTACGCTTATAGTTTGTCCGACAGTTGGTTTTTTAATAAAAACGGAGCAGTATTCAAAACTGCCCCTTGGTTTTAAAAGTTATAATTCGGTTTAACAATCTTACCTGTCTTTGCCGCCTCAACAATTGAAAGGCAGACTTCAACGGTCTTTGCACCCTCTCTGGCATCGGTCATAACGGGCTTATCGTTGAGAATTGCATCGGCAAAAACTTCAAACTCTTTCTGTGCGTTGTGGTTATTGACTTCAACCTCGATTGTCTGAGCCTCTTTTGTAACACCATCTTCGTCAACAGTGAAAAGAGTCATCGTCGGTGAAGTATTGTCGCAGATAAGAGTACCCTTTGTGCCGTAAATAACGGTACGCATTGTATAGTCACGCTTGCATCCGGTTGAAACAAACACCTTGCCCGCAAGGTTATCGTTGAATTTCATTATTGCAATTGTTGCATCGTCATAATCTACCATCGGCAGAAGTCTGTGTGTACCGTAGGCAAAAACTTCTTTGGGGTCGCCCGCAAGCCAGCGGAGAAGGTCAACAGCGTGGCAACCTCCGCCGATAACGCCGTGACGGTTGGGGTCTGCACGCCAATCATCACAAAGCTTCATGTAATCGTGGGCATATTCCGATTCAACGAAATAAAGCTCGCCGAGTGTACCCGATTCTATTATTTCCTTTGCTTTCACAAAAGAGGGAGTAAATCTGCAAATCTGACCAACCATAAACTTTGCATCCGATTCATCGGCAACCTTTATCATTTCCCTGATATCCTCTCGGGTCAGCGCAAGCGGCTTTTCGCAAAGCACATGTTTACCCGCACGAAGCAAATCGCAGGAAACCTTGACGTGCTGCTGGTCGGGAATGGCAACGGTAACAACATCAATTTCATCGTTATTTACTATATCTTTATAATCGGTAATCCACTTTTCTTCGGGGATATTATATCTTTCGCCTGCAAAACGCAGGTTTTCTTCGTTACTGTCGCAGATTATTGCAATTTCTGCATCTTCGCAATTCAGTGCACCTTCAACATGGCACATACCGAATTTCATACCGATGTTTGCAACCTTTAATTTCTTTTTC
>JAZNRG010000021.1:0-4930 GCA_045590575.1 Acutalibacteraceae bacterium | reverse complement strand
CTTCAAATTCAGGGTCTGCAATCTGCTCCCTGAATTCTTTGCACATGCACTTGTATTCCTCGGCTTTACCGAGCCTGCAGGGGCAGTAGCCGTCTTTTGCCTTAAGCCCCTCTTTGATGGTTCTGACGATTTCGGGATTTTCGTTAAGTCTTACAGCCATCAAATCACCTCATTAAAAATACTTGTTAATAAGACCGCCGACATTATCGATAGTGTCGCCAACAAGGTTATTAACATCGTTAAGAATATCGCCTGCATCATAATTATTATTTCCGCTGTTATTCTTGTTACCGCTGCTGTTGCCGTTATCTTCACCAATATCGGCGTTATCGATATAGCCCATATTCTCGCGGCGTTCGTTGCTGAATTTCCAATCGCCGTTTGCATCAACAGCGTAATCAAGAGTTACTTTATAGTAATAAACATCTCCGTAGCTTGAATGGAATTCATTATAAACAACCAGATAATCGGTTTCGGAGACCTTGCTTACCTTGAAATCTTTATCATTTGAATCTCCAAGCTCCATAATTTCGGGCTCAATTGCATTAAGTTTACCGTTTATATCTTTGTACTTTACAAAGCTTCTGTTGGCATATGCATTGAAAAGAGCATCGTCACAGTATTTTGTGAATGAATTTTTAAGGTCTTCATAGGTTTCAATTCCGTTTTCGGCAACAGGATACTGAGCGGAATAATCTTCAAGATAAACTATATTTGTCTTATCGCCTGCAAATGTGAATCCTTCAAACCATTTGCGGTAAAGTTTACGGAGTTCCTTGAGATTGTTGATTGCGGTTTCTTCGGTCATTATAACGGGAGCTTTTGTTGTTTCGGGAACGGTTGTTGCCTCAGCCTTGATTGAATCGAGAAGTCCTTTGAGAAGAACGCTGTCGGGGAGCTTTGTAATACCTTCTTCAAGAGCTTTGATTGCAGTTTCGGTGTCACCTTTTTCTATGTATTGCTGAGCAATGCTTGCATACTGTTGCTCAAGGTCATTATTCTTTGATGAACCGCAGGATACAAAAGTTAAAAGAAGAACAAACACAGAAAGAAATGCAATAATTTTTTTCATAATTATTCCTCCGATCAAATGTTTTCAAGAAGTTCTTTTTTCTTTTCGTCAAACTCTTCCTGAGTGAGAATACCTTTTTCTTTCATATCGGAAAGGCGTTCGATAAGAGAAAGAGTGTTATCAATATCAGAGCTTGAGGGTTTCTTTTTCTTGGCGGGTGCAGCAGCGGGAGCAGAACCGTCAGCGTCCTGAGCGGGTGCGGTTGCATGGTTTTCGGCGATGTTTGACGCTGTTTCTTTAACGGATTCAACTGCCGATGAAACTTTTGATGCTGCAGTATCCTTGAGCTGAGAAAGTTTCTGAATTGAATTATCTTTGAGTTCATTGAGCTTTTCGGAATCAATATTTGAAATAGTGTTATCCGCAAATTCTTTGATGCCTTCTTTGCTGAGCTTGAGGCCGTGGAATATCATTGCTCCGCACACAAGCATTGCAATATATGAAGCAAATGCAATAAAGAATCCGAAACCAACCTTCATTTCGGAGTCAACAGCACCTGCAGTGCCGAACGCACCGTTGATTGCGTCCATTGAGCTGTCAAGTGCGGAAGCGCCGGATTTGATAAGGAAATAATCGCCGATAAGACCAATAATGCAAACAACGGGGGCAACAATCGCAATAATTCCCTTATATTTCTCAAGCTGTTTTATGTAGCTCATTGCAATAACGAGAATCGGGCAGATGATTAGTGCAATACCAAGCCAGCCGCCCTCTGAAATGCCGCTGATAAGGCTGAATGACTGGGTGTCATTTACAAATTCGCTTTTGACTTCAGTTGTTATAAACGGAAGGAAAAGTGAAATAAGTGCAACTGCCGAACAGATAGTCAGCGAATATTTTTCAAAAAATGCTTTGTCCAATTTCATAAATATACACTCCTTGCATAATTATGAAAAAATTATATCACACAATTTTTTCTTATTCAATAATAATTTATTGAAATTAAAGATATTTTAATATATAATTAATCCGGTGATTATTATGTTCAATTTTTTTGCGGATGCAAGCCAAAAAAAAGGCTTTAAATATTATATCGGCGGTTCAGATTTCAATCATATAGTCAATGTTCTGCGTATGAAGACAGGCGATGAATTTCTGATCAGCTGCAGCGGTCAGAGTGACCTTTGCGTTATCGAAAGCATAGATAACGAATGCGTTACGGCAAATGTTATTGAAGAAAATTTTAACGATACTACCCTGCCGATTGAAATATATCTGTTTCAGGGGCTTCCGAAATCCGACAAACTTGAAATGATTATTCAGAAAACAGTTGAGCTCGGCATAAGCGGGATAATTCCCGTTGAAATGAACAGATGCGTTGTTAAACTTGACGGTAAAAAGAAAGACAGCAAGGTATCACGCTGGCAGTTAATTGCCGAAAGCGCTGCAAAGCAGAGCAAAAGGAACGTTATACCCGAAGTTTTCGGTGTTATGAGCTTTAAAGAAGCTCTCAAAAAGGCTTCGGAGCTTGATTTGCTCCTTGTTCCTTATGAGAGCAAAAACGGAATGAAAGATACTTCCGATGCACTTACTCAGATAAAAAGCGGAATGAAAATCGGCATTCTTATCGGTCCGGAAGGCGGCTTTGACGATAAAGAAATTGTTCTTGCAGAAGAATCTGGAGGCAAGATAATCTCACTCGGAAAGCGTATTCTCCGCACCGAAACCGCCGCAATAACCGCAACCGCAATGCTTATGCTCCACGCTGAAATGAACGGAGATAATTTATGAAACAATTACCCGAAGAATTTGTTTTGAGAATGAAGAATCTGCTCGGTAAGGACTATTCCCGATATGAAAAAGCGGTCAATTCCTCCCCCGTCAGAGGCTTCAGAGTGAATACAGATAAGATATCACTTGAAGAATTTGATAAAATCAATATTTTCGGAAATAAAAAAATTCCTTATGTTGAAAACGGATATTATCTTGATTACGATAAACCCGGCAACCACGCTTATCATCACGCAGGTATGATATATATTCAAGAACCCGGAGCTATGGCACCTGCAGAATGCATTGATATTGATCCTGATTGGTGCGTTCTTGATATGTGCGCCGCACCCGGAGGTAAATCAACACAGCTGAAAAACAAGCTCGGAGAAAAAGGTATTCTTGTTTCAAACGAAATCATTCCGTCAAGATGCAGAATACTGACGGGCAACATCGAAAGACTTGGTTTACGCAATTGCGTAACAACATGTATGGATACCAAAAAACTTGCAAAAACATTTCCTAAATGCTTTGACCTTGTTATGTGCGATGCACCGTGTTCTGGTGAAGGAATGTTCCGCAAGGAGGATATCGCAATCGAAGAATGGAGCACAGATAACATTCTTATGTGCGCTGAAAGGCAATCTGAAATCCTTGAAAATGCGGTTAAACTCCTCAAAGACGGCGGATATATCATCTATGCAACCTGCACTTTTTCTCTTGAAGAAAACGAAATGGTTGTTGATCGTTTTTTGAGTGAACATCCTGAATTTGAAATTGTTTCCGTTAATGAAAAAGTTATTGAATGCACAAGCGACGGCATTTGTTTTGAGGGCTGCAAAACCGAAAATATATCATTTGCACGAAGGTTTTATCCGCATATCTGCAAGGGTGAAGGTCAGTTTATGGCGGTTCTTCACAATAAGAATGAATCATCAGTAAATAATCATAAGTCTTCAAAAATCAGTAAGATTGATAAAGCTATTACCGAATTTCTTGATGATGTTCTGACCGAATATGACAGCTCAGATGTTATTATGTATAACGACAACCCCGTGTATTTCAATTCGGAATTTGAAGTGCCGAAAGGCTCTGCATTTATGTGCGGAGTAACAATCGGCGAGGTTAAGAAAAACTATATTCTCCCCCATCATCAGTTTTTTATGGCGATGGGAAAGAATTTCAAAAGAAAAATATACCTCGCTGCCGATTCACCCGAGCTTGAAAAATACCTTCACGGCGAAGAAATTGCAACAGACTGCGAAAACGGCTGGGCGGTTGTTACCGTTGACGGATACGCAGTAGGCGGTGCGAAAGTCAGCGGCGGCAGAGCTAAGAATCATTATCCGAAAGGACTTAGAAAAAATTAAGGGACTGTTGAAGGGAGGCACTTCATAAGGAAGTTGCCTCCCTTCTGCTTTTGTAGACAGTCGGAATGATTGAATTGTAAGGATTATCAATTTATTACGGAGGTTTACAAAATGTCTGGTTTTATTGAAGACTTTTATTATGGCAACATTGAACCGCAGGAATGCTGTTCAGAACTTAAAAGTGAGTTAAAGAAAAAGTTAAACTCTCTTACAGAAAAAGAAGAATTATTAGCTTCAAAGTTAAGTGGCAAAGAAAAAGCTTTGTTCGTAACTTACACAAGTACATATAACGATTTTTTAACAGTCAGTATAGCCGATAGTTTTATTTCAGGTTTTCGGCTTGGTGCAAAATTCACACACGACACATTTGTTACAGATTGAAAGGAATTTACAGTTATGAATAAATCATCATTTGAACAGAACGGCGGTACATATAGAACCGTTGGTGATTATCGAATCCCCAACATCACATTACCTGCCGAAGCAAACAAACCACTCGGTGTATGGGGACTGAAACGCAAAGATTATCTTATGCAACACAAACGAGTTCAATTTAATATTATGCTTATGAACGGCACATTGTGGTCTCATCTTTCAGAGGTTGATGAACAAGCATCCGCTATGTTCTCTCGGCTGGCAGAACAGATGAAACTCAATGAGGGTATCACCGAGCAACTCAAAGAACAAGACCAAATGGAGTGGGTTGCTCGTATGAACAGCATTGAAGCATGTGCAAAAGAGATTGTTAATCATGAGTTGATTTTTACAGCATAATCAT
>JAZNRG010000020.1:0-2684 GCA_045590575.1 Acutalibacteraceae bacterium | reverse complement strand
TATTGTTGCTTGTTATTTCATTGCCGTAGAAATCTGTCATGCAGCCGTCCTTAATCTCAAAGCCTGCACCGATTAATGGTGAGCCTTCTGCAAGCTGATATGCTTTTATCGGGTCATCACCGCCAACAAAGCCGGGAAGAGTGTTTAAGGCGTCTTTATCAAATGAAGGATTAAAAGTGTTGTAATAGCAGTTGTTGGCAAACACATTATTCCAGGTTTTAGCTTCTTCATTCATATGATAAAACTTATGACCGTCTTTGAAAACTATAATATTGTTTGCAAACAGCGAATCATAAATCTGGGTCATCTGGAATTCGGGAGAATTGATTATGGTATTGTTGTAAAAGCTGAAATTCCATTCGCCGTCGGATACGCCTATTTTGTTTCTGCCTTGATTGTCATTAACTGACAGACAGTATCTTACCGTGTTACCTCTGTTGCCGCCGCTGGCAGGGTTGTTGCACATAAAGCGCATATTATCATGAGAATAAATGTATTCGTATGTGCAGTTGTATGAGCCGTGGTCAAAATCCACCGTCATTCCGTCACCGTAGTTTTTCTGACCCGCTATTTCGCAGTAGCTGAAAGTGCAGTTTGATGAATAATGAGTCCACATTGCGGCGGTAAAATACAGAATTTCTCCGTTTTCATCAAGACCGACTCCCTGGCAGCAGTCTATCGCACGGCAATGCGTTACTAAAGCACCGTCGCAGCCTTCAAGAACAACTGCTTCACCGTCCATATTGTAAAATTCGCAGTTCTTTACAAGTGCATTTTTATTCAGATCCTGTGAACCTGTGAAAAATATACCGTTGCCCACATCGTATATTTTGCAGTTTACTGCCTGAAAATCGTTGACGGGATAAGGCGAGCCTCCGTAACGCTTGATAACAATTGCGGCTCTGCCTGAAATCGGACCCTCGGTATAATTATCACGGCAAGTTACCTTATAATTCTGCATATCGTGAAATTCGCAGTTTTCTATTTTGACACCCTTTGATTCTTTTGTAACTCCGTCAACCCAGATGCCGCCGCCGTTGTGAGCCGTGATTTCAAAGCCCGAAACGGTTACGTAGGAGCAGTCAAAAAGCTTCATAACCGCATCTCTTGCGTCGGTGTTAAGATGCGGCTTTTTGCCTTCACCGTAGGATGAAATGACAATGGGATTATCCTGAGTGCCCGAGCAGGTAAGCGTAATAGCGCAGTTATAGTCTCCGCCTGCTCTGAACAGAATTTTATCACCTGCTTCAAGTGTTAAAGAAGCAATGTTAGCAACCGTTTTCCATGCAGAAGCTTCGGATAAACCCGTGTTATCGTCATTGCCAGATATGCTGTCGATATAGTATGTTGTTCCTGCGGCAAACACAAGCGGTGTTATGCTCAGGGTGATAACAACAGCAAGAATTACCGATAAAAGCTTTTTCATAACAATACCTCCATAAATTAAACGGATATTTTAAAATACTAAACAGCATTTACCTCGCAATAATTTCTGATATTATATCATATATGATAATAAAATTCTACAGTATGTTTGACATAATCTTGAAAGAGAATTATAATTATTGCATCATAACTTTTTATTAACAAATCGGAGCTGATAAGATGAAAAAACTGTTTTCTTCGTTGCTTTGCATTTTGATTGCATTTAACACTGTTGTTCCGTGCTTTGCGGTTGGTGAAGTAAATACACCGCAAATCATCGAAACCGTTTATCCGACGGATGAGGTTGTGATAGCTGATATTGTTATCAATGCCGATTCAAGCGGTGAGAGCGATGTTACTGCGACTATTCAGCAGGCTATTGATAACTGTGCGGCAAACGGTGGCGGTACGGTCTGGCTCCCTGCAGGCAGATACAAAATAACGGGCAATATTTATATCCGTCAGTTTGTTACCCTTATGGGCGATTATCAGGACCCCGATGACGGAACGGACTACGGAACAATAATCATTGCCGACGTTGAAAGCAGCGATGCAATGAATCCCGCTTTATTTACTGTCGGTGCAAGTGCAGGTGCAGTGGGTCTTACTGTCTGGTATCCCAACCAGAGCATTGATAACATAAAACCTTATCCGTTCACCTTTTACGTGGTCGGTAACGACGACTATATGCTTCAGACAATAAAAAACTGCACCCTCATCAATTCCTACAGAGGAATAGGTGCGAGTGCGGAATGCGAAAACGGTATTTATGAGTGCCATGAAATGCTGACGGTTGAAAACGTAAAAGGAACCTGCCTTTATCAGGGCCTGAATGCTCATAATTCAGCCGATGTTGATACCGTAAAAACTCTTTATATATCAAACGAATATTGGTGCAAAGCCGGTGCTGAGTTCAACGCTCCCGAAAGGCAGGAGCTTGATGAGTACACACGCAAAAACGGCTGCGGTCTTGTAATAGGCGACCTCGAATGGCCCGAATTTGCCGATGTCAGAATCTCCGATATGCTTTACGGAATGTTTGTCAAAGAAGGCATTCGATACACCTTCAGCGGCGAATTTACAGACTTTTATATAACCGATTGTGATTACGGAATCTATATTCCCGAAGGAAACATAATTTCAAGAAAATATTCCTGGGGTACTGGCATAAGCAACGGTGTTATCGAAGGCAGTGAATGTGCAATATATGACCCCGGCGAAAATGCAATGATTCTGACAAACGTAAAAACCGAAGGGAG
>JAZNRG010000019.1:0-5540 GCA_045590575.1 Acutalibacteraceae bacterium | reverse complement strand
TCTTGAACTGGTCAAGAGCAGCTCTTGCCTGAGGAACAACTGAATTATTCTTTGACATTTCGTTTACACCCCTTCAAATTCAATTTGCGTTTGCTTTATTATTGTTGCAATCCATTCGGGGTTTATTAATGTTAATTTTTTTCATTATTTGAAAGTTTTGAAACGGAAACCGAGTGAAATAAATATAGATTTTTTATTGCTTTTATGTTATTATTAAATTGGATTATTGTGAGAGGAGGCGGAATATGATCAAGACACAGAAAAAGACTCTGATTTACCTTGTCTGCGCATTGGTTCTTGCAATGGCAGGTATACTTTATAACGGCATCAACTTTCCGCTTACCGACTCATTTTCAGGAAATGCATTTACAATTCTTCCTCATATGATTTTTGTTGCATTATCATTCGGCTGGGTTATTACCGTGCGGCGCAGAATTCTTGATAAAAGAATCCGAAGCTATCTGATTTCCGTCGGTATGCTTATGTCATTCTGGCTTGCAGAGAGAACGACGAAATGGTTTTTTATTTCTGAATTTTCTGATTTGTGCCGATACCTGTGGTATGCTTTTTACATTCCGATGATTCTTATTCCGCTTCTCGGCGTATTTATCACAACCTATATCGGAAAACCCGAAACATACAAAATGCCGTGGTGGCTCAATCTTCTTTATATTCCCGCTTTTGCACTCATTATTTTTGTTTTCACAAACGATTTTCATAATCTAGTGTTTGAATTCCCGAACGGAATTTATTATTTCAACAAACAATACGAATACGGTTTCGGTTTTTATATAGTTGCCGCATGGTTCATTATTCTCGGCTTTTATTTTGTAATATCCCTCGTTATCAAAAGCCGTGTGCCCGGCAGTAAAACATTCCAGAAATTGCCTCTTATCATTATGGCTTGCTCAGTTGTTTTCTGGGTGCTTTATGCTCTTGGTCTTATCAACGCCGATCTTACTGCTGTTGACTGCCTTATGATTACTCTTCTCCTTGAAAGTGCAATTCAGAGCGGTCTCATCCGTTCAAATACGGGTTACACAGAATTCTTTGAAATTTCAACAGTTGCGGCGCAGGTGGTTGATAAGAATTATCAGACAATGTATATATCTTCCTATGCCGACGATTTGCCTGAAGACGTGATGCAAAACGCTTTGGACATCCCCGTTGAGCTCGGAAAAACTATGCTTCACGGCAAGCCAGTTTCGGGCGGATATGTATTCTGGCAGAACGATATAAAAGAAATCAAAAAGCTGATGAAAAGTCTTGAAGAAACCCGCGAAAGGCTCAGCGAAAACAACTTTCTGCTGAAAGCGGAAATTGATATGAACGAGCAGAAAGCACGTTTTGAAGAAAAGAACAGACTCTATGACCGAATTGCCCGTGACGTTTCATCACAGCTTATAAAAGCAGAAGAATTGCTCACCCAGGCAAAGCAAAATCCCGAAGAAGCACACAATGCACTGGCAAAAATCTGTGTTATAAGTGCTTACATAAAACGAAGAAGCAATCTGCTTTTGCTCAGCGAAGAAAACAAAATCATTTCTTCATCGGAGCTTGAATTCTGCCTTCGTGAATCCCTTGACAATATCCGCTTGCTCGGTGTTCATTCATCGTTAAAGAGCAAATGCTCGGGCAATCTGGATGTTGAAAATGCGGTTGCCGTTTATGACTTGTTTGAAAAAACGGTTGAAGCATTTGTTGATGATGTCAATGCTCTTATGGTATCGCTAAAATGCGAAAACTCCGTTATTAAACTTAATCTTCAGATAGGTCTGAATGACGGCGCCGATACTTCTGCACTGAACACACTTTCTTTAGCCGACGGAAGTGTAACCTGCGATGTTGATGAAAACGATGTTGCGGTTTATATTCTCCTTTCCGAAGGAGGTGCATCGGATGATTAACCTTCTTGAAACGGGAACTTTTATTCAGGCGTTATTTATGTCGGTTTTGTTTCTTGAAGCCGTAATAAATATTTGCTGTGTTCCGAATCTTTTTCTCCGTGATTTCAAGCCTCTGACAAAGGTGTTTACCGCCCTTTTCAATCTTGCAGGCTTTGCTCTGCTTGTTGTTCTTACAACGGGACTCAACGCATTTATTTTCAGCCGTGATATTCCGTATCCGAGCATGGTGCTTCTTGAAAATGCGGAATATTCGCTGATTTATATTCTGGCAAATCTTGCTTTTCTTATTTTCCTTGGTATCGGAGAAATCCGTTACCGTAAAAACAGCGTTTCGTCGCTTTCCATAAAAGAAAGCTTCGATCATCTTCCAACGGGGCTTTGTTTTTCAAAAGCTAACGGTACCGTTCAGCTCGTAAACCACAAAATGAACGAGCTCGGATATATTATGACTGGCGAAGAAATTCAGAATGCCAACAAATTCTGGAAGGCACTTGTAAACGGTGACGTTCTTCCCGACGTTCACCGTATTTCCGACAGCGAGCAACCCGAATACCGTCTGTCTGACGGAACGGTTTATACCTTCAGACGTGAAAAGGTTGAAAATGTTTTTCAGATTACCGCAACCGATACAACTAGCCTTCATAAGCTTACAAACAGACTACGTATGAACAACGAAGAGCTTGAAGAAATGAACGCAAGACTCAGGCACTACGGCGAAACCGTTGACGAAACAACAAGGGCAAGAGAACGCCTTGAAACAAAAATCCGTATTCACAGCGAACTCGGTCAGGCACTTCTCGCAACCCGTCACAGCCTGAGCCAACCCGAAGCTGATTTTCAGCCGATTATCAGCACGTGGAACAGAAACATCGCCGTTCTCCGAACGGAAGCTGAACCTGCGCAGAACAGCGGTCTGCTTAACACACTCATTGATATTGCCGAATCCGCAGGTGTTACCGTTGAAATCAGCGGTGAATTCCCGATGAACGATGCAATCGGCAGTATACTGACTTCCGCCGCAACGGAAGCGCTGACAAACGCCGTTATCCACGCAGATGCCAAAACTCTGTTCGTTGAGTTTTATGAAACGGATGACGGTTACTGTGCAAGGTATACCAACGACGGAAATCAGCCGACAAAAGAAATACACGAGGGCGGCGGTCTCGGTTCGCTCCGCAGTAAAATTGAACGTCTGGGCGGAAATATGGAAATTCAGTCTGTACCGCAGTTTGTAATGACTGTTCAGATGCCAAAAGAGGTGGAATTATTTTGATTAATGTTCTTATTGTTGAAGATGACCCCATGGCTCGCAAGCTGCTTGAAATATACATAAACGACAGCGAAGAATATAAGCTTTCGCAATCTATCGAAAGTGCGGCAATGGCAGAGCTTTATTGCCGCAGAAACCCCATTGACCTTATCCTTATGGATGTATGTACGGCAATGGATGCAAACGGACTTGATGCGGCGGCAAAAATCAAAAAGAGCTGTCCTCATATCAAAATAATCATTGTTACAAGTCAGCCCGAATTCAGCTTTATTGAAAGAGCAAGAAAAGCGGGAGTTGAAAGCTTCTGGTACAAAAGTGCATCGGCAGAGGAAATCATTGAGGTTATGAACAGAACGATGGCGGGCGATTCCGTTTATCCCGACACAACACCCTCACTCAGACTCGGAGAAGCACTCAACGTTGATTTCACGGAAAAAGAGCTTCTTGTTCTTCGTGAGGTTGTTGACGGCGAAGCCGATGCGGATATAGCCGAAAAACTCGGTATGTCCGTGCGTACCGTCAAGGCTCACATTCAGAATATGCGTGACAAAACAGGCTTCCGTAACCGCACCGAGCTTGCGGTAAGAGTGCGTGAAAGCGGTCTTGTCATAAATGACCATAAAACGGAATAACACAGAGTGATATAATGAAAATAAATTCAAACAATCTCGAAACAAAAAAAGATTTGAAATCGGAGCAAAAAAACCATCCGAATGCATATATCAACAGTCTGCATATGAGTGACAAAAAGTCTGATACCGATTATTTCATTTCTCCTGATGAAGGAAAAGAAATAATCGCTTCATGGTTGGATATGTGGATAAAACATCTTAATTATTAAACTCTTTCATTTGTAACGCATAAAACGCAAAATTATGGTTACAGGTCAAACTATACGTACACTTCAATTACCACCCTTTGAAACCGTTGATATATAAAGAGTTTCGGGTCTTGTTTTTTCCACTTTTAAATTCATTTCGATTTCGGATACAAAAGCAGGCAACATCAATAACGATGCTGCCTGCTTTTTTTATTTCACTATCTTTTTATTTTTGACGAGCTTGCTGTTTGCATTGATGTAAGAATATTTACGGCATTTGAAAAGCTCTTTTCTGCCGTTTTCGTTTCTTGTGAAAACGAGTTCAAACTTTCCGCCTGCGGATTTGAGATTCTTTGCAAGAATTTCCGCAGTTTCTTTATTGACAGCAATCACTGATGGGCAAGCATAGCTCTGAACATAGTTTCTGCTTGTCGTTTTGAACAGACCCTTTGTGCCGATGAGAAGATATCTCGGGTCGTCAATGGGTGAAAGAAGTTCGGAAACCGCTTTTGCAAACACGTTCTTTTCTCTTACGGTTGCTTTTGAAAGAGAACAGTTGACGGTATTCTTCTTTTCGGATTTTCTGACCGAAACAGTTGCTCCCCTGCTTTCGATTTCTCCGATTTCTTTGAGAGTACGGAGAATCGCATTTGAGATATTTGAAACAGTTTTTTCGGGCGATGAATTCTTCATAACAACCGATGCGGATTTAATCAGTAATACGGAAGACATTGCCGCTATGATAAATCCGATAAGTCCGCCGAAGAAACCTGACGTTGCGATTATGATTATTGCAAGGACAATCATAACTGCAAGAACGATTGCATAAATCTTGTTCTTATGAACGGCACTTGCAGGCTGAACCTCTGCAGGAATTTCGCTGACTTCTTCAATTTCGGGTCTTGCTTTGCCTTTGACGGCGGCATCCCATCTGCCTGACATAACGTTTCTTGCGGCGGCAAGCGAGAGCATCTGATTATTGATGCTTTCAAGACCGTTTGCATCATAGGGTGCTTTGAGAATATCGATTCTGTCTGTTCCGCTTTCGATAATGTCGCTGTTATATGCCGGTGCCTGGAAGCAGGCAAAACGGCGTTTCATCGTTTCAAAATCGTCGCTGATGATTTCATCCTTTGAGTCAGGCTCAACCGTCACGAGATGCCAGATATTCGACACCTTTTCGGGATTCTTTTTATCAATTCGGATTGCTCTGCCTCGCATCTGATTTGAGAGCATAAAGCTGCCCACAAAGCTTGCAAGAATGAGCGAATTGATATACGGTGAATCCCAGCCTTCGCCAAGCAAGGATTTTGTTCCGATAAGTACATTGATAAAGCCAAGCTGAAATGCTTTTGTTATAATGCTGACCTTATTTTTATTTGAGCCGCTGAAAATAATTTCGGTGTGATTTGTGTTTTCAAGCTTCTTTATTCTGCAAGGTACACCTTCGTTGTATGCGATTTCCTGCGCAGCTTCAACGGCGGAATCAGGCAGAATAACAAGTGTACCCGAAAGCACGGCAACATTTGCATCGGGATTTGTT
>JAZNRG010000018.1:0-3568 GCA_045590575.1 Acutalibacteraceae bacterium | reverse complement strand
ACATGGCTACGATCCGACTTCACTCAGACCGACCTCATCGGTCTTCCGCAGATTCATTCGTTTGAAGAAAATGCTGTCAGCAGTCAGCATCTTCAGGCGGGGGATAAGATTGAAAAAATCAACGGCAAAAGAGTTTTTTCGGAATATGACCTCAGCTTCCTTATGCAGAGGGATAAAGACGGTGTGTTTGATTTTGTTGTTGAAAGAGAAGGTGAAAAACTCGAGCTCAACGGAGTTGAGTTTCAGACTTTCGATAACAACGGTACTCTGACTATTGTTTATGATTTCATAATCAAGGGTGTTCCTCCGACATTTACAAGCGTCACAAAGAATGCGGTGCTTGAATCCGTATCAATCGGCAGAATCGTATGGATAAGTCTGATTGACCTTGTAACGGGTCAGTACGGTCTGAGCGACCTTTCGGGTCCTATCGGTACGGTAACTTATATTGCCGATGCGGCGCAGACCTCGGTTGAAGAAACGGACTACAGCTATCTTCTCACCCTTACCGCAATGATAGCTATCAACATTGGTCTTTTCAATCTTCTTCCTCTTCCAGCACTCGACGGCGGCAGACTTTTCTTTATTCTTATCGAAATGATTTTCAGAAAACCCGTTCCCAAGAAGTATGAAGGCTGGGTTCACGCAATAGGACTTGCGCTTCTTATGCTTCTTATGGTTGTTATATCATTCAGCGATATTCTCAGACTTATCAGAGGTGGATAAGATATGCAAAGACGAAACAGCAGAAAAGTTAAGGTCGGCAATATTTTTGTCGGCGGCGATTCACCGATAACCGTTCAGTCAATGCTCAACAAACCCGCATCCGATATTGAAGGAAGCGTCAAGCAGGCGGTTGAGCTTGAAAAGGCAGGCTGCGAAATAATAAGGGCGGCTGTGCCCGATATGGCGGCGGTAAAACTTATAGAAGAACTCAAAAAAAATCTTGCAGTTCCCGTTGTTGCGGATATCCATTTCGACTATCGTCTTGCTCTTGCAAGTCTTGAAGCGGGCGTTGATAAAATCAGAATCAATCCCGGCAATATCGGCTCAATGGACAGAGTGCGTGCCGTTGCGAATGCGTGCAAGGCAAAGCAGGTGCCCATAAGAATCGGTGTTAATTCGGGCTCACTTGAGAAAGAGGTTCTTTCAAAATACGGTTCACCCTGCGCCGAGGCACTTGCCGAAAGCGCAATGAACCACGTTGCGTTGCTTGAACAGTGCAACTTCAACGATATAATAATTTCCATAAAATCATCATCAGTTAATATTATGACCGAGGCTTACAGACTTGTTGCCGAGAAATGCGATTATCCTCTGCATCTCGGTGTTACCGAGGCAGGTACTCACAATATGGCTCTCATCAAGTCCTCCGTCGGCATAGGCTCGCTCCTTCTTGATGGCATCGGCGACACAATCCGTGTTTCAATGACCGATGACCCCGTAAAAGAAGTGTCTGCAGCAAACGGAATTCTCAAGGCAATCGGCATCAAAACCGACTGTGTTGATATCGTTTCTTGCCCCACTTGCGGCAGAACGAAGATTGACCTCATAGGTCTTGCAAACGAAGTTGAATCAAAGCTTTCGGGTTGCAAGAAGAATATCAAGGTTGCCGTTATGGGATGCGCAGTCAACGGTCCCGGAGAGGCAAGGGAAGCGGATATCGGTATTGCAGGCGGTGACGGCTGTGCGCTGATATTCAAAAAAGGCGAGATTATATGCAAGGTGCCCGAGAATGAGGCGGTTGCAACGCTTCTTGCCGAAATAGAAAAATTATAATAAGGGCAGATAAAATGCAAGAAAATGCTATCTTAAATTTTATAGGTGAATACATAAATGCGGGGCTGCGCGAGATTTTTTCGGGCGGCACGGTTGAGCGCATCTTTCTTGACGAAGATACAATGAAATTAGACATATCGGCTCGCTTTGACCGTTATGTTGAAGATAAATTCATTCTTTCGGCTCAGACCGAAATCAAAAATGCAATCGGGCTCAATAAAGTAATAATCAAGCCCTTTTTCCATCATAGTGCATTCGGTGAAAACTGTGTGCCGCAGCTTGTAAGAGCAATCAAGGAAAACATTGCGGCGGCAAACGGTTTTCTTGAAAATGCAAAGTTTGAAATAAAAGAAAATAAGATTGTTTTAACTGTATATAACGGTGCGGATATCCTTGCAGAAGCAGGTGCAAAAGAATTCCTTGAAAAATATATCAGAGAATGCTTTGGCATTGCTGTTGATGTTCAGATAAATGGTGAAAACACCGCAACTCTTGATTCTCCCGAATATGTTCAGATGCAGAAGGACGGCATCAAAATTGATGTTACCGCCGTCAGCGAGCCTGCAAAGCCCAAGAAACCCGAGCGTGAATATGATGACTTGCCCATTTCTCTGACAAATGCGAAGGTGATTTACGGCAATAAAATCAAGTCAAAGCCCGTGCCGCTTAACGGGATTTCGATTGAAGACGGCAATGTTACAGTGTGGGGCAGGGTGTTTAGTTTTGATTTTCGCGAAACAAGAGACGGAAAGCATAAAATCATAACATTCAATATAACAGATAAAACCAATTCTTATTCAGTCAAGATTTTTGAAGAAAATCAGAACTGCGAACAGCTTCTTTCCAATCTCAAAGACGGAAAAATCGTTATGGTAAGAGGCCTTGTGAAGTATGATGATTATATGAAAACTCCCGTTATCGATGCAAGGGCGGTTATGCTTATCGATGAAATAACCGTTACCGATACTGCCGAAGAAAAGCGTGTTGAACTGCATATGCATACCAATATGTCTGCAATGGACGGTATGACAAGTGCGGCGAAGCTGGTTGAAAGAGCTGCAAAATGGGGTCACAAGGCTGTTGCAATAACCGACCACGGCGTTGTTCAGGCTTATCCCGAAGCAGCTGCGGCGGCAAAGAAAAACGGCATAAAGGTTATCTACGGTATGGAGGGTTATTACGTTGATGACTCCGTTAAAATAATGACGGGCGATGCGGATATGCCTCTGAACGGAACTTTTATCGTTTTTGACGTTGAAACAACGGGTCTGCGTACCGACAGAGTGCGCCTTACCGAAATCGGTGCAGTCAAGTATGTTGACGGTGCGGAGAGGGGAAGGTTCCAGACCTTTGTTAACCCCGAGTGCCAGATTCCTGCAAAGATAACTCAGCTTACGGGTATTGATAACCGTATGGTTGCCAACGCGCCCAAGGAAGCCGAAGCCGTGCGTAAATTCTTTGAGTTCTGCGGCGACGGTGTTCTTGTTGCCCACAACGCAACATTCGATACCAATGTTCTGAAACATACCTGCCGAAGAAACGGCATTGATTATAATTTTACTCATATTGATACCCTTGTTATGGCACAGAGCCTTATCGAGGGAATCAAAAACTATAAGCTTGATTCAATTTCAAACCACTTCAAGCTTCCCAAATTCGACCACCACAGAGCAGATGAAGATGCAGGTGCACTTGCACGTATTTTTGAAAAACTTATTGAACTTTGTGCAGAAAAAGGTGTTGAAAACGTTAACGAAATCAACGAAAAAGTTCCCGTTAACGTAAAGCG
>JAZNRG010000017.1:0-10915 GCA_045590575.1 Acutalibacteraceae bacterium | reverse complement strand
CCAAGGAGTTGTACAAAAGGATTGTCTTCCTAAGACCGCTTGGCCTCCGACTTGCGGTGCAAACTACGGTCAGGGTTCCTCAAGAGAACACGCAGCTCTTGTTCCCCTTTATCTCGGAATCAAGGCTGTTATCGCTAAATCATTTGCAAGAATTCATTGCGCTAACCTCATAAATGCAGGCATCATGCCCTTCACATTTGCAAATCCCGACGATTACGATAAGATTGACACCGATGATATTCTCGCTCTCAACAACATCAGAGAGAACATAAAGAACGGTTCAAAGGTTATTCTTGAAAATGTAACCAAGGGCGAAAAGTATGAGCTTGCATATGATTATTCCGACAGACAGACAGCAATGATTCTTGACGGCGGACTTCTCAATTACACAAAGAATATCGGCAAATAAGGAGAAATAAAAATGACAGAAGTACAGATTAAAGCTGCTCTTGAAAAGTTCGAAGCTCTTATCAGAGAACAGGATGCAAGAAGCGAAGCTATAAAACAGCAGGGCGATTTCATTGACTATTCAACTCTTGACAAGCTCACAATCGGCGTTTGCGGCGGTGACGGCATCGGCCCCATCATCACAAACGAAGCTGCAAGAGTTCTTGAATTCCTTCTTAAGGAAGATGTTGACGCAGGCAAAATCGAATTCAAGACCATCGACGGTCTCACAATCGAAAACCGCGTTGCAGTTAACAAGGCTATTCCCGATGATGTTCTTGAAGAACTCAAAAAGTGCCCCGTTATTCTTAAGGGACCCACAACCACTCCTCAGGCAGGCGATCCCTGGCCCAACATCGAGAGCGCAAACGTTGCAATGAGAAAGGCTCTTGACCTTTTCTGCAACCTTCGTCCCGTTAAGGTTCCCGAGGAAGGCATCGACTGGACATTCTTCCGTGAAAACACAGAGGGTGCATATGCAGTCGGTTCAAAGGGCATCAACGTAACAGATGACCTTGCCATGGACTTTGTTGTTACAACAACCGAAGGCACTCAGAGAATTGCAAAGCTCGCATATGACTACGCAAGAAGAAACGGCAAGAACAGAGTTTCAATCATCCAGAAAGCAAACGTTATCAAGACAACTGACGGCAAGTTCCTCAACCTCTGCAAGGAAGTCGGCAAAGATTATCCCGAAATCACAACCGATGAGTGGTACATTGATATCACAACAGCAAAGCTCATCGACAAGAAGAGAAGAACAGACTTCAAGGTGTTCGTTCTTCCCAACCTTTACGGCGATATCATCACAGACGAAGCTGCTGAATTCCAGGGCGGCGTAGGCACCGCAGGCAGCGCAAACATCGGCAAGAAATACGCAATGTTTGAAGCCATCCACGGCTCGGCTCCCAGAATGATGAGAGAAGGCAGAGGACAGTATGCAGATCCCTGCTCAATGCTCCGTGCAGCTGTTATGCTTCTTTCACACATCGGCAAGCAGACTGAAGCAGATAAGCTTGAAAGAGCTCTCGATATCTGTATGTATGAAGAAAAGAAACTCAAGATTACAGGCAGAGCAGACGGCGCAACCTGCGAGGACTTCGGCAACTACGTTATGGAAACCCTCACTACTCTCTAATATAATATTACATTATATAAGAATACCCCCGAAGAGGATTTCTCCTTTTCGGGGGTTGGTTTTATTCTATCACGGCTAAACTGTTCTTTTTAACCTTTCCTCTGCATTTTTCTGAAACTATCCATATATATTCATCGTCGGAATCCAAATCATCACTTGAATAAACCTCTTCTCCTAGAGATAACATTCCGACAACAATCAATTCTTCTGAACGATATTCCTCTGATACCACCTGAACGTCTTCCGAAATAACCTTCATGTTATTTTCAACGCCGTCAGGTAAAATATAGAATTTATCAAGGCTCTTTAAATATATGTTTCCGTCTGACTCTGCAGACATTGTCATAATATATTTAACACGGAAGGAATAATAAGTTTCCTGAATTGCTTCTGCAACATAATATCCGTCAGACATTCTGACATCGCAGAGGCAAAGCGCCGGTGTTTCCCCTCCCCACGTTTCTCTTGCAAGGGCACGAACCACTCCGCACCCAGGCAAATACACAAACCTGAATGAATAATCATAATCTGCAAAAACAGACTCTTCGCTTGTCTTTATTTCATCATAGGTATCAAAATCTTCAGGTTTGAACCGCCTTGCATCAGGACCGTAAACATCACGAATTCTGGCATTAATTTTATCAACAGAAGTGAAAAAACCTTCTTCATGGCTACCGCCGTAAGGATTGGAGTTCATCTCCTCATTCGCTTTTTTCACTTCTTCGGAACCGTATTCGTAACCATCCATCATCCAACATCCCGTGCTGTGATAAATATCATTCAAAACAGAGTTTGGGTCGCCACTCCAATTATCATAATCATCACAACCGAACGAGAAACCATAATACATAGGAATCAAGTCATAAATCTCATTTAAGACTTCCTTCGAAAAATTCTTTTCATAATCGGTTTTCTTGCAATCCTTTATTTCAAACTCAAACTTATAGTGTCTATATTCTGAAACAAATTCTTCTTGCGGATCATTTTCCGTTTCCGGAACAGACTCTTCTTCTGTTGTCGGTTCTTCTGTGACATCAACGACCGTTGTCTTTCGCATGGTGGATGCTGTTACAGTTTCTTTTTTCGCTTCATCTCTGCAACTATTAAGCAAAGGAAGAATAAAAGCGGCAATTACAAGCACAGTAATAAATTTTTTCATAATAAACCTCCTGTGTTTTGTTGTTTTGATTATACATCACCGCCTGCAAAACATAATAGAATTGTAATATTTGATGATTTATTTGTAAAAAACAAGGACAGTCTTTTATTGACTGCCCTTAATCGGTTTATTTTTCAATTATCGGTGTTACAACAGGTCTGCCGTCACGGTCGAGAAGCGGGGTCAGACCGCCTGCATAGCCGTTTTGACGAAACAGATAATTCACTCCCGTTTCTTTATCAACGAGAATCTCAATAATTTCAAGTGCGCCCTGCGAATAAACCTTTTCAAATCTTTTTTCTTTAGCCATAAGATATCTTTCCTTTCAGCTTACGGTATAATCGCTTGCAACAACAAGATATGCGGTTTCGCCCCAGCCTTTCTGCCTGTAAACACGATCACGCGGCGGGCAATACATTTCGAGCACTCCCCTTTTGGCGCCGCCGATTATCATCATAATCTGAGTAATGGCGGGAATAAGAAGAGAGGTGTAAAAATCGCCCGTAACGGAATTCCAAATTGTGAAAGCAAAGGTTGCGCAGTTACCGCCGAAACCCCAGTAATTGGGATAGTTTATCAGTTTATCGCTGAGTTCTTCAACTTGCTCTGCGTTGATATCTTCCGAAATCGACCATACTTTGTTGGCACGGTTCTTGGTGTTTTCCTTATAGGCTTCAACATTATAATAAAGACCCCAGCCGTCGTTAACCGAGAAGGAGAAAACGCCTACGGAAACACCTTCGCCGGCAGGAACTTCATAGTGGCCTACCTTTATGGGTTCATCGGAATTGTTATGAACATAAATCCAGGTGTGACCCGAAATAGGCCATACATAAATGGCTGTGCACAGCGAAATGGTTGCAACAGGTTCATTGCCGTCTGTTTTTTCTTCGGATGTGTCTTCCTCTGTTGTTTCTTCTTCGGTTATTACATCGGTTGCCTCTTCCTCTGTTACCGACTCATCAATAACAATGTCGCCGGGAACTTCATATGTCTGAGCATATGCAGGAATGCAGGGCATTGCAAAAATCATAAGTGCCATAAAAGCAGAAATAAACGCTTTGAACTTTTTCATTTTAATTCCTCATTTTAATTTGAATTTTTCGAAAGATTATTTTTTCTTTATCAATGCACCCGCAACACCTGCAGCAACGGTTGCCGCAGCACCTGCGATTGCGGTGAACTTCTTCTTTTCAAGTTCATCCGCATCCCAGAAATAACGTGCCTTTGCTGCAATGCTTCTGCCGCAGAGGTCATCATAATTAAAGAAATATGTCATATAGTTTTCGGGGTCTCTTTCGTCTATTTCAAAAATACGTACACCTCTTGTTTTATCGCCGTAGCAACGGAAAGAAGCGCAAGATGTCTGAATGAAATCAATTCCTTTGTATTTACCTTCAAAACAGTTTCTGTGGTCGTGACCCGAAACGATGCCCTTGACATCTCCGCATTCGAGAGCAGCCTCGAACAATCCTCCGTCATCGGGAAGAATGCAGGGATATTCTCCGAGACTTCCCCTTGCGATATCGGGGCGGAGTCTGTACCAACCCTTTTCGCACTTGACTGCACCGATATCATTCTGACCGCACTGCTCAAGAAGATTTGTTATTGCGGGCAGAGGAATATGGGCAAACATAAGCGAAGGCACAGGATTGCCGCCGTTGCTGTCTTTGAGCTGCTGAGATGTTTTCTTATACCATTCAACGGTTTCGGGCTTGATTGCCTGATAGCATTTATCCTCGGCTTTATCGTACCACGCACTGTCGAGCATCCAGAGATTGAAAACAAGCTTACTTCCGTCGCTCGAGAAAATCGGAATATTATAGGTATCGCAATCCACTCTGCCGTTTCTTGTGTTCATCGGCAGGCACATGGAATAACTGCGGTAAATATCAGCCTGGTCATCCTTTGAAACAAGGTTCATATCGTCGTGGTTGCCGTAAATCATTGCAAACGGAATTTTTCTTTTGTCAAGCGGTGCGCAGATATGATGAATTGATTCACGCATTATCTTCATTGTTGCTGCCCTGCCGCTTGCAATCTGCCTTGAACCGAAACGGGCATCGAGAAGATGATTGCCGAGAATGTTATCACCCGTGAACACCACAAGGTCAGGCCTCAGTTTATCGTAGGCATTATCAAGCATTTCAACCATTGCCTTGCGAACATACTTCATATCCTGAGGATCGCTTACCTGCATAATTACAAGTTTGCCAGAGGGATTCATTCTTATTTCATTGGAATTTCTCATTTGTTTTTACCTCTTAAAGTCAAAAGGGTCTTGCACCGGGTGAAACAACACCTGATGCAAGCCCCGAATTATTTACCTTCTGCAAGACGCTTTTCTCTTTCTGCGAGAAATTTCGATTTTGCAGGCACAACATAGGTCATACCCTTTTCAATTATTTCAAAGGATGCCTCTGTCACAAATTTGCATTCACCATCAACATTGACAGCGGCAGGCTTTTCGCTCTTGATAACGAGCTTTTTTCCCCTCTTGAAGGTGGTTATATCCCAATCAAGATGCTCGCCTCTCTTATACTTGTTGAGAAGTGTGAGAAGTTTTGCTCTGCTCATGTTTGCTCTGACAAGAACAAAATCAAGAAGACCGTCTTCGGGAAGCGCAAGAGGAGCTGCCATAAATCCGCCGCCGTACCATCTTGAATTGCCGATAAAACAGAAAAGATAATCGTCCGTTATGCTTTCGCCGTCATCGATGCAATATGTAAATCTGTTCTTGAATTTCTTTGCTATTGCATAAAGACAGCCGAGATAATATGCCCCTTCACCCGAAACAAGGGGGAGCTTTTTGAGGCTTCCCTGCATTGCACAGACCTCGGCATCCATACCCATTGAGCACTGATTTATCGCGATTTCGTCGCCGCACTTGATAAGGTCAAATTCAACGGGCACACCGTTAACAACATCATCAAGATTCATAAAATCTTCCTTTGTGCCGAAAAGACGGATAAAGTCGTTACCCGAGCCGAGAGGAATAACTGCTACCTGAGCGTTTTTATGGCCGTATGCACCGTTGACAACCTCATAAAGAGTGCCGTCGCCGCCGCAGGCGTAGAAGCGGAGCTCTTCGCCGCTCGCTGCTCTGTTTCTGACAAATTCAATACCGTCGCCCTTATCTTTGGTTATGTAAAGTTCATAATCAAGAGAATTCTTTTTGCAGACTTCTTCGATTCTGGGCTTGATAAAATCAAGTGACTTTCCCTGACCTGCCGCAGGATTGATAACAAAAATATGTTTCATAATATTTCCCCTCATCCGTTTATTTGAAATACATAAATAACTGGCATTTAATCATACCGTTATAAAGCTTTCTTCTTTTATCAGCCTTTCTGCCGAAGGCTTTTTCAAATTCTTCATCGGGACTGATGATGCTGTAGGACCAACCTTTTTTCTGTTCAAAGACATTACCCATTGTGTTATAAATAGCTTCGCATTCATCGAGGCTGAGAAGTCTTTCTCCGTAGGGCGGGTTACATATAACCGTTCCCCTCTCGGTTGCGGGAGCAAACTTTGCAACATCGGCAACCTTGAAGCTTATCATATCATCAACGCCTGCACGCTCCGCATTGACCTTTGCAAGCTCAATTGCTTTTGCATCAAGGTCAGAACCGTAGGCAAAGAAATCATCGCAGGGTCTGACAAGGCTTCTTGCTCTTTCTCTTTCTTCTGCCCACACGTTTCTCGGAATAACTCCGAAACGCTCGGCAGAGAAGCTTCGATTGAGACCGGGAGCAATATTTGCTGCCATCATGGCGCCTTCAATAAGAATGGTGCCCGAACCGCACATAGGGTCATAAAGTTTATGATAAGGTCTGAGATGCGACAGACTGCAAAGCGCCGCCGCAAGGGTTTCCTTAATCGGTGCATCGTTGGCATCAAGACGGTATCCTCGTTTATGAAGTCCGTAGCCCGAGGTGTCGATAAGAAGTGACACCCTGTCCTTCATAATCGAAAACTGAATCTGATGAACCGGACCAGTTTCTTCAAACCATTCTATATTATACTTGGATTTGAGTCTTTCCACAACCGCTTTTTTGATAATAGCCTGACAGTCACGGGTGCTGAAAAGCTCGGAATTGATTGAATATCCCTTAACAGGGAATGCATCAAGCGAGCCTATCCATTCTTCCCACGCAAGAGACTTTGTGCCCTGAAACAGCTCTTCAAAGCTCCTTGCCTCAAAAGAACCGACAAGAATCTGCACTCTCTCCGCAAAACGGGAACAGATATTGACTCTGGCAAGAATATTCTCATCGCCGCTGAAAAGCACTCTTCCGTTTTCGGCAAGAACATTCTCTGCCCCGAGCTCTTTAAGTTCGTTTGAAATAAGGGACTCCATGCCGAGAAGGCAGGGTATTACAAAATCAATTCTCATTAATACTCTCCTGACACTTTAAAAAAGGCGGGAACCGAATGATTCCCGCCAAAAATATTAACCTAACGGTTTAAACTTTTACTCGATCTCAGGTGTGATAAGACCATAGCCTCCGTCATTTCTCTTATAAACCACACAAACCTCGCCGATTGACTCTTCAACGAAAACATAGAAGTTATGGTCAAGCAGATTCATCTGAAGAATTGCTTCGTCCACAGACTGGGGCTTGAGGTTAACTGATTTTTTTCTGACAAGTTCGAAATCAACTTCTTCGGCAATATCGGCTTCGCCTGCAAAAGCATCGAAGGAGCCTGCACGCATCTTTTTCTCAATGCGGGTCTTATTCTTCCTTATCTGACGGATGAGAGTGTCAACACATTTGTCGAGAGCTTCGTTCATATTCTCCGCTCTCTCCTGAGCTCTGAAAATCATTCCGTTGTTGTTTACGGTGATTTCAACCGACTGTGATGACTTTTCAACAGTTACCGTTACTTTCGCCTCCACATCGGAGCCGAAAAAGCGCTCAATTTTGGCGAGCTTCTTTTCTGCGTGTTCTCTGAAAGAGTCTCTGGGTGAGCACTTGCGACCTGTAATTGTGATTTTCATATAGTCATCCCCTTTTTTGGATATTGAAGTGTTTTACTTCAATCACATTGTAGCATATATGCACAAAAAATGTAAAGGGGTTTTTGAGGATTTTATTAAAAAACACTCAAATTTATACACAATCGTCAGATAACCATGCTTTTATGGCGGGTAACATGGCATCCGACATTGACCGCAACGGGTAAGCCTGCGATATGAGTAGGTTTCGCTTCTATTGCAACACTCAGGGCGGTGGTCTTTCCGCCGAATCCCTGAGGTCCGATGCCCAGAGCGTTCACCCTTTCAAGTATCTCGCTCTCCATATCGGAATAGAATTTATCTGGATTTTTTTTGCTTACGCTTCTGCAAAGTGCGGTTTTGGCAAGCAGGGCACACTGCTCGAATGTGCCGCCTATACCGACACCGAGCACCATCGGCGGGCATGGATTGCTTCCCGCCTGCCTTACGGTATCAACAACATAAGCAATTATATCTTCTCTCGTTGCCGAGGGGGTGAACATCCTGAGGCTGCTCATATTCTCACTGCCAAAGCCTTTCGGAGCAACAGTAATCTTAACCTTATCTCCGTCAACTATTCTTGTGTGGATAACTGCGGGAGTGTTATCCCCCGTATTGACTCTGCGCAAAGGGTCTTTAACAACGGAACAGCGAAGATATCCTTCAGTATATCCTCTTGAAACGCCTTTGTTGACAGCTTCTTCAAAACTGCCGCCGACAAGGCAGACCCCCTGGCCTATTTCGGCAAAAACAACAGCCATACCTGTGTCCTGGCATATCGGAATATCAAGTTCCTTTGCCGCTTCGATGTTATCCTCAAGCGTTTTCATAATGCTTGCGGGCAGTTCCGAACATTCGCAACCTGCGCAAAAATGAATTCTTTCTTCAAGGTCTTCGGGCAGTTGCTTATTGGCGGATATACACAAATCACGGACCGCCTGTTCGATAAGACCGACATCTATTTCACGCATAATATCTTCCTAACTAAAAACGGGAGCCACATTGCTCCCGTTGATTAAATCACATTTATTTTGCGCCTCTGCGGGAATAACCTGCGCTACCTCTTTTGGAATCGCTGGCTCTTTTAAGGTCAGTCATCTTCTCATCACTGATCTGCTTGAATCGTGCCATCATATCCTCAAAAGACTGCTTCTCGCCTGCGGGAGGAGCACTGCTTTTCTGACCGTTCCAGACATTAGCGGGGCGTCTCTCTGCTCTGGGCTTCTGAGGGCGCTGAGGACGCTGCTCCTTTTCTTTGGGTTGGTCGTTAAGCTTTCTGATGGAAAGGCTGATTTTTCCTTCGGGAGAAACCGAAATAACCTTTGCCTTGACTTCCTGACCAACGCTGACATGTTCTCTGATATCCTTAACATAATTTGAAGCAACTTCAGAAATATGTATCATTCCGGTTTTACCGCCTTCAAGCTCAACAAATGCTCCGAAATCGGTCAAACCGGTAATTTTGCCGCTTACGATTGCACCTTCTTCAAACTGCATAAAAATAAATTATCCTTCCGTAAATAAAAATTTATTTAAAATTGAAAACAATTAAAATACTGATGAATCGTAATAAACTCTTTCTTCGGGCTTTGCATAGCCATACTGCTCTCTTGCAATGCGTTCAATATAATCCGATTCGTTTCCGTTCTCGATGATAAGCTGCAGTTCGGCGTTTTCGTCAAGCTGCTGCTGATACTGAGCCTGCAAATCCTCAACTGCATTTTCCTGAGCACGGACTTTGGCTTGCAGACTGATAAAGGTTGCTGCGAAATAGCAAACCAAAGCTGCAAAAAGAACAGTAAGAATTATGCTGTGTTTTCTGTTTTTAGTTTTAACAGCAGCCATCTGCATACCTTTCCGTGTTTTTAAAAACACTACTTTTCATTATAACTGTTAAGATTATACACTATACCTTTATGTTTTTGCAAGCAAAATTTTATTTTTTTATTGCATTTTTTCAATATTTTTTGCATTTTTTCTGCAAAACGGCTGTTTTTATGCCTGATTAATGCAAAAAACTTACCAAAAGGAGAAAAAATCACCTTTTTGAAAAAACTTTTTACGGCATTGCTCACCCTGATTGCAACCGCCCCGAATGAAAAATAGTATATAAGCCAACCAAGTATTTCGCCGAAAATGATGTAGATTCTGACCTTGCCGTTATCAACAACAAGATTGAAACAGAAAACAAGAAACGAGCACACGGCAAAATAAGCAAGATCCATCGCGATAACAAATCCTCTTGATTCCGAAATTACAATGCGCGCGGTACGAAAAACATCATAAAGTATACCGAGCAGAAATCCGAAGCCGAGCGAATAAAAGAATATTTCCGTCTGAACATTCAGACCCTGAATATAATCCATTTATCGGAACACCCTGCTGAAGAATCCGCCGCTCTTGGGCATCTCATCAGAATAAATCAGCGCCGCAATGTTGCCTTCAACCGTCAACTCCCCCACCTCAACGCTCAGTCGGTTGATATGAAGATTTGAGCCACGGATAGTGAGCTCTCCCAAATCGGTAAAAACAACAACTGTTTCTTCGTCGAAGCTGTCCACATCCGAAACGCCCGAAACCGTGAGCAGCTTTCTGTCCTCGAGCACGAGGCTGTGGGGCATTGACATAGTTTTTCTTTCTTCCGGCATAAAAAAACCTCCCTGATTATCATTCGTTAAATGATATGCTCAGGAAGGTGTTTTTAGAATATCAAAGGGGCTTGAACATTGTTGCGGCGGTTTCTTTGGTTGCGTGCTCGGAAACGCTGAGCACCTCAAAACGGCTTGTGTTTGCGCCGAAGGTTATTTCGATTATATCGCCGACTTTAACATCATAGGATGCTCTTGCCACCTTACCGTTGACCGTTACGTGCTTTGCATCGCAAGCATCGTTGGCAACGGTGCGTCTTTTGATTATTCTTGATACTTTAAGATATTTGTCAAGTCTCATAATTCACTCCAAAAAAAGGCTGCCCGTAAAGGCAGCCGATTTGATGAGGTCTGATTATTTTGCAACCTTAGCCTTGAGAGCTGCGCCTGGCTTGAAAGCAGGAACCTTTGTTGCTTCAACCTTGATTGTTTCGCCTGTTCTGGGGTTGCGTGCTTCCTTAGCTGCACGCTCACGAACTTCGAATGTGCCGAAGCCGATAAGCTGAACCTTATCACCTGCTGCA
>JAZNRG010000016.1:0-6953 GCA_045590575.1 Acutalibacteraceae bacterium | reverse complement strand
AATTCACCGGGCTCTGCGCAAACCTCAACAATCTTGCCCTGCTCAACGATAATCATGCACTGACCGTCTGCAACTGCAATACCCGAGCCGTTTGAGATTACGTTGTCACTGCCTTTTGTGTTGGATGAACGTCCGCCTACTCGCTTCTGTCCCTTCACCATCAGCACGTCATTTTCGAGTGAATCGCAGTAGAAAAATTCTTTCCACTGGTCTGCAAGTACACCGCCGAGTGCTCCTAATCCTGCTTTAATAAGTCCCATATTAAATTTCTCCTTTCAGAAATTCATTTATATATTTATTTTTATCCTCTGGGCAATTCGCAATCAATAACATCTGTGATTACGTAGCCGAAAGGACTGTTTGCATCGGGTTTAACGATTACTGCAAGACCGAATTCCTCATAGCCTTCAAATCTGTAATCGTCAATTCTGATTTTAACGGAATACGTTCCGTCGCCGTTATTCTCAACACCGTAGAATTCGTTGGTGCTGAATCTTTCAAACAGATAAGGTGTAACATCATAATCCGAATACTGTCTCATACTGCCTTCAACATTACATTCTTCAGGTATTTCAGGATAATTTCCTTTAAACCCGGGGTACATCGAATCCATATACGATTCAAGTTCCCATGTTGTCAAAGAGATAACATCATAATATGTTTCGCCTACCGTTTTTGCGTGGTTGAGCGTTACGGCATAAGCAACGGTATCCCACACAACGGCAGGATCATCGTTTTCAGCAAAGCCGTCATAATAAACCTTCGATGCCGCACGGGCAACGCAGAGATTATAGAAAGCTGAGTCTTCGGTTATTTCTTCGGGTGTGTTACCCTCATCAACCATAAGCAACTTTGTGACAACCTCATAGCCGTCCATAGCCAGATAATACTTGGCTTTCATATCTCCGTACTCGGCAACGAGTCTGTAATCGGGAATTGTTTCGGTTACATAGCAGTCAAATTCATAAATTTTGTCTTTTTCTGTTGAGATTTCGAATACGGTATCAGTTACCTCAAAATCATCAACAATCGGCGACCACATTATCGCTTCAAGTCTGACAGCCACACCGTTTTTGGGTGAAATAAATCTGAAACAGCCTGCTGAAGTCTGAGGGTCAATGCCTGTGTTTATGCTTTCGATTTTACCCGTCAAACTCTGGTAATCATCAGAATCGCAGTCCATATAAAGAGTCATCAGCAAATCACCGCTGTCATCCTCTTTGCTTCCGCCTTTGTCATTAGCAGAACTGTTACCCTTTGTGTTTGCTTCTTCGGTCTGCTGAACCGACGGAGCTTCGGTTGTTGTTTCGCCGTCACCCTTATCGCCGCAGGCTGCAAATGAGAGCAGCATAATCAGGGCAAGCAAAACGGCTGTTATTTTTTTCATTGGCATTACCTCCTTATACCATTGCAGTTGTTACATAGATTGTGTAATTAATTCCGTCACCCGGATATTCATATTCCTGTGTGTAGCCTTCGTCAAGATAAACTGAAAATGCAGGGGTATCATATAAATTATTATCTGCAACTACTTCCCAGCTGTACGGGACTTCATATTCTTCGGTATATGTTACGGGATTTCCGTCTTTATATGTTTCATACACAACCGTAACGGTTTTCATTTCGCCGTTCCAATCATCAAGCACGTTCATCAATTCATTCGGTTCGTTGTAAATATACTCATCTTCAACAACATATCCGTCGTTGTTATGAACCGTTTTAACTATGTTAAGGGTTTGTTTGTCAACATAGCAAACGGTCTGAATATACAGCTCATCGTCGGGGTCGTCACCAAGATTTTCGAAGATGTAATATTCGTCCGTTTCTTCTCTCAGACTGAGATTATCATTGATGAGCGGATATGCGATTGTGTCGTTATACCACGGCGTATCTTCATTTTCTTCTTTGCTTCCGAACATATCAAAAAATGCACGGACCCGAAATCTTCCATTGTTTACAGACAGCAAACTCATTCCTTTGTATTCAACAGCAATCAAGTGTTCTTCTGCATAGTACAGATTCTGGTCAACCGCTCTGACTGTTTCAGAATTGAATGTGAAATAAATCTCCGTTGTTGATTCATCGTTATATTCTGTTTTGGAAGAAACGCTTTCGTTTCTTTTGAGAAGGTTTTCAAGAAGATTGGCTTCAATTACCCTTGCCAACAAATCTTCTTTGCTCTCAGTTGTACTTTCGATTGACGGAGCTTGTGTTGCTGAAGTGACTTTTTCTTCGCCGCCTTCATCGGAGCAGGATGCAAGGGTGTAAGGAATAACGGCACACAATATAAGAGAGACAACTTTTTTCAGAATTCTCATATATTACCTCCTTATTTATTCGGTTTATATCCTTTTGATGAATAGGGATTTTTGTTTTCTTTGGGCGGATCGGGAATATTGCCAACGTGAACAAGCCACGAAAACACGGCTGTTTTGATTGCAACGCCGATAACCCATACGATAAGTGCACCGACAAACCACCATACTGATATTTTAAAAATGAAATAAGCCGCAAGCAATATCCATGCAGGAATTGTCCATTCAAGGTCGAACACGAGGTTTATCAGCAACGCCGAAAAGAATCCGTTTCCCTTTGGTCTGTTCTTCTTCATAATCATTCAACTATAAGTCTGCCGCTGATTTCACGGTCAAGAGCATTGTGAACGGAAAGATACTCATCAAGTATTTCTCTGCAGGAGGTTGAAACCATTCTCGGCTTGCCGTTCTTTGCAACCTCGTCATAGGGAACGGAGAAGAAGTTTTCAAGATTCTTGAAATGGAAATGCTGAAGACCGATTTTATAAATTCTCTCATCATCAAGAGGTTCGCCGTTAAGGGTGAACTTTTTGATTTCGTGAGTGCTGCGGTCATAAAGAACTCTTGTTCCCTTTGAAAACTGATAAAATTCACAATGGGAACCTTCCCACACCTCGTCACGGAGCATAAATTTTATCATCCGTTTAAGCTGTTCGCCCGTCACGCGGAGCATATATGCAGGGTCATCGTAAGGGAAGCATTCCGCAAGGTCCTGATAAAGAACAATCGGACCGAGTTCTGTTGTGCGGACACTTCCCGAGCCGAGAAGCATAAGGTCAAGACCGAGACTGTCACGCATAATATCCGCAAACAGACCGCCGAGCTCGGTTTCACGGTATCTTGACGGATGGGTAAGCTGTCTTTTGAATCTCGTTACCATACGGCCATATTTCATATCCGTTTTATTCTTGTAATACCTGATTATATCTTCAAGCTTTTCATCTCTCGGGCAGTTTTCCGCATTGATAGGAACGGTTTTCCACGTGTAGCTGTCAATGCAGTTGTTATCGGTATCAACCATAATATCGAATCTGCCTATCTGGTCTGTACCCGTACCTGCCTGAACGATAACAATATCGTTGACAACCGCAGGCTCCTTGATATATGTATGCGAATGACCGCCTACGATAATATCAACACCCCACGCAGGATCGAGCTTTGCAGCGAGCTTTTTATCTTCTTCAAATCCGATATGAGTGAGAAGAACGGTAAAATCAATATCAATTCTGTTATACGTGTTACAGATTCTGCCGACTGCCTGTGCAGCTTCCTCGATATCAACAAAAGTTCCCACAAGACCGTCATTCTTTGTCTGCGAAAGAACGTCTTCAGTGAGGATGCCGATGAATAAAATTTTCATTCCGTCGATTTCGATTATATGGTGAGGCTTGAAAAGTCTTGCACCGTTGGTTTTGATATGTAAATTTGCATTGATAATCGGGAACTTTGCACATTTTTCGATAAACAGAAGATGCGCAACGCCGTAATCCGTTTCGTGGTTACCGACGGTAACAACGTCGGGCGAGAGCATATTCATAATTTCGATTGTTGAAACGCCCTGATATTCGGAATCGATAACCGTGCCTCTGAACATATCACCCGCAATGCAGTAGATTGCGTTCTTCTCTTCATTTCTGACTTTGTTGACATATCCCGAAAGCATTGAAACGCCGCCGACAAGCTTTGAATCAATTTCTTCGGCAAGGAAGTCGCCGTGTAAATCGTTTGAATGAAGAATCGTAAGTTTTTTTAAGTTTTTCATATTGTTATTTCTCACTTTCATTACATTTTTGGCAGCATACTCCGCCGTTCAGATTCTTGCCGTAAACAGTGCAATCTTCACAAACCATAGCTCCGCAAATTTCACAGCGGTTCAATTCGTGCATAGCCTCGATATTTGCTCTTTCAAAAGCGCTGTCGTGGTCTGCCGCATAAATAATATCTCTGGCTTTTTTCATATCACCGTTCAGAAATCTTTTTCTTTTGAAGCCCGAAACAAATTCAATCACAGGCGTTTTTACAGCCTTTTTACAGCAATCACAGTAAAACTCGAACTCAAACTTTTCAAGAGTTGAATAATCCGAAAAATCCTTGGTAACAGGTTTAAGCATCTTAATCTCCTTATAAAGCACAAAGTGCCGCATTCAGATAGCTTTGAGTAACCGATGAAAAGAAGAAAGCATCTATTCTGCCGTCTTTCTTGGCAAGCATAACCTCACGGGCAATATCGGGTGCGGAATTTTCATCGCAGAGCATTACGGTTTTGCATTTGGGAAGATTCTCACGCAGCTCTCTTGCCGTGTTAAGGCGGATTTCAAGAGATGTTGAAGGAGCGTAGGAAACTTCCATCAAAAGAATATCGGCAGAAAGAGTTTCGCAGTCAAAAGGAATGCTTTCGCTGTGACCGTTTATGCGAAACGGCTTGAACTCGCCCGATTCACGCAGGGAGCGTGTTATTGCTTCGGCAAGCAAACCGTTCTGAATGTTAACAACTATTGTTTTCAAACTCTTTTCCTCCTTTTAACACTCATTACAGTTAGATTTTAACAAATAAAAATAAATCGCACATTGTACTTTAGTGCAGAAATGAAACTTTTTTTAAAAATATTTTATAATTTTATATATAAAAAGACGGCAGATTTCTCCGCCGTCAGATTTGTTTGTTCAATTAGTGATTCATACCGCAAGCGCAGACTTTGTTCTGACCGAAAAGCTTCTGGAAGAAGAGAACAATCTTGAAGAAGAAGCCTGCGATGCCGCCCTGATGGCACTTGCAACCGCAATCTTCTGATGCATCATATCCGCAAGCGGTGCAGACAGACCCGTCAAAGTTGTGAGTTTCGCAAGAAGCTATGAATTCCATTTCAACATAAGCTATACTGTTGGAATATGATCCACCGATAACCGCAGTTTCGCCGTTAATGGTTACAGAAAATTCAGATTTTGACGAAGGGAACAAATAACCCGAATTGGGGAAAACCTGCATATAGCAAACGTAAGTTTTTCCTGCTTCAAATTTTTCATCGCTTCCCATCGCTTCGCGTGTGCCGTTTTCTACACGGTACCACACTATTCCTGCCATAGAACCGATTCTGAAAGTCGATTCGGTTGTTGCGGTTTTGTCGGGTGTTGCATTTGCTACGGGCAAATCTATGTCTGTAATTGCGATACTATCGACCTGAATCGGTTCAATCGGTTTTACTTTGGGCTGAAGATGAAATGTGTTTACAACTGTTTTAACAACATTACCATAGGGATCATACAAAGTTACAGTTTCAAGAACTGATGACATATTTTCGTTGGTGCGCTTAAAACTGATACTTACAGGATTCATGCTGTTGGTATTTACGCTCTCCTTACTGGATGTCGGATCTAATGATGGACTATGGCGCACTTTCTTTTCAAGTTTATAGCCTGCGTTGATTAAACAACTTTCGGGCATAACCGTATTAAAAGTAAAAGTCTGATTATCACCGATATAAACAGGCATAGTTGTAACCGTTCCGCTTCCGATAGAAGGAGTCTGATCAATCAGGCTCAGATCAACTATAACAAATTTGAAATCATTTATTTTATCATAAAGCAATACGCTGTTTTTTTGGATGACTTCTTTTATCTCATATACGTATGATAACGTGGAAAAAGCACCGGCATAAATCACAACGTCGTTGATATCGGCATAACTCAATGCATCAGATTTCCTTGTTATTTTATCATAACCGCCGCCGTTATTCTCAATCCAGTCCGTATATTCATCACCGACAAATCTACCGCTTCTGCATATAAATTTACCGTTTTCCCCAACAGATACAGCTGCGCCGGCATCAAATCCTGCATTTTGAAAAATAACTTTTTCAGTTTCCAGAACACCCTTATTAACGTGCACAACAGACGCTGAGCCTGTGGATAAAGAAAGAATACTAAAGTCATTAACGGTTACACGAGCATTATCTGCATTAACCTTTATAACAGCGGTTGTTGAAAGAACGCCTATATTACTTAATTGTTTTGTTGAGAAAATAATTCTACCGCTACCGCTGAGTGACAATTCACCCAAAACACTGATTAATGCTGCAGGGTATTCGGCTTTATTTTTTTCCTGACATATCAAATTCATTTCGGTGTTTATTTCAACATAAATCTTAGCGTTTGCGGACACAGTAATAACAGACTCATCGGTGAATTCGGTAATTGTTGTTTCCGGAAAAGTACCGACAACTTTAACATAATATGTGCCGTTTTTAAGCTCCAATGCATTTTTGAATTCAGAAAAGTTGTCCACAATAAAAGGGTCGTTTTTTGTGCCGCTGCCGGTTGCACCGGAAACAACAGCCGCACTTGCCGAGAGCGGCGCTATGCCCATAAGCATAATCAGGCATAGAAGCATTGCCAATGTTTTTTTGAAAATCTTCATAGAAAATTTTCTCCTTTCGTATTGTTTTATAATGGGTATACTTTCGTCAGTATACATTCTTACATCGTAATTCTATCACCTTTTTTCGGTTTACACATTGTACTTTAGTGCAAAAATGGAAGAAAATTTTATTAATTTCGAAAAAATTTATAAATATATCGTAGGGGCGACCTGCGGTCGCCCGTCAGAATCGCTTGTGTTTTTCGGGCGACGAAACGTCGCCC
>JAZNRG010000015.1:0-26205 GCA_045590575.1 Acutalibacteraceae bacterium | reverse complement strand
GCCTCAAATATGAGCAGAATGCCTATGAGTATCTGCTCAAAATCACACCCAAGCCCGGTGCTATTGTTGAAACAAACGAAGGTGCGGGTACGGTTGTTGATTTCAGCCTTCTCACAGGCAAACTCAAGGTTCAGCTCCATAACAATCCCGATGCCGCTCCGAAGTTTTTTCACCGTAAGGAAGTTAAGCTCGTAAGAGATTCCAAGATAAAGGTTGCAAAAGAAGAGATAGAAGCGTTGAAAGACATAGAAGGATGATTTAATACAATTTACAGCAAAAACCACTTGCATTTTTAAAATAATGTGTTACAATGGTTTTGAAAAAATGATGAAGGAGGATATTCACAATGGCATACATCATTAATGACGATTGCATCTCCTGCGGCGCATGTGCAGCAGAATGCCCCGTTGAAGCTATTTCAGAGGGCGACGGCAAGTACGTTATCGACGCTGATGCTTGCATCGAATGCGGTGCTTGCGCAGACGCTTGCCCTGTTGAAGCTCCCAAGGCTGAATAATTTACATTCAAAGAATAAAACAGCTTCCTTATCGGGGGCTGTTTTTTCTTTTTCATTGACTTGAATGGCAGAAGAATATATAATATATTTATTGTATTATATGGAGGTACATATATGAAAAAGAAAGTTCTCAGAATTATATCGGTTGTTCTTTGCTTTGTAATGCTCGTTTCGGGCAGTGCATTTAATGCATATGCGGCTGATGAATCTTTTGGCGATGCCGCAATGAAGGGTCTCTATAATACACTCAATGTTGTTGTTGAGGTTCTCGTAAAAGGCATTTGCGCCATTTATCCCAATCCTCCCTCATGGCAGGATATCGGTGAATACAACAGCGAAGAAATCGGTTTTCTACCCGGCAGAGAAACATATCAGACTGAAGCCGCTGCAGGCAATGTGTGGTCACTCGGTTATGCAAGCAAAAGCATCATTCCCGAGGATTTTGAAAGCGGCAAATACAATCTCGGCAGAGACCTTATGAACAAGCTTGCAGAGGGTGTTTACGATGATCAGAGAATCCGTGTTGCCGTTATTGACGATAACAGCGGCGAAGGTGCGGTTGTTATCGGCGCAATCGACTCTCTCGGCGTAACTTCAACGGATACAAGAACTATCCGAAAGGAAGTTCTCAAGTATTGCGAAGAAAACGGTAAGAAGGTTGCAAGCATCAATATTGTTGCAACCCACGCTCATTCCGCTCTTGATACTCAGGGTGTAAGCACTGAGTTTTTCAGAAAGCTTTTTGGCAGCTTCTACAGCAATCTTCTTGGTATTGAATCGTCACTTCCCGGTCTTGAAAATGCAGATGCATTCAAGGAATATTTCATTGCAAAATCGGTTGAGGCAATCATCGAGGCTATCGGCAATGTTGAAAATGGCGAGCTTTATTTTGCTTCGGCAGAGTGCGGTGCTTTCGTAAAGGATAAGCGTGACATTATTTCAAGAGAGGATATCCCTGAGGTTGCAATTCTTCAGTTTGTGCCCTTCTCAGGCAACGAATCAACCTATATTGCGGATATTACCTGCCATCCCACTTCCTTCAGCGCAAGCAACGGACTTGTAGGTTCAGACTATATCTATTATCTCGATAAGTATATCAAGGAAACAAACGGCGGCAACTTCATTATGGTGCCCGGTGCACTCGGTCAGGTTTCAAGAGAGATTGAGGTCAATACTGAAGGTATGACCGAATATGAAGAAATCGGCGCATCCGCAAGAGCGCTCGGAACGGAATTCGGTAAGCTCATTCTCGGCGCTGATTATTCTCTTAAACTTGATCCCATCCTCAATGCAAAGCACAGAGAGATTTTTATCTCCCCCGAAAACAGCATTCTTACTCTCGCTTGCGAAATCAGACTTGTAAACAACAGAATTTTTACTGACGGTTTACTCTTTAAAGAAGCAAAGATGGCAACCGAAATCGGCTATGTTGAATTCGGCAACAAAATCGGCTTCGCTCTCTTCCCCGGTGAGCTTTATCCCGAAACCTTCTGGGGCGAAGAAATCAACGGCGGTGCAACCTGGGACGGCACCGAATGGCAGTTTGACAGCCTTGAGAATTCAGTGGACGGAGTTTCCGTTTATGCTGTAAGCCTTGCAAACGATGCTATCGGCTATGTGCTTACAGACAACAACTTTGCATTTATGGGTCATATTATCGGCGATGGCATTGCAGACGAAGTGCTTTCAGTCGGCAAGCATATCGGCTCGTTCCTTGTTACCGAATATCTTGAAATAGTCAAGGAACTCAAATAATTTTTATTCTTAAAAAATATTCAGTTAAAAACCATTGATTTTATTAATGCGTAATTGTAAAATAAACTTATCAACTGTTCATCATACAAAATAGTGAACTGTATGGAGGGTAAAATCGATGAAGAAGAATTTCAGAAAAGTGCTTGCGGCGGCTCTTGTATTGACAACACTTCTTTGTGTGCTGATGCCGGTAAGCTATGCGGCAAACGAAACATACTATGACGGTGAAATCAAAAACATTTCGGCAGCTTCAGTAATACCCGCAGTTGCAGATGAGGTTGTTGAAGTTAAGGTTACTGCAACTCCCGCAGAAGCGGCAGAGGGCAGATTTGTTATTGCTTCGCTCGAAGACGGAAGCAAGGCAAAAATAAGAAACAATGAGCTTGTTTTCAATGCTGACGGCGAAGCTGAATTTGAAATAACAGCTCTTTCGAAAGAGTCATTCAAGGTCAGTTTTGATGTTGCGGACTCAGAACTTTCGGCAGAAACCGTTGTTGCCGTAAACTCAATCGGTACAGCCGCAGTTGATGACCCCGATGTTGTTGAGGTTACCGATGTCAGAATCAGCCAAAGCTCAGCAGTTCTTCTTCTCGGCAGCACGCTCAATCTGGATGCGGATATAATTCCTTCCGAGGCAACAAACAAAAAGATTATCTGGACCTCGAGCAAGAAATCCGTTGCAACTGTTGATAAAAACGGCATTGTAACTCCCATTTCGAAGGGCAATGTGTGGATTATCGCAACAAGTGAAGACGGCGGCTTCAATGCAATCTGCAATGTTACCGTCAAGGGACGCGAATTTACCGTTACCTGGAATGTTGACGGAGAAAGAACAACCGAGCGTTATGAAGAGGGCACGGTTATCAGAAAGCCCGCAAATCCCGAAAAGAGGGGTTACACTTTCATCGGCTGGTCTCCTGAGGTTCCTTCGGTTATGCCTTCAAGAGATATTGAATTCGTTGCAAGATTCACTAAGATTGAGGTTGACCCCACAGTCAGAATCAGCATTCTTCCCGCTTCCCGCCATTCAATAAGCTACGGCGATACTCTCGGCCTTCGCTGTTCAGTAAGCGGTAATCTTCCTACAGGCGCAATTGTTGTCTGGCAGGATGAGGTGAAAGACCTTGTTGAGCTTGATGTTGCATACGGCGAAAGAGCCTGTACCGTAAATCCCATCAGGCACGGGTCAACTCCCGTTTACGCAAGAATTCTCGTAGGTGATGAGGTTATTGCGGAAGATTACGTTGTTATTCGGTCAAATGCAAATTTCTTCTATAAGGTTATCGGCACAATTAAAATGTGGCTCGGATTAACCATCCATTACAATTAAGGTGATAAATCAGCAGACTTGTACGGTTTTAACCGTGCAAGTCTGTTTTTTGTTTTGTTGTTTGCTTGCAAAAATATAAATAGTATGATATTATTACTTTAAATATATCAGTTATTAGAGGGTGAAAGAATGAAGATAATCAAATCTGTTTTATTTTATTTCTGGCAGTTTACATATGCACTTGTCCAGAATATTCTCGGTCTTATTATGCTTGCTATTTATAAGTCAAAGGGTGCCGAGAGTGAGTGGTACCATAACGCACTTGTAACCTATATCGACAAAAAGAACTTCGGCGGCGTTTCGCTCGGAATGTTTATTTTTATCAACAAATCAAGAGAGGGCGACCAGCTCCATGATACCCGTATTCACGAATATGGCCACACAGTTCAGTCGCTTATCCTCGGCCCTCTGTGGCTGTTTGTGATTGCGCTTCCGTCAATAATCTGGTGCAATGCGCCTGTATTCAGAAAAATGCGCAAGGAAAAGGGCGTTTCGTATTACAGAGCTTATTGCGAAGGATGGTCAAATATCTGCGGTGCATGGGCAACCAAGGAAAGATTCGTCACTCCCGAGCTTCTCAGCAGAGGCAGATACGGGAAACCTATGTATCCCAACAGAAGCAAGCGTAAAGATATAAAAGGTAGAAAGAGGAATAAATAATGGAAAAGAAATATCTTAAAACAAGCGAAATACTTTCCTTCTCGTCATCGGCATTCGGCAGAAGCATGATTTATACTCTTATGTCAACCTTCCTGCTGATTTTCTATACAGATGCGGCAAAGCTTGATCCTATCCACGCAGGTGCAATTATTTTTGCGGCAAGAATTTTTGATGCAGCTAATGACCCGATTATGGGCATTATTGCGGACAGAACTAAAACAAAGTTCGGCAAGCTCCGCCCCTATCTTCTTTTCTCACCTTTCCTTATTATGATTTCAACAGCAGCTCTTTTCTATGTGCCTGATTTCGGCTATGCGGGAAGAGTTGCTTATGCGGCAATAACCTACATACTCTGGGGCATCTGTTTCACAATTCAGGATGTTCCTTTCTGGGGTCTGAGTGCGGTTGTAACTCCTCTTGAAAATGAGAGAAACAGATTCCTTTCAACTGCCAGAATCGGCAGCACAATCGGTGGCATCGTGCCCACACTTCTTGTTCCCGTTCTCCGCAACAGTATCGGTATCACAAAGGGTTACTTTGTAAGCGGTCTTATTTTTGCAATTTTCGGTTCGATGATTTCTCTCCTTGCTTTCTTCGGTACAAAAGAAAGAGTTGAACAGCCTGCAAAAGAAAAAGTCAGTGTAGGTGAGGTTGTTTCGGCTTATGTGAAGAACAAGCCTCTTCTTCTTCTTATTGCTGCAAGCGTTCTCGGTTCGGCTATGCTTATGGCTCAGACCTCGGGCAGCTACCTTGCAACCTACCTCATCAAGGATTCGGGCATCATTCCCAAGGGAACCGTTCAGACCGCAATGACGGTTGCAATCGGCGCAGGTATGATGATTGCAATGCTCGTTATGCCCATGCTCCGCAAAAAGCTTTCGCTTAAAGCGATTTATATCGGCTCGGCACTTTTCGGTGCGGTTGTCCATGTAATCATTTATTTTGCAGGCTATCAGAATTTCTATCTCTTGCTTGTGCTTCTTGCGATTGCGGGTCTTCCTCTCGGTATATTCAATGTTATCACATACGCTATGGTTGCCGACAGCGTTGACTATCTTGAATGGAAAACGGGCAGACGCTCCGAGGGCGTTTGCTTTGCATCGCAGACATTCATCAGCAAGCTCACCGCAGGTATTTCAACTCTCATTACCAGCTTTGTGCTCAAAGCGGTTGATTTTCAGGAACCAAGAGAGGTTCTCGATGCGGCAACAGGTCTTATGAAGGATGTGCCTGTTGAACAGAGCGAAACCGTTCTCAGCGGTATGTTTATTATGGTAACAGTTATTCCCGCTGTCAGCCTTGCACTTTGCGCAATTCCGATGATTTTCAATGACTACAGCGGCAAGAAGAAAGAAAAAGTTCTCAAGGAACTTTCAGAACGCAGGGAGAATGCAAATGTCAACTAATGAATTTGATGCTTTTTCGGGCGGTGTTTCGCTCGGAGGTCTCCGCAACACAACCCAGATAAAAGTTCTCATAACCTATCTTGTGAGCAGAATAAGTGAGCCTATGAAAAGCTCAATGATTATCGAAGCTCTTCAGGTGCACGAGCTTGCCAACTATTTCGAAACAACGCAGGCTCTTGACGACCTTATCGAAAGCGGTAACCTTTCGCTTTCGGATGAGCTGGTTTATATCACTCCGAAGGGTGCACTTTCCGTTGATGAGCTTTCAAAGGAGCTTCCCCATTCGGTAAGAGAAACTGCTCTTGCGGATGCAATGAAGCTGATGCTTCTTGAAAAACGCGAGAGTGAAAACACCGTTGATATCAAGAAAACCGAAAACGGATATTATGTAACAATCAAGGTTGTTTATAAGGAAGAATCGCTTATGGAGCTTACCGTTTATGCCGCAGATTTTGAGCAGGCAGAGCAGATCAAGCATAACTTTCTCAAAAATCCGTCGCACGTTTATTCAACGGTAGCTGCATCATTATTCATATAAAGGAGAACTCAGATGCTCGAAAATCTCAAACAAAAAGTTTATGAAGCAAATCTCAAGCTTGTTGAATATAATCTTGTTCTTTTTACCTGGGGCAATGTTTCCGAAATCGACAGGGAAACAGGTCTTGTTGTTATCAAGCCGTCGGGTGTTGACTACGACAAAATGAAGCCCGAGGATATGGTTGTTATGAATCTGAACAGCGAAAAGGTGGAGGGCAGCCTCAATCCTTCGTCGGATACTCCGACCCATCTTGAGCTTTACCGCAGATTCCCTGAAATCGGCGGTGTTGCACATACTCACTCAACATTTGCAGTTTCATTTGCTCAGGCGGCGATTGATGTTCCTTGCTACGGCACAACCCATGCCGATTTTGCCTACGGCTCCGTGCCCTGCACAAGAGACCTCACCAAAGAAGAAATCGAGGGCGAATATGAGCTCAACACGGGCAAGGTTATTGCCGAATGCTTTGAAAAAGGCGGCATTGACTATAACGCCGTGCCCGCAGTGCTTGTTCATTCCCACGGACCTTTCACCTGGGGCAAAAACGGCCTTGAGGCGGCAAAGAATTCCGCAATTCTTGAAGAAGTTTCAAAAATGGCATATCTGAGCAAGATGATGCAGGCAAAGCCCGCAAGCGACGATATCCGCAAGAAGCATTATTTCAGAAAGCACGGTGCAGGAGCATATTACGGTCAGAAATAATTTCTTGACATATATTGTTCCAAAGTATAAAATAAAATGTAACTGACAGTAAAGGTGTGATTGTTGTGGCAAGATGCCCTAAATGCGACCGCAAGCTCCATATCTGGGATATCAAAGCAGAATGCCCAGGCTGCGGAGTAAATATAGCAAACTATGATTGGGAGAACAGGCTCGAGCAGGATGCGATTGAAGCTGAAATCGCTTTTGCAAAGCTCAGAGAAACTCTCAAAAGATTCAAGTATTCTTTTGTCGGCACAAAGCTGAGAATTGCAAGAATCCCCATCAGCGTTCTTCCGCTGTTTTCATTCCTTCTTCCTCTCGGAACACTTGCGTTTTCAATGCCATTCTTTGAGGATAAGATAACCCTCAACGCAATAACGATTGTTATGAATATCCTCAACCTTGATATTATGGGTATTCTCAAATCACCCGGCTCCGAAGTTATCGGCGACGGTGCGCTCAGATTCGTGCTTTCACTCGCATTTGTAGTTCTCAGCGTGCTTTCACTGCTTGTGAGCCTTGTCTTTCTTCTTCTCAACTTCAAGAAGTTCAACAGCAAGGGTCTTTTCGTAACCAACCTCGTTGCAAGCCTTATGATGTTTGCAAGCGCATTCTGTTTCAACAGCCTTTCGGGTATGCTTGAAGCAAGCACACTTGCAGATGCCGTTAGCTGCGCACCGAGCTGGGGAGTTTTCGTCAGCGGCGCACTTTTCCTTTTCTCATCAATCACAAATCTTATCGTTTCACTTCAGAAGGTTAATCTTCCCGAGGATGAACCCGAAGAAGCTGCAGAGGAAGAAAAAGAAACCGCAAACGCATAATCAAACAAAAATTTTTATCCCGTGCTTTTGCACGGGATTTTTTCTTTATACGGGGACAAACTAATTTCAGAAATCGAAAGGATGGGTTATTTATGGCAATAACAGGCGGAGAATACGGCAAGATGGCGAAGAAGGCATCGCCGCCGAGCAAAAAAATCAAAAACGGGGCATTTGCTTTTGTTATAGGCGGATTTGTATGTGCTCTCGGCGAAGCGTTCGGTATGATTTATCAGAAAATCGGTATGGGTGAGGAAGATATACGCACGATGATTCCCGTAACTCTCATTGTTATTGCGGCGGTGCTGACTGCACTCGGAGTTTTTGATAAAATTGCGTATTATGCAGGTGCAGGGACAATTGTTCCCATAACGGGATTTGCGAATTCCGTTGTTTCGCCTGCAATGGAATTCTACAGCGAGGGCTTTGTGCTCGGCACGGCGGCAAATATGTTCAGAATTGCAGGCCCCGTGCTTGTTTTCGGCACCCTTGCTTCCGTCATCTACGGCATTGTATATTATATCTTTTTGAGATAATGAAAGACTTTCTTTTGGGAAGAAGGTTTTTAGCGTAGGGCGGCTTGCCCACAAGCCGCAGAAATGGATGCTTTTATCTGTAAATGCTTTGCAATCACCTCATCAGCCACTCCGTGACAGCTTCTCCTCAGGGAGAAGCCTTTTTTATTGCTTTTGGGAGGTTTTACGGTTATTACATACAATTTCCAATGTGCGTTTTTGTGCAAAAAAGAGAACTTTATAAAACTCAAAAAGTTTTTGCGTAACATTTCGTGATTTTTGTCATTTATATATAGAAGCATTCGAGGAATTGATTGTTTCAATGCTTGTTTCAAAGAAGGAAGGTGAATCCGATGGCTATGTAATTTGACTTTTGAAAATCAAGATGTTAAGATGAAGGAGGAAAATATGGCTTGAAGAAAAATTTTGTTTTTAAAATTGTTTCGATTATATTTGCACTAATATGTTTTTTGATAGTTTTGGGTTTTGACTCTTTTGCAGCAAATGAGAATTATTTACTTTCTGACAATAGTTTTGAGAAAAGTCAATCTGATTTTTCCGGAATGATTGAAGAATTAAATATAGTTCCGATGCAGGCGATACTGCAAGGTGAAGAAATACAGATGACAACAGAAGAAATTGATGATAGTGCTCTTGCGGGATATGTTGAGTGGTCATCAAGCAACCCTTATGTTATAGAATGCACAAAAGATGGAAAAATCAAAGGTGTTACAAAAGGGAAAGCGACCATAACAGTTAAAGCGAAAAGAGGAAAAGCACAAGATTCTATTACCGTTTATTGTGCACAAAAGCTCTCTAAACCGATTTCAACAGCCATTTCTTCTTTTTTTGCATGGACGGGACATAGACCCTCTTTTTTCAGCTTTCAGCATTTTTTTACGAGATTATTTACTCCGTTTTTTATAGGTAAAGCCATAACGGTTAAGGGGTACTACGATTCTTATTTTTATATAACTTATCAAGTAAGCGAAGAGAACTGTAATGGTTTCATTTGGTCGGACTTTTTGTCATCCAACATTGCGGCTGATGAGATCTTTAAACAATTATCAATTTATGAGATGGTTGTTATCAGCGGAACCTCAAGCACGGAAAAAGTGACAACAAAGTATAAGGGTAATGTAAAATGGACTGTATCGAATAATGACGTTATTTCGTTTGACAGCAGCACCGGAAAGGTTTTTGCTAAGAAACCGGGAACGGCGTTAGTGACAGCGACGGTAGGAACAACTTCAAAATCTTGTATGGTCTTTTCGGTCAGTCAATGGTATGAGCCGGAAACCGCTGTATCGGGAAAAGATGTTACGGTGAGAAAATTCCCATCAGTTACGAGTGATGTTGTTGCAACACTCCCCAAAGGCACAAGCATAACAGCTCATGGTGATTTGGAAAATGGCTGGGAATGGATTCATATTACGTCGGGAGATATCAATGGTTTTATAAAGCTTTCTGATTTTCCTGGGATTGATTATCTTATGGCGGAATACCACTATTATGATGAGGGCTTTGATGTCAGGTATGATTATCCGATATCAAAGATATATGATTATGCAGAAGTAATGAACGATGTAATGATGGCCAATTTCAATCTTAAGGTTTGCCCGTATGTGGAGGCGTACACATCAACTGCTGACAGATGTAAAACATTAACTTACGGCTATGTTTATGCAAATAATTTGTATGCTGCTTGCCCGCAAACAGGGGAACATAGTTCGATCTCTTGTTTGCATTATAGTGCTTTAAGAGAAAAAATGTTGAAAGATAAAGGTGTGGCTTCTGATTTTGTCGTTAAATGCATATGGACAGGTCATATTTTGGAACCTCACCTGACATCGGTTTGCAATACTCTTTTACGTGCAATTGTTTTTACATGCCGAAATGTTACGTATTATTCCAATGTTTCAAATAAATATGTTAATAAGGCTTCAGATGAAATTAGGGAATGGAGAATTAATGAATTGATTCATGAAACAGCCCATTTGTTTGGAGCGAACGATGGCTATTGTTATAATGACAATGGTTCTGAACACTGTACTAACGATTATTGTTTTAGTTGTAACAACAATACCGAAGATACGCCTGATTGTGTAATGATAAAAAATGTGAATTTCAATAACACCCAATCTGTTTTTTGTGATGAATGCAAGGAAACAATCAAGAATTATTTGAATGAAAATTATTGAATATGAGGTGAACATATGAAAAAAACATTATGCTTGTTCATAGCATTTGTGTTTTTGCTTGCTTCGTGCAGCCAAAAGTACAAAACAAATACCCCGATAAAAAATGATATGGAAATCAATGAATATAGTGGTATGCCAATGGTAGTGTATGCAACACTTGCTGAACTAAAGGAAATCAAAAATGCTTTCGATGATATGGAACCCGATGAGTTTTATGAATATATAAAAAACGAAAAAACAGAGCAATTTATTTCGGGAATGAGAAATTATGAAAGAACAAAAGATTTGCTTGAAGAGTTAACAGAAACATCTGTTCCGTTGCTTGACGGGGATGAAAATAATTTTACTGAAATAGGGTTTTATTGGGAAAATAACATTATACATCAGAAGGTTTCTTGGAGCGAAAATCAGCGCATTTCTGTATTGATTGATACGGTGAAAAGCTCACGGCCTAAAGAACTTCAACTTAATGACAATGCTGTTTTTGTATCTGTTAAGAACATTAAAAATGAGAATTATACTGCAAATTTATATAAAGTTGAAAATGCAGACTATTCTTTTTTTGCAGATGTTACTGTGGATGGTACATATATTGTGCTTAGAACGCTTGATTTTTATGAAATGGAAGAATTTGAAGAGTGCTTTACAAGACTTAAATTCGTCAAAATCGGCGATTTGTTAGATAAAAGTAATATAGAAGTAACAACAGAAAACATTTCGCATACGGAACCAAGCGGTGAGGAAGTATCCGACAAAACAGAAGTAATTACAACCGAAACAAACATGGTAAGTGATATTACTGCAGAAATTGTTACGGAAGATTATTCTGAAACAGAGGCAACCGAATAATCCCACGGAACGGCTGCAACCGCAGCCGTTCTTTATTATATTTATATAAATAATTGACAACACAAAATCCGTGTGCTATACTATTTGCGATTAAGTTAATATCTGACCTCTAAAGATTATGACGGAGACAGTAGCTTTTGCAAGTGCAAGCCAAGTGAGGCGGAGACAGTGTGAACCCGCCCTTGCCGCAGAATGTGAATATCACTCCCGAATCGCAAACCGAAAGCAGTTCCCTGCAATTAGGCTTTGACGGAGCCCGCCGTTATCGGGCACATAAAGATCGGGTTATGGTGGTTTTTCTGTGTTTCCTTGTCCCGATTGGGTCAGGGATTATTTTTTTGTTAAAGAATATTTCAAAATAAATCGGAGGAATTAAGAATGTACGAAAAGGTTTCGTCAAATTTTGATTTCGTCACCAGAGAAAAGGCTGTGCTTGATTTCTGGAAAGAAAATCAGATCTTCGAAAAGAGCATCGAAGAAAGAAAAGGCTGTCCTACATATACTTTCTATGACGGCCCTCCCACCGCTAACGGCAAGCCCCATATCGGCCATGTTCTCACCCGCGTTATCAAGGATATGATTCCCAGATACCGCACAATGAAGGGATATATGGTCCCCAGAAAAGCGGGTTGGGATACTCACGGTCTCCCCGTTGAGCTTGAAATCGAAAAAGAGCTTGGCATCAACGGTAAGGAGCAGATTGAAAACTACGGTCTTGAACCCTTCATCGGCAGATGTAAGGAAAGCGTTTGGAAATATAAGGGAATGTGGGAGGATTTCTCGGGCACAGTCGGATTCTGGGCAGATATGGATGACCCTTATGTTACTTATCACAACAGCTATATCGAGTCCATCTGGTGGTCACTCAAAGAAATCTGGAACAAGGGTCTTCTCTATAAAGGCTTCAAGATTGTTCCCTATTGCCCCAGATGCGGAACTCCTCTTTCATCCCACGAAGTTGCTCAGGGCTACAAGGCAGTCAAGGAGCGTTCGGCAGTTGTAAGATTCAAGGTTATCGGCGAAGATGCATATTTCCTTGCATGGACAACCACTCCCTGGACTCTTCCCTCAAACTGCGCTCTCTGCGTTAACCCCGAAGAAACCTATTGCAAAGTAAAGGCTGCTGACGGCTACACCTACTATATGGCAAAGGCTCTTCTTGATAACGTTCTCGGCTCGCTCGGCGATAAGGAAAACGGCGTTGCAGCTTATGAAATCCTTGAAACATACGTCGGCACAGACCTTGAAGGCAAGGAATATGAACCCCTCTTTGCCTGCGCAGGCGAAGTTGCAAATAAGCAGAACAAAAAGGCTCATTTCGTAACCGTTGATAATTATGTTACCATGTCCGACGGTACAGGTATTGTTCACATTGCTCCCGCATTCGGTGAAGACGACGCCAAGGTCGGCAGAAACTATGACCTTCCCTTCATCCAGTTTGTTGACGGCAAGGGTAATATGACCGACGAAACTCCCTATGCAGGTATGTTCGTTAAGGATGCAGACCCCAAAATCCTTGTTGACCTCGACAGCGAAGGCAAGCTCTTCTCAGCTCGCAAGTTTGAGCACGACTATCCCTTCTGCTGGAGATGCGACACTCCGCTTATCTACTATGCAAGAGAATCCTGGTTCATCAAGATGACCGCAGTCAAGGATAATCTTGTTAAGAATAACAACACCGTTAACTGGATTCCCGAAAGCATCGGTAAGGGCAGATTCGGCGACTGGCTTGAAAACATTCAGGACTGGGGCATCAGCCGTAACCGTTACTGGGGTACACCTCTCAACATCTGGGAATGCGAATGCGGCCACAGACATTCAATCGGTTCAATTGAAGAACTCAAGTCAATGAGCAGCAATTGCCCCGATGATATTGAGCTTCACAGACCGTTTATTGATGATGTTACCATCAAGTGCGAAAAGTGCGGCGGCGAAATGAAGAGAGTTCCCGAGGTTATCGACTGCTGGTACGATTCAGGTGCAATGCCCTTCGCACAGCATCACTATCCGTTTGAGAATAAGGATCTCTTTGAGCAGCAGTTCCCCGCAGAGTTTATCTCTGAGGCTGTTGACCAGACAAGAGGTTGGTTCTATTCTCTTATGGCTATCTCAACCCTTCTCTTCGACAAGTCACCCTATAAGAACGTTATCGTTCTCGGTCTTGTTCAGGATGAAAACGGTCAGAAGATGTCAAAGTCCAAGGGCAATGCGGTTGACCCATTCGATGCTCTCGCAAAGCACGGCGCAGACGCAATCCGTTGGTATTTCTACACCAACTCCGCACCCTGGCTCCCCAACCGTTTCCACGATAATGCGGTTGTTGAAGGCAAGCGTAAGTTCATGGGTACTCTCTGGAACACCTATGCATTCTATGTGCTCTATGCAAACATAGATAAATTTGACCCCACAAAGTATGAGCTTGATTACGATAAGCTTTCCGTTATGGATAAGTGGCTTCTTTCAAGACTCAACACTCTCATTGATACAGTAGATAATTATCTTGATAACTACGCAATCCCCGAAGCTGCAAAGGCACTCCAGAGCTTTGTTGACGATATGAGTAACTGGTATGTCCGCCGCGGCAGAGAGCGTTTCTGGGCTCAGGGACTTGAGCAGGATAAGATCAATGCTTATATGACTCTTTATACCGCTCTTGTTACAGTTGTCAAGCTTGCAGCTCCCATGATTCCCTTCATGGCAGAGGATATTTACCGTAAGCTCGTTTGCAACCTTGATTCGTCTGCTCCCATCAGCGTTCATCTTTGCGATTATCCCGTTTCAAATGCGGATTATATCAACAAGGAGCTTGAGGCTTCAATGGACGAAGTTCTCAACATTGTTGTTCTTGGCCGTGCAGCAAGAAACACTGCAAACATCAAGAACAGACAGCCTCTCGGCAAGATTTTCGTAACAGCCGCAAAGACGCTCGACAAGGAATTCTGCGAAATAGTTGAGGATGAACTTAACGTTAAGGCTCTTGAATTCGTAACCGATTCATCGGGCTATGTTTCATATAACTTCAAGCCTCAGCTTAAAACTCTCGGTCCCAAGTACGGCAAGATGCTCGGCGCAATCCGTGAATATCTCGCTTCGCTTGACGGTTCGGCAGCAAAAGCAGAGCTTGACGAAAAGGGTGCTCTCACTTTCACCGCAGGCGATACCGAAATTTCACTTGCAGTTGAAGACCTTCTTATTGAAACCGTTCAGAAGGAAGGCTTCAGAGCAGAGAGCGGCAACGGCGTTACCGTTGTTCTTGACACAAACCTCACTGATGAACTCATCGAAGAAGGCTTCGTAAGAGAGCTTATCTCCAAGATTCAGACAATGCGTAAGGATGCAGGTTTTGAGGTTATGGATACTATCAAGATTTACGTTTCAGGTAACGAAAAGATAGAAGCTATCTTCAATGCTAACGCTGAAAGCATCAAGCACGACGTTCTTGCAACCGATATCATCACCGCTGCAGGCGGCTCCTACACCAAGGATTGGGATATCAACGGCGAGAAGGTAACTATGGGCGTTGAAAAGAACTGAAAAAAATGATGAATCCCCGATGTTCATTCGAACATCGGGGATTTGTTTGTAACAAAAACCGCAGTGTTCTGAACACTGCGGTTAGTTTTTTATTCAATCCAGTTAATGAATTTGTAGCTTTCAAGCACGCGAAAGAACTGTGCGAGTCTTTCATAAAGCGGACGTGCTTCTTCGCCGAAATGCTCATCAACGAGTTTCCCAAGCTCAATTATATCTCTTTTACCGTCAATAAGCGGCCACACGAAGCTGCCCGTCTTATCAAGGTGGATATAGCTGATTTTCGGCTTTTTGAAGAGTTTCTGAGCTATTCTGTTCATCGCACCCTTATTCTCAATTTCAAGAGTGACAATGCCGTTTTCGTCCGTTTTCCAGGGGATTTCCGCAGGATGAACGGGGATTTTTTCAAGATAATTCTTGTCGTTCTTTTTCTTCATTATTTAGCCTTCTTTTTCTTCCATACTGAAAACTTGAGAAGTGAAAGAATAACAAGACCAAACACAACAAGAGCGGCAACCTTTGCAACGCCGTCGGGGAGATTGAGGAAGCCTGAAATATCGATTACCTTGTCAAGTCCGAACACTGCAAGAAGAGCGAGCAGAATACCTACAAGACCTTCGCCCGCAATCATACCCGAGCAGAAGAGAATACCGTTGTTTGTGATTTCCTTCTTTTCTTCCTCATTCTTCTTCATCTTGTCAACTGCAAGTCTTACAAGACCGCCTATCATAATGCAGGCGTTGAGATGAACGGGAAGATAAACGCCGATAGCAAAGGGAAGAACGGGAATACCGATAATTTCAACAACAATAGCGATGAATACACCGATAAAAACAAGACCCCAGGGAAGATTACCGTCCATAACGCCTTCGATAATCATCTTCATAAGAGTTGCCTGAGGAGCGGCAAGCTCATCGCCGCCGAAGCCCCACGCAGAGTCAAGAAGATTGAGAGTTCCGCCGATTGCAAGAGCTGCGGCAACAACGCCGATAACCTCGCCGATCTGCTGCTTTTTGGGAGTTGCACCGAGAAGATAGCCTGTTTTAAGGTCCTGCGAAGTGTCGCCTGCGATAGCGGCAACAATGCAGATGATTGAGCCGATTGCGATAGCGGCTCTCATACCGTGAGCGCCTGTGTCGCCTGTAACCTTAAGGATAACGGTTGCAATAAGAAGTGTTGCGATAGCCATACCTGAAACGGGGTTGTTACTGCTACCCACAAGACCAACCATTCTTGAAGAAACGGTTGCGAAGAAGAAACCGAAAATAACAACAATTGCTGCGCCGAGAAGCGAAACGGGAACAGCAGGAACAAGCCACACAAGAAGGGTAAGTATTGCAATTGCAATCAGAACAAGTTTCATACTGAGGTTCTGATTAGTTCTTTCAGAACCTGCGTTTGTTCCGCCTGTCATACTCTTGATGGCATCTCTGAATGTTCTTACGATAATGGGAAGAGATTTGATGAGGCTGATGATACCGCCTGCAGCAAGAGCACCCGCACCGATATAGCGGATATATGTGCTCCAGATTGCGCTTGCACCGCCTGCGGCAAACATTTCGGCGATGGGTGTGTCACCGGGGTAGAGGATAAGGGTTTCACCGAAAAGAACAATCATCGGAATGAGAACAAGCCAGCTGAGAACACCGCCTGCGAACATATATGATGAAATTCTGGGGCCGCAGATGTAGCCGACGCTCATAACAGCGGGATAAATCTGGGTTCCGATTTCGCCTGCAAAGCCTTTTATTCTGAATGAGATTTCACCGGGAACAGCCTTAAGACCGTCGATAACGAGCTTGAAGAAAGCTGCAAATCCCATACCTGCAAAAACGGTTGAAGCATTTGAACCGCCTTCTTCACCTGCGAGAAGAACTTCTGCACAAGCCTTGCCTTCGGGATAGGGAAGAGTACCGTGTTCTTTAACGATAAGAGCGTTGCGAAGAGGCACCATAAAGAACACGCCGAGAAGACCGCCGAGAAGAGCTATAACGGTGATTTCAAGCAGATCGGGTTTATCCATCTTGCCTTCTTTTGCCCAGAGATAGAGAGCGGGAAGGGTGAAGATTGCACCTGCAGCGAGTGATTCGCCGGCAGAACCCATGGTCTGCACCATATTGCTTTCAAGAATTGAATTTTTGCGCATAACAACTCGGATAACGCCCATTGCAATAACGGCGGCGGGGATAGAAGCCGAAACCGTCATACCGACGCGAAGACCGAGATATGCATTTGCCGCACCGAACACAACCGCAAGGATAATGCCCATTATGATTGAGGTAACGGTAAATTCGGGAGTAACCTTGCTTGCGGGAACGTAAGGTTTGAACTGATTGTTTTCCTGCATATTATTCTCCTTTTCTTTAAAAACAGTCAGGTTTTATAATACAAAAAAAACAGAACTTTTGCAAGTAAAAAAGCGGAATTTCTTGAATTTTACAAGAAAAAAGAGGTGGATTTAACCACCTCTGACTATTATTTGAATCTTATTCCGCAGATATCCCTGATATCTTTCATTATTCTGCTGACCTGAAGTGCTCTTTCCTTGACGGCAGCATAGTGTTCATCATCAGGATTTCTGATGAATTCTTCAAACGCAGCCGCTTCGTAGCCCATCAGTTTTTCTTTTTCAACAGCTCCGATGATTTCCTGAACATTACCGCTTTTGTCAATGAGTTTTATACTTGTGAGCTTTGAAATTGATTCAACGGTAATTGTGCCGTTATCGCCGAAAATCTGCGAGCCGAGTCTGTCCTGACCGAGCTTTGAATAGGTGAGATTAACGAGTTTGTCGGGATAAAGCAGAGCCGTGTTTCCGCTTCCGTCCGCACCGCTTTCCATAAAGTGGGCGCAGGCGGTTATTTTTTCAGGCATACCGAAAAGGTCGAGTGCGGGATAAACGCAGTATATTCCCAAATCCATAAGGCAGCCTGTTGCAAGTGCGGGGTTGAAGATATTGGGCAGTTCACCCGCCGCATATGCGGGATATTTTGACGAAAGCTGTGAAAAATCGAAATGCACACTCGTTATTTTGCCGATTTTTGAAACGGCATCTTCAAGCAGTTCCCTTGCGGGATTAAACATATACATTATTGCTTCGATATATATGAGTCTCTTTTCCGCTGCAAGGCTCTGAAGTTCCTCAAGTTCCTCTGGCTCAACCGTTATCGGCTTTTCGCAGATAACGTGTTTTCCGTTTTCGAGCATAAGCTTCGACTGTTCATAATGAAGACGGTTGGGGCTTGCGATATAAACAGCATCAAAATCACCTTTTGCAAATTCGTTTATATCGGTATAAACTTTTTCAATTCCGTTTTCCTTTGCAAATCTGCCGCCGCTTTCTTCAGTTCTTGAATAAACAGCAGTAAATTCCGAATCGGTCAGAAGTCTAGCTCCGTCAATAAATGATTTTGCAATCCAGCCCGTGCCGATAACTCCGTAACGCATATCAAAGCTCCTTTGCCATAACGGTGCCGCTGCTCTTAAGGGCGCAGATTACCTTGAAACCGTTTTTCTTATAGAAATTTATGCCCCTTGTGTTGCTTGAGCCGACGATGAGCATAATTGATTTTGTGCCGTTTGATTTCATATGAGAAGTGAGAGTTGAAATCATATTGGAGCCGTTGCCGTTTCCGCGGTAGGGTGCATTGATATCAATATGAAGATGAGCAGGATACTTAAGAGAGAAGATAGCATGACCGATGATTTCAGCAATCGCATCCCTGTAATTTGTTTTGCCTGTTTTCTTGACCTTTTCAAGATAAGGCTTCATCTTTTTTATGTATGACCAAAAATTTGATGCGCCGAAAACATAACCCTGAGCGGTGTCTGTTTCTTCATCAACGAGCACAAACACGTTTTCGGGCTCCTGCTCAATATAATAATCGCAGAAGGTGTAGATTATGAAATCATGCATATTTTTATCGGTTTTTGCTTCAGGTGGAGCTGTGTTGATGCATACGGCACGCACGTCATCGGCATATTTTGGGTCGTAATTTTTTATGCTTACCATAATAAAACTCCTTTATATTTCAACAGTAAAAGTCTTTTCGCCGCTGAATTCTGTTGTTTCGCCGTTATAAACAAACGAGGCTTTGATTTTCGGGTCTGCAAAAACCTTGACGGTTGCGGTTGAGCCGTTCTTTTCGTATTCAACGGAAACAACTCCGTTTACGGTTGTGATATGACCCTTTGCTCTGTTCATTCCGTCAACAAAGCAGGGAGAAACGATAACCTTTTCGTAACCTGCGCTGTCTGTAGGCTGACGGATTCCGAGAAGATACATATAGAGATACTTCGTAACGGCACCGAACATAGGATGATTTCTTGAATCTCTGCCGTTCCAGTTTTCCCAGATGGTGGTTGCACCGTTGTTTTTCATAAATGCAAAGGAGGTTTCCTTGTCGCTTGAAAGAAGATTGAACGCAGTCTGTGCCGCACCGATTTCAAAAAGATAACCCGTAAGAGCTTCTGTTGCGATGATGCCGGTGTCATACATTCCGAGGTCATCATATTTCTTTATCATCCATTTTCTGCCTTCGGCATCGCCCATACCGCAACGGTAGGCGAGCGAGGAAGCACCCTGAACATCGCCGCAATAATTATGGTTTGCGGGGCTGAAATATGCAACATCGATTGCTCTTTTTACCTTTTCGATGCGTTCGGGAATGAATGAAACTTCATCCTGCCTGCCGAGGATATCCGCTATTTCCATAACCTGCTGCATAAAGCGGACATAGAGCACGGAGTTGACATAGGTTTCGGGCATAAGCACGTGGAATCCGGGAGGACACCAGTCGCCCAGGCACCAACCGCCATCTTCTTCTCGCCAGACAAGTCCGTTTTCACTGCGGCTTTCAAGGTAATCGAAGAATTTAAGCATCTTGGGGAAGAACTCGTTGAGAAGCTCTTTGTCGCCGTATATCTTATAAAACTTATAGGGAACTTCAACTATTGCACCGCCCCAGCCGCAAGGACCGCCGCCACCGCCCATAAGCGGAGCAGTATGCTGAACGTGGCCGCTGTTTTTGCACTGGCAGTCGGCAATGTCATAGAGCCATTTGCGGAAGAATTCACGGCTGTCAAGCATCATCATAACGGTTTCTGCGCAAAGCTGACCGTCGCCCGTGTAGCCCAGACGCTCTCTGTGAGGGCAGTCGGAGGGAACACCGCAATGCATATTTGCAAGCTGAGTTCTGATGAATGCCTCGTTGAGCCAGTTGATATTTTCATTATCGCATTCGAATGACGAAGTTACGGGGCAGTCGGAGTGAACAACATCAACACGAACGGGTTCTGCGTCGCCCCAGATTCTGAAATATCTGAAGCCGTGCCAGGTGAAATGGGGGATATATTCACGGTCTGTGCCGTCGGTTATGAATTCCTCCTCCTGATAGCCGTCAGCAAACTGCATTCCGTACCATTCGCGGGTTTCATAAAGTTCCTCAGCATAGTTGATTCTGATTTTCTTTCCTTTTTCTTTGCACTTAAGAACGGCATAACCAACCGTGTTTTCGCTCACTTCGTAGAGCTTAGATTCACCCTCGTCCTTAAGGAGAACAGGCTGAAGAGTACGCACTGCCTTATCGGCGGGTGAAAACTGAATAAAGAATTCGCTTTCGGGTGCGGGAATAACCGTGCTTTCTTCAAAGCCGTCGCATTCGCCGTTGACATCCCATCCGACGGGGTAGAGAGTATAATCGTGCTTTTCGCCGTTATAAAGATTGTTGTTTGTTACGAATCCTTTGTGTGAAAGGGTTGACTTATCGCTTATAACGTTTCCGCTTTCTTTTTCGAGGATATAGCAGAGCTTCGGAGTGCCGAAGGTAACATCGCCCTCCGCCATACGCTCTTTCTGATTGTAGTAACCGTTGCCGACCATAACAGCAAGGGTGTTTTCGCCGTCTGCAAGATAATCGGAAACATCGTACTTCATACAGTAAATTCTGTAAGAAAGCTCGTCGTCGAGCTTGAAAGTGAGTTTATGAAGGTCACGCTCATTGTAGCAGGTTGCGTTGGGAACGAGCAAGTCCTCGCTGACCTTTTTGCCGTTGATGAACAGCTTGAAGAATCCGAGACCGCAAATGGTTATTTCTGCTTTTTCACCTTTGACGGCATTGAAGCTTTTTCTGAAAAGGGGAGCATCGCAGCCGGTGAGTTCAATCCAAAGTGCATTTTTGAAAATCTGTTCGTGAGTCATAATTATATCTCCGTTTCACTCAGTTCATTGAATCTTGAATTGCAGGCTTCCCATTCATCCATAAGAAGAAGCTGCTTTTCGGTGGATTCTTCAAGTTTATTTGTGAATTCAATTATTTTTTCATAGTCGGCAGAGGTTTCGGGAGAAGATAAAATTCCGTTAAGCTCCGATATTTCGGAATCAAGAGCATCGATTTCTTCTTCAAGCCTCTTTATTTTACCTTTGAGGCGGTTCATCTCGCTGTCACGCTCTTTGCGGAGCTTATAAAGATTAACCTTGTTTTCTGCTTTCTTCGGCTTTTCTTTGGCAACCGCAAGGGCAACCTGAGTGTAATCGTTATAGTCGCCGTCGAATTTATCAAAGCCGTTTTCAGTCATTCTGTAAATTTTGGTTGAGAGCTTATTTATAAAATATCTGTCGTGCGATACGCAGATGATTGTGCCGTCAAAATCCTCAAGAGCAGCCTCGAGCACCTCTCTTGACGGAATATCAAGGTGGTTTGTAGGTTCGTCAAGCAAAAGCACGTTTGCGCCCGAAAGCATAAGCTTCAGAAGGCAGAGCTTGGCTTTTTCGCCGCCGCTGAGGTTATCAACATTCTTGAAAACATCGTCACCTCTGAAAAGGAAAAGTGCAAGATAGCTTCTGACCTTGGTTTCGGTGAAAAGTCGGTGCTCATCCCAGATTTCGTCAATAACCGTTTTGCCACCGTGGAGACTTTCAAGGCTCTGGTCAAAGTAGCCGACCTTAACGTTTGCACCGAATGCAAAGCTGCCTGCATCTGCGGATTGCTGACGGGTGAGAATTCTGAGAAGAGTGGTTTTGCCGCAGCCGTTTGTGCCGAGCATAAACACTCTGTCATTCTTGAAAACCTGCATATCGGCATTGTTGAAGAGAAGTTTTGAATCAAATGCTTTCGAAAGACCGCTGACAGTCAGCACGTCGTTGCCCGTTTCACAGGTAGGAGTGAATTTCATACGCATTTTTGAGAGGGGAGGGTCGGGTACAACAAGCTCCGCCTTTTTCTTTTCGAGCATCTTTCGTTTGCTTTCGGCGGTTATGAAATTTCGTTCTCTTGCAAACGAACGCTGCTGTTCGATGATGCCTTCAATATGCTTGATTTCATCAAGAAGGTTTTCATATGCACGTCTTTCACTTTCAAGACGTTCTTCTTTGAGCCTGAGATATGCAGAGTAATTGCCCTTTGACCAATGGCATTTTCCGTGGGAAAGCTCAACCGTTTTGTTGGTTACTCTGTCGAGAAAATAACGGTCGTGGGAGATAACGATAACCGTGCCTCTGAAATCCGAAAGGAATTCTTCAAGCCATTCCGTGCCTGCAATGTCGAGATGGTTGGTAGGCTCGTCAAGAAGAAGCACATCCGAGCCGCTGAGAAGAAGTTTACACATACTCAGCTTCGAGCGTTGACCGCCGCTGAGCTTATCGCAGGTGAGGGTAAAATCATTTTCGGAAAATCCCAGACCTATGAGTGCGGCACGGGTGCGGCTTTTATAGGTCAGACCGCCTTGCTCCTGAAACTTTTCGTGAAGGGTATTCTGCCTTTCGATAAGCTCGTCACGGTTGCCTATCTGTGCATCAATTGCAACGGCAATTTCTTCAAGCTCGTTCTCTATTTTCATAAGCGGTTCAAAGATGCTGAGAGCTTCATTGTAAACCGTGCGCACCGAACCTTGGCAGGCGTGCTGTTCAAGATAACCTACCTTTGTTGTTTTTGAAATGAATGCTCCGCCTTCCGTGGGCTCAATTTCGCCTCGGATAACCTTGAAAAGCGTGGTTTTACCCGTTCCGTTTGCGCCGATGAGTCCAACGAAATCACCGGAGTTGACGTCAAACGAAACATTCTCAAACAGCACCTTGCCGCCGAAATCAACTTTTAAATTCTGAATACTGACTATAGCCATTTAAATTCTCGTTTCAATTATTTCAAAAGCTCCGCTGAGCTTGTATTCGCCTGAATTTGCAGGAATAAATATGCTGTCGCCCTTCTTGAGATTTAGGGTTTCTCCGCAGGCTTCAAGACTGCCTTCGCCTGCCATAATCAGCAGAGAAACAAAGGAGCTTTCGTTTGCATTACCAATGAACTCAGCCTTTGTGTCGAGCTTCCATACCTTAAAGAGGGGGCAGTCTGCGAGAAGCTTTCTCTCGTCTGTATCAAGCTCGGGATTTGAAAAATCGGGCTGAGTATATTTTTCGAGCTTTGTGACCGCAACGCCGTCTGCAACGTGGAGCTCTCTGGGCTTGCCGTCGTTTCCGACACGGTTGTAGTCGTAGATTCTGTAGGTAGTGTTTGAACTTTCCTGAACCTCAGCAAGAAGAATGCCCTTGCAGATTGCGTGCATTGTGCCTGATTCAATGAAGAAGAAGTCGCCTTTCTTAACCGGAACTTTATCAACATAATCGGTCAGATTGCCGTTTTCGATAGCCTGCTTGAACTGCTCGGGAGTAATCTTATCCTTGAATCCGAGAATAAGCCCTGCATCCTTATCGCAGTCGATGATATACCAGCATTCGGTTTTGCTCTGACCCTTGCCCGTAAGCTCGCAGTATTCCTTGGTGGGATGAACCTGAACGGAGAGGTCATCTCTTGCATCGATGAACTTGATTAGAATGGGGAAATCATCAAATTTCTCTGCATTCTTTCCGCAGAGAACGGGATTGTTTTTAACAACATCGGCAAATGAAAGACCTGCAAATTCGCCGTTTTCAACTGAGCTTGAGCCCGCCTCGTGGCAGGAGAGCATCCAGCCTTCGGCGGCATTCTTCTTTTCTGTTTTAACGCCGTATTCTTCAATAAGTTTTTTGCCGCCCCAGATGGTTTCGGAAACAAAGGGAAGCAGTTTCATAGGATATATTTTCATAAAATTATTCCTCCGATTGAAAATTAAATCTATTCTGTATCATTCTATCATATTTGTCCAACAATTTCCATAGAATATTTACGGGAGGACAGAAAATATGGAAAAAATTTTAAATTCTGCAAAGATTTTTTACTATGAAAAGATAAGGAAACCTATTCCGCCCGATAATGACAGCCTGCTGATGCAGATAAGAGACACCTCTCAGAAGCTGCGCACGGCATACAACCGATTTGAAAACGAGTGCAACGAGGATTTGCTGGATTCGATTATATATGAAATTCAGTCCTTGAAAGCTCTTTACAGATATCTTATAAAGCAAGCAAAGGAATGCGGACTGGAGTGCAGAGAAATTTCGCTCTACGAAAGAGAGGTTATCTGATGAACGCATATTTTATTGTGTCGGCTGTTATCTGTGCAGTATTTGTGCTCTGGTGGATGATAAAGAGCGAGAAGGGCGGCAGATGCTTTCTTGTATCGGCATTTCAGGGTCTTGCGTCCGCATTTGCCGTAAATCTTCTCGGAATGATAACGGGAGTTACGCTTTCTGTTAACTGGTACAGCCTTGCGGCATTCAGTCTTCTCGGACTGCCGGGAGTAATCGGTGCGCTCGCAATGAATTTCATAACGGCATAAAGAAAGGCTGCCTCACGGTTTGGTGAGACAGCCTTTGTTTTTTAATATAATGTTTTTGAAAGATAGAAGCAAACCCAAAGCGCAATAACAAATGCAGATTCAGCGGGTATTGCGAGCTTTGTGTAGGGGCATTTCCAGCCTTTATCAACGCAGAGGAATATTGTTCTTGTCACAAGCACGGTTGTTGCGAAGAAAAGACCGCCCACGAGTGAATAAACGGGAGTTTTCAAAGCGATGGTCAGATATAGCAGAAATGCGCCGAGTGCAAATGAAATACCGCCGTAGTAAACGCGAATTTCGGTTTTGCCTGCGTTGTCAACGGGTTTTACAGCAAAACTCTCGGCATTCTTGATGGGATTTATGATAAACACGATTGCCATACCGAAGAAGTAAAGCACAAGACCGATAACCGCAATGCCTGCGGGAATATTCGAAAAAAATATTTCTTTCATTTTTACTCCTTATCCAAGACGATTTATCATATCGAGGTGCTCAATGTAAAGTCGTCTGACATCGCTGTTTGGTTTGAGCAGGCCGCCTTGAAGTGACATATGGTCGCCCTCATAAACGGGCATAATCTGCCATGTTCCCTTCACAACGTTGCCTTCTTCATACTGTTTTGAGGGTGCGCTTGACGGTGCGGCGGCTGAGTTTGTATTAACAAGACCGTCGTTTTCGAGCCAGCTTTCGTCAATGACATATCCGCCCGTGGTTGTGCCTGTAAGTTTACCCATTTCTTCCGAACTGCTTACAAAAAGAATTTCCATTTTCTTTTTATCGGGAGAGTATGTGCCGTTTTCATTCTTTTCGGTTGCGGAGCAGGGGATTGAGAAGTAATATGTATCCTTGTCGGTAACAATGGTTTTGTTAAGCTCCAGGGCGTGGTCTATGAACATATCGTAGGCGGCGGTGTCTGCGTTTTCGGGATAATCATCTTTGAACCCGTAAGCGGTAGTACCGTTATGAGGAGCGGCAAGAGCTGTCATCGAATAAATCCAGTCGGCTTTTTCGCCTGTGAAGAAAGGCGAAATATCGTTTTCTGCGGTTGCTTCCATTTCCGCTTCGCTGCCTTCTGCCATAAGCGAAGCAAAAACTCTTATAGTTGCACCGCCGAACGAGTGGCCGAGAAGGTTGATTTTGTTTTTTGCATCCCAATTTTCAATGAGTGCCTTACCGCCGAAATCCTCACCGTATCTCTCGTGACCGCAGCGTTCGCTGTGTTCCTTGCCGTAGTCAACAACAGTACCAGTGAGCTGAGCGTAAAGCTCGCAGGCTCTGTCCCACGCACTGCTGTTCGGGGCAACAGATGCTGAGCAGCAGTCATATCCGAGCCTGTTGAGATAACCGAGTAAGTCACCGTTGAACATTCCCCAGTAGGGCATCAGGTCATAATAGAAATCGTAGCTTCCCCAACCCATAAGTCCGTGCACAAAGACATAAGGGTAGTTGGTGTTCCAATCATCTTTTACGGGTTTTTCTTCAAGCGGGGTAAAGAGCGAAATGATTGACAGGATGATTGCCAGGGGAATTGAAATTATTTTTGCCATTTTTCTTTCCTCCGATATTCGGTTTTTCATTTTTATTTCTTAATATTATAATTCAAAAATCACAAATTTGCAACAAGAAAACAAAAAAAGAAAACCATTGTCTTTCGACAAGGCTATTGGCTGGGGAA
>JAZNRG010000014.1:0-6349 GCA_045590575.1 Acutalibacteraceae bacterium | reverse complement strand
ACAATAATTGCAGACCTGCGGTCTGCCCGGGAGGTCGGGGTCGCCCTCCCCTACATTGGATACCATCTGATTTCGAACTTTCGATTTACCGCTAAAACCGGGGGAAACAGCCGCCTGAAAGATGCGCTTTAAAGCTGTACCTGATTAGCGTTTTAACAGGTTAATTTTTTACCTTATAAAACGCAACAAAGCAGGCAAGAATTGAGGTTCCTGCCCCGTTTATAGACAAATTATTTACGGATACCAAGTCTTGCGATGATTGAACGGTAACGCTCAATGTCAACCTTCTGAAGGTATGCAAGAAGGTTTCTTCTGTGACCAACCATCATAAGAAGACCTCTTCTTGAGTGATGATCCTTCTTGTGAATCTTGAGATGCTCGGTAAGGTCGTTGATTCTCTTTGTGAGAACAGCGATCTGAACTTCGGGAGAACCTGTGTCGCCCTCGTGAAGAGCATATTCCTGCATGATTGCGGTCTTTTCTGCCTGTGTCATTTTCTTTCACCTCATTAATTTATTTGCCACGGAACCCAGAATGCGGCAGGTGATCACCTCGTTGAGGTTTACTCCGCAACCCGAGAAGCGGGCATGTGCAAATCGAATTATATCACAACGTTTTCAAATTGTAAAGACTTTTTTGAAATTTATTTTATGCCCGAATTTAAGGCAGCGGCATAAACTGAATTGAGGGAGTTTTGCATAGAAAAACAACGGTGATTATTGCCTCCCTCTGATGAGGGAGGTGGATTTTGCCAAGCAAAAGACGGAGGGAGAGAAAAAGCAAGAGAACAAAGAGTTTTACTGTTAAGCAAAATCATCTCTCCTTCAGTCCTTCGGACAGCTTCCTCATCAGAGGAAGCCGAAATATCAATTATCGGTGTTTGTGAAATTCCCCTCAGAAAACAAGGCGGCTGTGTCAGGCGGTGGTATTCTGTAATACCCTTGGGGAGCCGGATGACGAATGCAGCCGCCATCATATATTCCTGCGGAACGTGATATCCGTTCCGCGGGAACGGGTGATATATTGCTTCGCAATGTGATATTTTTGTCTTCGACAAAAGCGATATACACCTGCGGCGCATTAAGGGTGGGCGTTGCCCACACCCGTTTTTATTCCGCAGAACTTACTTTGTTAAGAGCCTTAAGGGGGTCAACATTTTCGCCGTCGATGAGGATTTCGAGGTGAAGATGGTCCTCCTCGCTGATTTCAACGGGAATATGACCCAACGAGCCGATTTTTTCCTGCTTTTCAACTGCGCTTCCTTCCTTCACAACGCTGCCGTTTTTGAGCCCGCAGTATCTTGCCGTCATTCCGTTGCCATGGTCAATCTCAACAACCGTGCCCCAGAAGCTGTCGTCATAAACCTTTGTTACAACGCCGTCTGCAACCGCTTTTACGTCGTTGCCCGCACTGCCGGAAAAGTCAACGCCGTTGTGCACTCTCCAGTCGCCCATCGTTTTGGAAATCACCATTTCTCCGTTGCTGTAATCCTTGATTATATCCGTGCCCATAGGCAGGGCAAAATCTCCCGAAAACGGCTTGTTTTTCTCAATCGGAACGGTGGTTGTGAGCGTTCTTTCGTCTTCAACACCGCTTACACGGATGTTTACCTCGTTTGTCAGCGGTTCTTCGGTCGGCATTTCGCTCCATTCAATCCGGATTCTGGTAAATTCTTCGGGTTCAAGAGTGCCGGCACCGTTATCGCGCAGTGCGGCAACACCTGCAAGACCTACCGCAACCAAGCACACAAACAGTGCGAGATAGATATTGGGTGATTTTTTAAACTTTCTTTTCATAATTAACCTCGATTCAAGTGAAAAATGAAGAATGAAGAATGAAAAATTAATGACGGGTTTCACCCGTACCCATTATTATAAAGTGCGTACAGCTCTTGCCCATAGCTTTTCACTGTTCATTATTTGCTTTTCACTTACTTATTTCACCCGTATTTTTGGCAAAAACAATCAATATTATTCTGTCAGACAATCAAATCGAAAAAAAGATGAGAAGAAAGGCAGTTTTTTGAAAATTTCTCTTGATACTTGCGACATTTTCTGTAATAATAATAGGGTATAATTAAAATTATTATAATAGGAGTGCATATTATTGGATAATAAAAAGCTGGCGGAGCTTCTGTTTCCGCAGATAGACAAAACTCCCGAATACTACGAAGAAATGTATCCCGAGAGAAATCTTCCCGATGGCGCAAGAGTAACAAGATTTGCTCCTTCACCTACGGGTTATCTGCATATCGGCGGTCTTTTCAGTGCGCTTGTTGACGTGCTTACCGCCCAAACAACAAACGGCGTATCCTTCCTCAGAATCGAAGATACCGATAAAAAGCGTGAAATCGACGACGGCGTTTCCGCTATCGTCAACGGTTTTGACTATTTCGGCGTTGAATTCACCGAGGGCGTGACAGGCTTCGGCACCGAGAAGGGTGAATACGGTCCCTACACTCAGAGCAAGAGAGCCGAGATTTATCAGACAATCGCAAAGAGCCTTGTTGAAAAAGGCGTTGCATATCCCTGCTTCTGCACGGCGGACGAGCTTACAGCTCTTCGTGAGGAGCAGACCAAAGGCGATGCACTTATCTGGGGTTACTTCGGCAAGTGGGCAAAGTGCCGAGACCTTTCTTATGAAGAAATCGAGAAGAACATTGCAGAGGGCAAGCCCTGGGTTCTCCGCCTTCGTTCGGCAGGCAGCGAAGATAAGAAAATAATGTTTGACGATGTTATACGAGGCAAGATTGAAATGCCCGAAAACATAATCGATGAAGTGCTTCTCAAGTCCGACGGCATTCCCACTTATCATTTTGCACATGCCTGTGACGACCATTTTATGAGAACAACCCACGTTATCCGAGGCGAAGAATGGATTTCATCCGTGCCCAAACACATCGAGCTTTTCCGTGTCTGCGGTTACAAGCCTCCCAAGTTTGCCCATACTCCCCAGGTTATGAAGATTGACGAGGAAACAGGCGATAAGCGTAAGCTTTCAAAGAGAAAAGACCCCGAAGCAGCTGTCAGCTACTTCTTTGAGCAGGGCTTCCCCAAGGAGAGCGTGCTTGAATATCTTCTCACCTTGCTCAACTCCAACTTTGAAGATTGGCGCAGAGCAAATCCGAAGGCTCCCATTTCGGAATTCCCCTTCAACCTCAAAAAGATGAGCGCAAGCGGATGCCTCTTCGATCTCATTAAGCTCAATGACGTAAGCAAAAACGTTATTTCGGTTATGACCGCCGAGCAGGTTTATGATAACGTTTGCGAATGGGCAAAGGTTTATGACGAAGAATTCTATAACATCTTCACCGCAGACCCCGAATTCTCAAAGGCTGTTGTTAACATCGACAGAGAGAATCCCAAGCCCCGTAAGGATATCGCAAAGTGGAACGAAGTCAAGGATTACGTTTCATATCTTTACAACGCTCTTTATACTCCCGATTATACAATGCCCGAAAACATTTCAAGCGAAGATGCCGCAGCAATCCTTTCGAAATATGCGGAAACATTCTCGCTTGCAGACGATAAGGATACCTGGTTTGCAAAAATCAAGGAGATGTGCGAGCCTCTCGGCTTTACGCCCAACGTCAAGGAATTCAAGAAGAATTCCGAGGCATTCAAGGGTCACGTGGGCGATATCTCAACCGTTATCAGAATCGCTCTTACCTCACGCAAAAACACTCCCGACCTTTATTCGATTATGCAGCTTCTCGGCGAGGATGAGATAAAGGCGAGAATTGCAAAAGCGATTGACAACCTTTCATAACATATCTGTGTAGGGGTCGGCGACCCGACGACCCGGGCAGACCGTAGGGCTGCAAAAAAAAACAGATGTTATATGTTTGTTATTGAAAAAATCCGTTACGGTTTAACGGAATCTAAAAGAAGCTTTGTGACGGCAACGCTGAAAACGCTTGTGCACCGAGGTGCATTCGGGACGTCGAGGACGCCGTCCCCTACAAAGCGAACACAGAAAGGATATATTACTATGGACGAAATGAACGTAAGCTCAAATTTTATATATGATTTTATTGACGAGGACCTTGCAAACGGAGTCAACACCAGAGTGCAGACCCGTTTCCCGCCCGAACCCAACGGCTATCTCCATATAGGTCACGCAAAGGCTATCACAATCGACTTTGCAACAGCCGAAAAATACGGCGGCATCTGCAACCTCCGTCTGGACGACACCAACCCCTCAAAGGAGGACGTTGAGTACGTTGACGCAATCAAAGAGGATATCGAATGGCTCGGCTTCAAGTGGAACGATGTTTATTATGCATCAAGCTATTTTGATTACATTTATGAATGTGCAATAAAGCTCATCAAGAACGGCAAGGCATATGTCTGTGACCTTACCGCCGATGAAATCAGAGAATACAGAGGTACTCTTACCGAACCCGGCAAGAACAGCCCCTACCGCGACCGTTCGGTTGAAGAAAACCTTGACCTCTTTGAAAGAATGACCAAGGGCGAATTTGCAAACGGTGAAAAGACTCTGCGTGCAAAGATTGATATGGCATCTCCCAACATCAATATGCGCGACCCCGTTATCTACAGAATTGCTCACGTTACCCATCATCAGACAGGCGACAAATGGTGCGTTTATCCCATGTATGACTTTGCTCATCCTCTTTCGGATGCAAGAGAAAACGTTACCTATTCGCTCTGCTCTCTTGAATTTGAAAACCACAGACCTCTTTATGACTGGTTCATCAACGAAATCGGTTTTGAAGAGCCTCCCAGACAGATTGAGTTTGCCCGTCTTAACCTCAACTACTGCGTAACCAGCAAGAGATACAATCTTGAAATGGTTCAGAAGGGTATCGTTGACGGCTGGGATGACCCCAGAATGATTACCCTCTGCGGCATGAGAAGAAGAGGCTATCCCTCGGCAGCGGTGCGTGAATTCATCAACCGTATCGGCGTGTCAAAGGCAGACAGCGTTGTTGACTACGGTCTCATCGAGGCTTGCGTAAGAGATAACCTCAACGAAAACGCACCCAGAACAATGGCTGTTATCAGACCCCTCAAGGTTGTTATCGATAACTATCCCGACGGTCAGACAGAGGCACTCGAGGTTGAAATCAATCCTCTCAAGCCCGAACTCGGCAACAGAACCGTTAATTTCTCAAAGGAAATTTTCGTTGAGCGTGAGGACTTCATGATTGAGCCTCCCAAGAAGTATTTCAGACTTTTCCCTGGCAACGAAGTGCGTCTCAAGGGTGCATATCTCGTAACCTGCAACAGCTGGGAAACCGACGAAAACGGCAACGTAACCTGCGTACACTGCACCTATGACCCCGAAACCAGAGGCGGCGACGCTCCCGACGGCAGAAAAGTCAAGGGAACAATCCACTGGGTAAGCGCATCCGATGCAGTGCCCTGCGAAATCCGTCTTTACGACCGTCTTTTCGCTGCTGAAAATCCCTTTGCTGACGGCAAGGAGAATTACCTCAATCACCTCAACCCCAATTCACTTGAAATAATCGAAAACTGCCTTGTTGACGGCGGTCTCAAAGATGTAAAAGCAGGTGACACATTCCAGTTCATGCGTCACGGATACTTCTGCGTTGATAAGAATTCAACCGAAGACAAGCTTGTTTTCAACAGAACGGTTGACCTCAAATCATCCTGGAAATAAGAAAGGATTTTTCAAATGAAATATGTTTTTCGTATCGTAAATGCCCTGCTTGCGGCGGCGGTTTTTCCTGCGGTTGTTTTTCTTGAGTTCATTCTCTTCAGAGTTTCAACAACTCTTTTCGAAGCCGGTCTTGAAGAAACAATCACCATCAAATTCATCATCGACGTTATAACAGGCAAGGAAGAAATGTGGCACAACCTCATTTTCTCGGGCGGCGGATTTGTTTTCCCCGAAGCGCTTGAACCCTATAAGGCAAAGCTCATCGCGGTTGTTGTTCTTTTCGGCGTTGCTCTTGTTGCGGCTCTGTTTATCTTTATATGGTCAATTTTCAGCAACAAGCGTATTCCCCTGCTCGTTGCCGGCGGTATCGGCATTGCGTCAACAATCTCCATGACAGCCGTTTTCAACTCCGTTGCAGCACTCTTCATGGACGGCACCATCAATGTTGTCGAGCTTTTCACATCAAACTGGATTGTTTCCCTGCTCGGCGAAATAATTGTTGTTGACTACCTCGGATTTGCAGGCTTCCACAATGCGATTATATTCCTCTTTGTGGGTATAATAGTATGGACTCTTGCATTCTATCTTGTTGAGCTTGGCGAGCCCGAAGAAGAAAAGGCTAAGGAAAAGGTAAAGAAGAAATGAAAAGGATAATTCTGCTTCTTGCGGCGTTAATCACGGTGCTCAAGTCGGAGGCCAAGCG
>JAZNRG010000013.1:0-11229 GCA_045590575.1 Acutalibacteraceae bacterium | reverse complement strand
ATAACAAGATAGGGAGCAACAATGCTGTCCTTATTACCCTGAACGCAGATTTCTTCAATGATTCTGAATGCTCTTGAATCTGTGGGTGAGAACTTCGATGCTTCCTTTGCCTTAAGCACCTTAACTTCGATATCCTTGTTCCTGCAGACCTTACGTATATGGTTTTCAACATCCTTTACGGTTACGCCGGGCATCTGTCTGAAGTTAACGGTTACGCTTGCTTTCTGAGGAAGAACGTTTGCCGCAGGGCTGCCCTGAGCCATGGTAACGGCAGTTGTTGTTCTGATAAGGCAAGCCGCAAAGGGAATCTTCTTCATAACAAACTTAAGCAAGGGGTGGAAAAGTTTAAGGTTGCACATAATGAGCCTTGCGGGATAAGTACAGCTTCTGCCGATGTTGGAGAAAAGCTCCTTTACGAAAGGAAGAAGTTCTGCCTTGAACTGATTGTTTTCAAGGTCTCTGATAACATTTGCGAGCTCGCCGAGACCCGAATGCACGGGAGGCTGTGAGGAATGACCGCCCTTTGCGTTAACTGTGATTTCGAAATCGGTATAACCCTTTTCGGCAATGCCTATACCGACAAGCTCTTTATTGTTGAGAATGCCTTTGACATTAATGGGAATGATTGCGCCGCCTTCGTCGAGAACGCAGTCAAGATGAATTCCTCTGTCCTTGAGGGTCTGCATAATGCTCTTTGCACCGCCGTTTTCGGATGCAACAACCTCTTCGTCCTGACCGAAAAGAAGATAAACATCTCTTTCAGGCTGAAAGCCTTCTTCAAGAAGAGTTTCAACGGCATCCATAACCGCGATAAGATGATTCTTCATATCAAGAGCGCCTCTGCCCCAGATGAATTCGCCGTCATTATCTCCGCTGAATGGAGCATGCTCCCAATCCTGCTCCGTGCCTTCCGAAACGGGAACAACATCCTGATGAGCAAGGAGTGCAATGGGTTCAAGGTCACTTCTTGTGCCCTTCCAACGGTAAATAAGGCTCGCTTCCTGAATGACTTCCTTTTCAAGATTCTTATGAATCATCGGGAATGCTTCTTCAAGGAATGCGTGGAATTTATCAAACTGTGAAAAATCAATATCCGCTTTGTCCGGATAGCTGATTGTTGGGATTGAGATTGCTTTTGAAAGATGCTCCTGACATCTTCTGGCATCAACTTTCTCCTCTGACAATTCGCCGTAATCCTTTTTCTTGGGCACAAAGAAAATTGCTCTTATCGTTGTTACAACAATCGCAAGAACAACAATGCCGAGAATAATATAGGGTACCATTTTAATCTTCCTTTCTTTTTACATAAAGAATTTTCTGCTTGCCCATGCATTGAGCTTTTTGCTCTTTATCATAGCAATAAAGAAAATGATAAGCGGAATGCTGCAGGCTGTTACCGCAACGGAAATACCTATCTGAAGTTTGCCGCTGAGGAACATATTGATACAGATTTCAACCACATAGCTGATAACGTTAACAGCAACCGTCACGGCAATTGCCGTGTAGGTTTTTCTCTTGGGTTTTCTGTACCAGAGAATAAATATTGCGGCTACCGCCCAAAGAGCAATAACTATAGGCATCGCAACACTCTCAAACCAACGTGAAGTGTTGTTAGCAAGCCTGAAAAGGTTAAGATAAGCTATCAGAGCAATTGCATCTATCTGCAAAAAAATGAGTGGCAACGGCTTTTTCCAGAGCATCGGGAACAAAGTCCAGACCCATAAGGTTATTGTTGCTCCGAAAATATAGGCAGATACGCCGCTGTTCCAGAAAGCAATGTCGAGCACGGCAAGAACTATGTTCGGTATAAGCAAAACCATCGATATCACAAAAACGAGAAATCTTTTTTGGGTAGACTTCGGAATTTTGATAAGTTCTGAAAATGCAGGCTTTTCGGGTTGCTTCATATAATCTCGCGGATTGATAACCGGAGTGTCGCAAAGCGGACATTCCTTGCAGCTTTGTTCAAGCTCAACGCCGCAGTTTACACAGTATGACATCAGTTTTCGCCTCCCATAATAGCACTCTTGTTGCTTTCTATTTTAACGGGTATTCCGAGTTTTACGAGTGTTCTGAAAAACTCTCTCTGAATGATAGTGCTCACATAAATATTGGAAATGCAAAACGCAAGTTTTCCGTTATAAGAAAGAACTCCGCATCTTGCTCCGTTGATCATCGCAGGGCCCGTGATAAGCACAAGTTTTTCAATATGCTCTTCCATTTCTTTCGGAGTTTTTATAACACCAACATTTGTTACAAGGCAGCTTGTTGCCTTTTCGCCCGTGATTTTAAAAACCATATTAATACCGAAATTCTTAAGAAATCTCGGTACCACTCTCATAAGCGGATTCTTTTCGATACCTATGTTGCCCTTCATCATAGACCTGAGTTCCTTTTCGTTATTGATATAACGAAGATAAAGCGAAAGAAGCCTGATGATTTCGGGAAGAGTATATTCTCCTCTTTTGGGGTCTATCTGGAAAGAATAGCAAAGCATAAAATTGCGAAGCGTTTCGCTGCCGAAAAACGGTCTTGCATTAACGGGAATCTGAATGCCGACGTGTTTTTCTTTGTTGCGCGGCTCTGCTTTCTGCAGGTTATACATTACCCAAAGCAGGACACCCGAAAGATATTCGGTAACGGTTACTCCATGCTCTGCCGCCTTTGCCTTGACATCGTCAACCGACATATAACCCGTTGTTACATTGAGAAAATGCTTCGGCAGGCGTTTGCCCTTGAAACGGTATGTAAATTTCTGAACTCTTTTTGCCTTCGCTTTTGAATTGCAGTTTTTGGCATATGAATCCTCAAGCTCTTTTTCATTCGGCTTTTCGTTGATATCAAAAACAGCTTCACCGCTCGGAATATCCTTGCCCGTAAGCCGCAGATATTCCGCAGTGAGCGTCATAAAGAATCTCGATGCACCGTAGCCGTCGGTAAGCGCATGGTAGAATTCAACCGAAAAACTGTTTTCATAATAATAAACTTTAAAAAGATATCCGTTGTTTTCCTTGAAACGGAACCGCTGGCAGATATTGGCTATATCCGGCATAACGGGAGGTCTGCCGTATGGATTCTTCTCAAAATAATGCCAGAAAAAGCCCGTGCGCATACGCACATCAAAGCCTGGAAATCGGGGCATAATCCTTTCGAGTGCCTTTTCAAGAATTTTGGGGTCAACCTTTTCTTTGAGCGTTACGGAAAGGCGGAAAACATTGGACCACGACGAGGTGTCCTGCCCCGGAAAAATCGTAGCGGCATTATCAAGTTTATACCATGCCCTTTGGCGAAGAGGTATCTTTTTCTTCACGGGTAAAACTCCTTTTTAAACGGGACTGATTACAGAAAGAGCTGCGGCATCGGGATTCAGTTTTGAAAGCCTTGCCTGAGCTTTTTCAACCGTTACGCTTTTGCAGGCCTCAAGCTCCGCAAAAGGCTCATATCCGTTGAAATGAAGATTCATCATAAGATTTGCGATATCGTCGATATCGTTATAGCTCATAACATATCTGCCGTAGAACTTGCGTTTTGCCCTCTCAAAAGCGGCAGGGTCAATACCCTCCTTCTGCTGACGGACAATTTCATCGCAAAGGATTTTTGCGGTTTCTTCGGGGTCTGAGCTTGTGCCTCCCATCATAACACAGGAGAAACCGAAGCCGTTGAAAAGCTCGGAGCCGAAGCTCATATCGATAAGCTCCTCATCAAGCAGCTTTTTAAACAGAGGAGAAGATTTGCCCGTTAATACTTCAAGCACAATCTGAGATGCAATTTCTTCTTCAAGGCTGATAAGAGGCTCCTGAATATCCTCTTTGAAGCCGAGGAGGAACTGCTTGCAGGCAACAGAAAGCTTTTCTTCAATGTGGTTTCTGACCGGTTTTGCACTTTCTTTTTCGAATTTTCTCTCAATAACCTTACGGTCGGCGGGTTTGATGCAACGGTCAACTATATCAAATACTTCCTGCGGCTCTATTGCGCCGACAACACTGAGAACCATATTTGCAGGGTTGTAGAAGTTCTTATAGAGTCTGTAAAGAAGGTCGGCATCGATTTTGGCAATTGATTCCTGAGTGCCTGCAATATCGATGCGAACGGGACATTTTTCATAGAGGGCTTTAAGCAGATTAAACATAACCTGCCAGTCGGGCAAATCCTGATACATTCTGATTTCCTGACCGATAATGCCCTGCTCTTTCTCAACTGTCTGCTGAGTAAAATAGGGATTCTGAACAAAGTCAAGAAGAATTTCGAGCGATTCGCCGATATTCTCCGAGCCTTTAAAAAGATAAGCAGTCTTTTCAAAGCTGGTGTAAGCATTTGCGCTTGCACCCGTTTTTGCAAATCTTTCAAAAGCATTGAGGTCTTCGCTCTCAAAAAGCTTGTGTTCAAGAAAATGAGCGGTGCCCTCGGGGATTGTTTCAAATTCGCCGTTATCATTCTGAACAAAGGTATCTATCGAACCGTATTTAACGCCGAAAACAGCATATGCGGAAGTATAGCCCTTCTTGGGAAGAACACGGATTTCAAGGCCGGAGGAATGCTCTGCGCAAAAAACGGTTTCGCCGAGTTTTTCGTTGGTAAGCTGTTTAATTTTCATCTTCCGCAACCTCCTCTTCCTGAGCCTTGAGCATAAATATAGTGTCTATCGAGAGCTTATTTGCCGCTTCGCAAACCTGCTCCATTGTGACGCCTTCAATATCCTCAACCGTTTTTTCGGGAGTTCTGATTTCTTCTTCAAGAATCTGCGAAGCATACCAATAGCAGATGCTTTCGGGGGTTGTGAACGCGAAACGTTCTTTGAGCGAACGCTTTGAGGATTCAAGCACTTCGGGATCGGTTCTGCCGTTCCGCAGGTCTGAAAGCTGAGCAAGGATTTCTGCCGAAACTTTTTTCTCTTTATCTGTATCGATTCCGCCCTCAACCAGCACAAGGCCCTTATGAGCAATAAGTTTTGACCAGCAATAATATGCAAGGCTGAGCTTCTCACGGACATTCATAAACAGCTTTGAATAAGTGCCTAAGCCGAAAATATCGTTCATAACAGTTATTGCGGCAATGTTATCACGACTGTTCTGCATACCTGCTCTGAAGCCGATTACGAGCTTGCCCTGATTGACGGGATACGTTTCTTCATATCTGTTGAAGTGTCTGCCCCTGAGAATGAATACGGTTGAGGGCACAACGGGATTTCTCTCAATCTTTGCAAATCTCTTTGTGAAGATTTCGGCAACTTTATCGGCATCACCGCCGACAACTGTTATCTGGAACACGGCTGTTTCAAGAAGATTCTTCCACGCTGAATATACATCAGCCATTTTTACATTTCGGATTTCCTCGATTGTTCCGTATTTTGATTTGCCGAACGCTTCATTTGAGCACATATATTCAATGCACTTATTGAATGCATAGGTGCGTTTGTCGTTAAGCTCATCTTCAATGCGCTGAATGAGCAGTCTTTTCTCTGCATTGAGATTATCCGCGCCGAAGCTTCCGCTCTTGCAATTCGGATTAAAAATCATGCTTGCAAGAAGCTCTGCGCACTGCTCGGTGATACTCTCATCAGTCAATGCAAAGCGGTCATCGAGGCAGGTAAGCGAAATCGAAAGCACCTGCGCTTCACCCGACTTTGCAACGCCTGCCGAAAGGCTTGCACCGTAAAGCTCATCAAGTTTGCCGTTAAGGAGAGAAAAATCGGGATACTCCTTGCAGGAACGCTTAAGAAGATATATCAGCAACGAATTTGACGCCATTTTTTCATCCATAGGCAACGCCATGGAAACCGTTATTCTGCCGGTCTTGAAGCTGTCTGTTGCAACAGAAACAAGACGCACCTTATCGGCTATCATTCTGACCTGAGGCATTAAGTCACTTCCTAATCATTTATTAAGCATCAGATGTCGCAAGCGGACACCTGCTCATAGGTTTCTCTTTTTACAACCAATCTTGATTCGCCGTCTTTTACCATAACAACGGGAAGACGGGGAATTCTGTTGTAATTTGACGCCATTGAATAATTATATGCGCCCGTTGAAAGCACTGCAAGAATATCACCCGGAACAACCTTCTGGATTTTTGTGTTTTCCTGAATGAGGTCACCGCTTTCACAGCACTTGCCCGCAACGGTAACGGTTTCTGTTCTCTCTTCGTTTGCCTTGTTGGTGCAGAGAATTTCATATTCTGCCTGATAGAGAATGTATCTGGGGTTGTCCGCCATACCGCCGTCAACGGAAACATAGGTGCGGATATCGGGAATTTCTTTTACACAGCCTACAGTGTAAAGCGTTAAACCTGCTGCACCGACAACCGAACGACCCGGCTCGATAAGAATAAAAGGAATTCTGAGACCAAGCTTTTCGCAATGGGCGTGAACAACCTTTGAAACTCTTGCCATATAATCGGCATAGGGCCTGGGGCTGTCGCTGTCAAGGTATTTAATACCGAAACCGCCGCCGAGATTGAGCTCGTCAAATTCAATACCGAGAGTATCTTTGATTTCCTTATACAAATCAAGCATAACGGTTGCCGCAAGTTCAAAGGGATCAACATCGAAAATCTGAGAACCGATATGGCAATGCAGGCCGCGGAGCTTCACGTTTTCCATTCCTACGGTTGCTTTGACAGCATCCATTGCTTCGCCTGTTTCGAGAGCAAATCCGAACTTTGAATCAATCTGACCGGTTTTTATGAAATCGTGCGTATGAGCATCAACACCGGGCTTTATGCGGAACATTATGCCCTGGACCTTGCCGTGCTTTGCGGCAATTCCGTTGAGCGTATCAAGCTCATAAATGTTATCAACAATTATTCTGCCCACTCCGTTTTCAACGGCATATTCAAGCTCTTCATAAGTCTTATTGTTTCCGTGAAAAATGATTTTATCAGCAGGAAATCCGACCGAAAGAGCGGTATAAAGCTCGCCGCCCGAAACAACGTCAACTCCCGTGCCTTCCTGATTGCAGATACGGTACATTTCCTTGCAGCAGAAAGCCTTGCTTGCATAGGCAACAAGACCGTTGCCGCCGTAGTTTTCATCTATGGATTTTTTGAATTCACGAAGATTCTTTCTTATTTCGTTTTCATCGTAGATATATGCGGGGGTACCGTACTGCGCCGCAAGATCTACGGTATCGCATCCGCCGATTGACAGATGCCCCTTTTCGTTGACTGAAATACAGTCCGAAACGTACATTTTTATTCACTCCTAAGAGCGGCTTCGATTGCCGCCTTCATTTCTTCAACACCCGTGCCCTTGACCGCAGAGAATTCGATTCGCTTTATATCAGCATAATCGGCAAGCTCTGATTCAAGAGCCTCCCTGCGTTTTTCGGTTTCGGTTTTATTTAGCTTATCACACTTTGTTAATGCAATAACAAAAGGGATTTCCATCTCCTTGAGAAAGTTGAGCATCGTCATATCATCCGCTGTGGGTGAATGGCGCATATCAATAAGCTGAATAACGAGAGCTATGTTTCTCTTTGACTGAAAATAGCCTTCCATAAGCTCCGCCCAGCGTTTTCTTTCGCTCTGCTCACGCTTCGCATAGCCGTAGCCGGGAAGGTCAACGAAATAGGCGCCGTCGCCCTTAAAGAAATTGACCGTTATTGTTTTGCCGGGAACGGAGCTGACTCTCGCAAGATTCTTACGGTTGAACAGCTTATTTATAAGCGATGATTTGCCGACATTGGAACGGCCCGAAAAAACTATCTCCGCTTCTTTCGAGGGAGGTAGCTGCTTTGAAGTGCCGTAAGCGGCGGTAAATTCTGTTTTATCAAATCTCATATCTTTTTTCCTTATCACTGAGTAATGGACGCTCTTGAGTTTTTTCTTATTTCAACGGGTTTTGAATGAGCTTCGGCTGATGAATATTTTTCAAGAGCAATGCTCCACACTTCATCAACCGTTTTTACGGGTTCAAACGTTACCGCCTCTTTAACCTTGGCATCAACCTCATCAAGGTCAGCGATGTTGCCGTGAGGAATAACAACGGTCTTTATACCTGCTCTGTAAGCTGCCATTGATTTTTCTTTGAGTCCGCCGATGGGAAGCACTCTGCCTCTGAGAGTTATTTCTCCCGTCATCGCAACATCTTTTCTTACCTTTGTTCCCGTAAGAGCGGAAACGAGAGAGGTTGCAATTGTTACACCTGCGGAGGGCCCGTCCTTGGGAGTTGCTCCTTCGGGAACGTGAATATGGATATCTGAATCTTTATAGAAGTTTGCGTTGAGAGGAAGCGAATCGGCTTTTGAACGGATATAGCTGACCGCCGCCTTTGCACTCTCCTGCATAACATCACCGAGAGAACCTGTGAGTTCAAGCTTGCCCGTACCCTTAAGAACGGCAGACTCAATTTCGAGCATATCGCCGCCCACGGATGTCCACGCAAGTCCGTTGACAACACCGACTTCGTTTTCCTTGATGAGTGAATCGGGCTTGAAGCGGCGGGCACCGAGATAATTCTCGATATCCTCGGGTTTAACGGAAATCTTTTCCGCTCCGCCTTCAACCACCTGCATTGCCGCCTTTCTGCAGATTGCGGCAATCTTCTGCTCAAGAAGTCTTACGCCCGCTTCTCTGGTGTAGCCTTCAATAACAAGTCTGATTGACTTATCGGTAATTCGGAACTTGCCTGCCGTCAGTCCGTGACGCTTTATCTGCTTGGGGATAAGATGCTTCTTTGCGATATTGAACTTTTCTTCGCTTGTGTAGCTTCCGAGCTCGATAATCTCCATTCTGTCGCGGAGAGGCTCGGGAATGTTCGATTCAATGTTTGCGGTTGTTATGAACATGACCTTGCTCAGGTCGAACGGCAATTCAAGATAATGGTCTCTGAAGGTGCTGTTCTGCTCGGGGTCAAGCACCTCAAGAAGAGCTGAAGTCGGGTCACCCTTATAGTCTGAGGAAAGCTTGTCTACCTCATCGAGAAGCATAAGCGGATTCGCCGAACCTGCCTGACGGAGCGCATCGATTATTCTGCCCGGCATAGAGCCGATATATGTTTTTCTGTGGCCTCTGATTTCAGCCTCATCCTTGACACCGCGGAGAGAGAGTCTCACATAATCTCTGCCCGTTGCACTTGCGATTGAGCGGGCAACAGATGTTTTACCGACACCCGGAGGACCGACAAGGCAGATAATCTGACCTTTGATATCCGGTGCAAGCACACGCACGGCGAGATATTCAAGAATTCTCTGCTTGATTTTCTCAAGACCGTAATGGTCGCTTTCAAGTGTTTTGCGTGACTTTGCGATATCCGTGTTTTCGTCTTTATAAACTCCCCAGGGAAGCGAAAGAGCCGTTTCGATATAGTTTCTGCTTACCGCAGCTTCAGGAGAAGAGGGAGAATATTTCTCGAGTCTGTCGCATTCTCTGAAGAGCTTTTCTTTAACTTCGTCTGATGCTTTAAGATTGAAGATATTCTCTCTGAAACGGTCAAGCTCCTCTTCGTGGGATTCACCGCCGCCAAGCTCGGATGAAATAACCTTCATCTGCTCACGAAGATAATACTCACGCTGATTCTTATCTATCTGCTCCTGCACCTTTTCGCCGATATCGGCTTCGATTGAAAGAAGGTTGCCTTCGCTTGCGAGAAGAACACACATCTCTTCAAGGCGTCTTATCGGATTTATGGTTGAAAGAATATCCTGTCTGTCTTCATATTCAAGCATTATGTTGCCTGCGATATAGTCTGCAAGGTCACCCGGCTCGTTTTTCTGCATAACCGCAGTCATTATATCTGCGGGAAGCTGAGGCGCACAGTCCGAATAATCGGCAAACACATCCTTGGCATGACGAACAAGAGCTTTTGCATAGTCCTCATCTCCCTCCTTAACCGAAGGCTCATCAATCGGGAACACCATTGCTTTGAGATGATTGCTCTTGCCTGCGTCAAAGCCTTGAATAAGCCTCGCTCTCTGAACACCTTCAACCGCAACGCGAACATTTCCGCTCTTGCCGGGGAGTTTGAGCACCTGCTTCACCGTTGCGATAACGCCGATTTCATAAAGCTCGGAATACTCGGGGTCATCTATGGAAATATCTTTCTGGGTTACAAGAAAGATTTCCTGGTCGGTATCCATTGCCTTGCGCAATGCATTGATTGATTTTTCTCTGCCGACATCGAAATGTATGAACATATTCGGAAAAATGACAAGCCCCCTGAGAGCAACCGTGGGCATCATTCTTATGTTTTCTTCTTTTATCATATATGTAACTCCTTTTGCCGCCTGAAAAGCGGATAAAACGATGTAAAGTATCCTTAAAAAACACTTTCTTAACATAGTATTATATAATAATAATTAAAATCAGTCAACAGTAATAATCATATAAAAGTTTATCGGTTTGCAAACAATATATGAACAACCGCATAAAAAGAGCCGCCGCAGAAACCTGCGGCAGCCCCGAATCCTGCGGATTCACTTATTTCATACCGTTTTCATAAGCCTCGATCATCTTCTTAGATGTATGACCCGTACGGCATTTACAGGTTTCAGAGCCCTGAATCGCAGTAATATCAACGATTTCAGCCCTTTGTCTTGCTTTGAGTTTAAGCAAGTATTTTTCGGTTGTTTCGCCCGTTACAAGCTTGATTTCGATTTTTGCGTGAGAGTCATTCTCGACGCTCACAAATATCTTATCAACATATTTGTCGATGAAATTCTTTGTGATTAAGCCTTCGGACGCAACCTTTGCTGCACTAACAAGAGAAGATTTAATTTCTTCAATGCTGTCCTTGAAACCCGCATCGGATTCAAGCTGTTTCTTTAAATCTTCAATTTCAGCCTCAACCTTTTCAATCTCCTTTGAGTTGCTTGCGTTCAATTTCTTGAATTCAGCTTCGGTATAGGCTTCGTCAACATAAAGATCAAGAAGCTTTGCTTTTTTCTTGTAGAGCTTGTCTTTTTGCTCTTCTGCTCTTTCAAGTGCTTTTTCGAGACCGTCGTCCTTCATAATCTCCCAAAGCATCTGCGTGTACTCGTCAATGATTCTTTCGATGTCTTCGGTTGTGTCCTTAAAGGTTTCATAAAGCACCTTTTTAATTTCGCTTTCATAGATTGCAAAGGAATTACAATATTCTTTGCCGTTTTTGATTTTGCCGCTGCAAATCCATTTTGAATTCTTGTTGCCGCTTTTGTCCACGCTGTCTTTTCTATAGTAGGGTGAGCCGCAGTTTTTGCATACAATTTTACCGGTCAGAAGATTTGCGTGATTGCAGATGCCCTGACGATTTTTCAC
>JAZNRG010000012.1:0-26091 GCA_045590575.1 Acutalibacteraceae bacterium | reverse complement strand
AAGGGTCTTATCCATAAGAACAATGCTGCTCATAAGGTATCAGCTCTTGCAAAGCTTATGAAATAAGCTTCTCAATTTTAATTATTGCTTGAATGACCGTGGTTGTAAATTTTTTATGACCACGGTTATTAAGTTATTGACAAGTCGGTGCTTTTAAGATATAATTTTATTGTAAAATTTTGTTCGGGAGGTCACCATTATGAATTGTGTAAAGAAGATCCTCAAGATTGTTGGAATCGTTGCTGCTGTTGCAGGCGTTGCTGCAGCTGTTTATTTCGCTGTTAAGAAATATCTTGATAAAAAGAATCAGGTTGCTGACTGCGAAGAAAACTACGTTTCCTGCTCTTGCTGCGAAGCATAAATCAAAGTTTATTCCCCGCCTTATCGGCGGGGATTTTCTTTTTAACCATTCTTTAAGATTTTCTTAATTTAATCCTAATAATGTTGACAAACCGGTTTTCAGACCATATAGTAATAGAGTAAATTTTATTTTTCTTTCGGTCTTGCAAGCAGCGATGCTATCACACCGCAGAGAATTGCGGCGGTTACACCCGCAGAGGAAGCCGTAAATGCGCCGGTCAGGATCCCCCTGGCCCCCTGCTCGCTTATCGCCTGCTCTACACCCTTGGCAAGATTATATCCGAATCCTGTGAGCGGCACGGTTGCACCTGCACCTGCCCATTCAACTATAGGCTCATATAATCCGAGTGCCTCAAGCACAACTCCCGCCACAACAAAGGCAACGAGTATTCTGCCCGGAGTAAGCTTTGTTGTATCAATCAAAATCTGACCGATAAGACAAATGGCTCCGCCAACCGCAAACGCTTTTATTAAATCAACGGCAAAATTCATAATCACCAATCCTTTTTGTTTATTATCCGTAAACAAATTGCTAATATTCTATGATTTTTGAATTTAGGTATTGACAAAACACCTTTATATCAATAATATTTATATTGTATTAACAAAACAACAAAGGAGATTTAAGAAATGGTATTTGAAAAGATTCAGAAAATCATCAGCGAACAGCTTGAAATTGACATGAGCATCATCTCTGAAGGTGCAACAATCACAGGCGACCTCGGCGCAGACAGCCTTGACCTCGTTGACCTTGCAATGTCAATCGAAGACGAATTCGATATCGAGCTCTCTGACGAAGCTCTCGACAAAATCAAGAATGTCGGCGACCTTGTTGCTTATATTGAAGACAGAATCTGATTTAACAACCGCAGCTTCGGCTGCGGTATTTTTTATGTGAGGTAAAATATTTTGATTATTAAAAATGCAAATGTGTTCGGTGCGGATTTCAATCCCGTTGTAACCGACATAGAAATCGAAGGCAAAATCATTAAATCAATCGAAAAAACCGATTCTGAGGGCATTGACTTCAGCGGCTGCAATATTCTTCCCGGATTTATTGATATTCATATCCACGGATGCAATATGGCTGACGCAACAGACGGCAATCCTGATTCCGCTCTGAAAATGAGCACATGGCTTGCAACAAAGGGTGTTACATCCTTCTGCCCTACAACCATGACTCTTTCTGAAGATTTCCTTAAGGAATGTTTTTCATATATTGCTGATTCTATCGGTAAGGAAGAGGGCGCATATATCCACGGAATAAATATGGAGGGTCCGTTTATTGCACCCGAAAAGAAAGGCGCTCAGGCTGCGGAGCATATCATCGAACCTGATTTTGAGTTGTTCGAAGAACTCAATGCAATCTGCCCGGTGAAGCTCGTTGATATTGCTCCTGAACGAAACGGCGCAGAAGAATTCATAAAAAAAGCAAAGAATATCTGCACCGTTTCCGCCGCACATACAGCCGCCGACTATAAAATCGGCAAAAAAGCTATTGAATGCGGTATCACTCACGCAACACATCTTTATAACGCAATGAACGGTCTTACATCGAGAGAAGCGGGAATGGTCGGTGCAGTTCTTGACAGTGACAATGTCAATGCCGAACTCATATGTGACGGTATTCATATTTCAGCACCTACACTTAGAATAACATTCAAGGCTCTCGGTGAAGACAGAACCGTTGTTATCAGCGACGCCATGATGGCTGCGGGACTTGAAGAAGGTGAATACACTCTCGGCGGACAGAAGGTTATCAAGACCGACGCTGCAAGACTTGTTGACGGAACACTTGCGGGCAGTTCCACAAATCTTTTTGATGAATTCAAAAATCTTCTTGCATTCGGAATTCCTGTTAGGCAGGCTATAAAATCCGTTACAATCAACCCTGCAAAAGCTATTGGTGTTGAAAAAACAACGGGCAGCATTGAATCCGAAAAATATGCCGATTTAGTTGTTTTATCGGAAGATTTTTCTGAGATTAAAGCTGTATTTATAAAAGGAAAACAGGTTATATGAAACTTCTCTTGCAATCCTTGTAACCATCTTGTAATTATAATGTAATATATATAATAAGTAACAATGTATATATACGGTAAGTGCAAAGAGCTTTACAGCGTTCAGCTGTAAAGCTCTTTTACTTTCATATGTGGAAAACTCCGTGGAAAATGTGAATAACTTCCGTTTTAATTCTTTTATGATATTATAACCGTAAAGTTTTCCACTTTACGGTATCAAATGTTTCAGAATTATGAATTTTTTATGCAGTATATAATGTATAATTGTTGAAATACTTTTTGCAAGTTGCAAAAATTTTCTTGCAGATTTGTCGTCAAATGCAGAAATTATATATCTCAATTTTGTAAAGGGAAATCCCCTGACACTCTTTTGAGTGTCAGGGGATAAATTTCGGATTATTTATACTTCTACGGTTGCATCGGTATCGCCATCTTCAACTGTTACACCTGAGCTATGCTCTGTCTGATCAATTGTAAGGAAATTACCTGATTCATCCTTCTTGTAGGTGTAATGGTCTACCATTGCTGCAACGTCAAGTTCGTCTACAATACCGTCGTGGTTTGCGTCAGCTGCTTCAAACTTAGCTGCGCCCATACCATTTGAAGTGTTTGTCTTGAGTGCAATGTAGATTTCAAGTGCCGATGCATCAGTACCGTCTACACGTGCATCACCGTTGATATCACCGTAAATAACAGCATAGTATCTGAATCTTTCGATATTACCAACTGTACCCTTGTAATAAGCACCTGTACCGTTACCGCGGCCTGAACCTTCGATTGTTATGTTATTACCTGTTGCTTCATCCTTCATCATACCAACAAGTTTGATAACATCCATAACAGCACCAACGCCTTCTGAAAGACCGAATACCTGGCCAACAACACGGGTGGATGAGTTCTGAGTCTTTACTGTACCAACTTGGTTTTCGCCTGTTTCCTTCTTCTGAGTAACAATACTGGGCATTGTGTTATAAACGAGGTTGAGAATTGCCTGTCTGAGAGCGGCAGCCATAAGGTCAACTTCTGACTGTCTTTCGCTATCAATTTCACTGTCAGCTTTAAGAAGAATTGCGTCATTGTTGGTTATTTCAAGGATATCAAGACCTGATGCATAACCGAGAACGGGGTCATTCTTATTGGGGTCATTCAGAATTTCTGTTGCAGTTACGATATAGTTGTTGAGTTCAGTCCAGTCTGCAGCACCGGTATACCTAACAAGAGCCTGATATGCCTCAAGAATACCGATATATGCTTCTGAAACCATTGACTGAGTGAGTTCGTTGCTGAGGACTGAAGATTTAGAAACTTCAACGAGTGACTTACCGTAGTCAACTGCTCTTCTGAAAGCTTCATATGATGTTGTTGTGTAAACCTTATCGGTTCTGTTCTTGCCTTCTACAACATCAAACACACCCGTATCATACTGGTTACGGAGATTTGTGCTGGGATCCTTATAAGCATCAGCTGTGTGGTTAATTACCCAGCTAAGCATTGTTACATCTGTTGAAGGAACTCTGAGAGTTTCAGCCGCTTCATAACGGAATCCGATATAGTCAATCTTGTTAAAGAGACTTCTTCTGTTGTAATAAAGTGAACTGATATAATCAATATATGCCTTATAGATATCAATATTCATTTCTTCGGCATCAGTTCTTGTGTCCGCCTGAGCCATAGTCTGAGCAAGATAGCCGTTGAATGTTGATGTTGTAATAGGAGTTACGCCAACGCCGGAAATACCAAAGCTGGAGCTTGCTGTAAACATGCCAAAGCTTGCTCTCTTGATTTGATAGATGCCGTTTTCTGCATCAACCTCAAGAAGGAAGTTATTGTTCTGGCACCAGCTGCCGATTGCTGTTAACTGCGAGCTTGTAAGTGTTTCCCACTGACTTGAGCCTGCGTTGTATGCTCCGTTTCCGTCGGGAGTAATATCAAAAGCAAGGGTATTAAGAGCAAGTCTGACAACTGACTCTGTTTCAGATACCGAAAGAGGAATGTAGTTATCAATGTCGTTGCTGTGCTCAAGAGCCATAGCAAGCTGCTCATAGTTAACCTCATTGAATTCGGACATAGCAAGAGAAATATCGTTGCCGGTTGCAGAATCCTCGAATGTATACTGTGTTGATGCGGTTGAATAGAAGGGATACATTGAGCCGGGAACACCGGGAAGACCGTCTACGGGGTAACCGGGATCTGTTTCGGTTGATGCAACATAGTCGCCATCACTTTCTGATGTTACTGAGCGACCGTCATCGTTTGCGTCGTAAAGGTCTGCTGCCTGAAGTCTGCCGTAAACGGAGAACATAAGCCAATCGCCGTAAGCATCTGAAAGTGTGCTTTCTGTGTAGGAATTATAGGAAGAAATGAAATCTTCTGCTTCATCTACTGAATCTTTAGCATTTCTGTAAACATAACCCTTATTACCAAAGTCTTCATAGTTGAAGAATCTGAACTGTTCAGTTTCATATGAAGCATAGGGGTTTCTGGAATTAATGTTTGCAAATCTGAAATCGGAGAAGGTTGAATAGGTTTCGCCGTTTTCTTTATCGATTGCGTTGGGATTCTCTGTTGCCGTGTAGTCAATATATGACCAGGGACGGTAGATATCGTAAACATAATGTTCGATTACTTCGCCTGTTGTTTCATCAACTGTTTCGCTGTCTTTTCTTGCAAATACATAGCATCCCTTAACCATTTCAAGAGCATCCTTGGCTTCCTGTCTGGTCGGATAGGGACCGTAAACCTGCTCACCAAGCTGCACTTCGTAAGCGGTACCGTCTGCTGTTCTGACGATGCTGCCGTCTGCCTTTACCCAAAGGTTTGCAAATTCTTCGTCTTCAACAGTCGTTACGAGAGATGCGTTTACATTATCATTGAAATAATCAACATAGTTTTCAAGATCTTCGATTGTATAGGAATTGCCGAGTGAACCAAGAATCGATGTTTCATAAGGTCTCTCGTAGTTAGCACCTGCGATAAGAGGAAGGAATGTGCTGAGAAGGGGCACTTTAAACTTCTGGATGTAGTATAAAAGTCTGTCAATAAGAGTAACGAGAGACTGTGCTGAAAGAACTTCATCAAGAGTTACCATTGATGTTACATTCTGGTTCTTTGCAACATTGGTTCTGCCTGAGGGATGGAGAATGGAGTTATCACCAAATACGATAGCAAGAACTCTGTCGAGAATTCTGATAACAACAGGAATAACTGCGTACTTATTAAGTTCAGCCTCGGGATCATGGTTAACAGAGAGGAGACCGAGGATACCCTGAAGGTCGAACTCGATAAGGTTGCCGAGAAGCCAATCGTTAACAAACTGGCTTGAACCTGCAATGTCGGGAAGCCACGATGTGGGGATAAGTGAGAAAAGGGTTGCATCGAGAAGGTCATAGATAGCATCGAAGTTTGCTGTTTCTTTATATGTTCTCGATGTGAAGTCTGAATAAATAGCATCGATGAAGCTATTAACTTCCGCATACCATGCAGCAGAAACGCCTGTGCTGAAGGATGAATCCATCTTGCCGTCGTTGTTAGCATCCTGACCGGCAAAGAGAGGAGCATACTTTGTGAAGCCCCAGATGAGGAATTCGGAAGCAAACTGCTCAACGGTTGTGTCGGTTGAGAGCATATGAGAGTCCTGGTCGAACTGGAAAACAGTGTTAAGATATGCTGCAAGATATGAGCAGCCGATACTGAGAGCACCTGTGGGAACTGTTACATATTTTGTGCCTTCGTTTGTCTTAACAGCTTTCTGAGTTGTGTAAGGAATGGGATCGATTGCTCTGTTGTTTGCATCAACAACAACGCCAACGCCGCCGTTCATTGTAAGCTCATGATAAGCATCAAGACGAGCATAGTAGTTATTCTGCGGTGTTGCGGGAGCTGCAAGAGCAGCAAGACCATAAGCAAGAACTGAGGGAATATCTGTTGTCCATTCGGGGAAGTAGCAGCCTTCAATAAAATCGTTGAGTGCCATCTTGATGATTGTTGCGTAAACTTCCTTTGTGGGAACAACATAGTTGGGTCTTACGAAATCGGGATTTACATAATCGCCCGCTGTTTCATCAACAATGTTAACGGGCATATCGTTTAAAATATAGTTATATGCTGTTGCGGTTGTTACGCCGTCAATTTCTTCATACTGAGTTGCATAAAGAATATCGCCGTTTTCATAGGTGATGTAAGTCTGATCTACAGCACCTTCTGCATCTTCCGTAACAAGATTCTTTGCTTCGTCATAGAACCAAACAGCGGTGAGTTCATCACTCTGATAGCCGAGATGGGCTGAGCTTTCGAAGAGACCGAAGCTGGGAAGCATATTAACAAGAAGACGGATAAGGTCGTTAAGAAGCGACATAAAGTTATCCTGAATCTTGATGCCGTTGTAGTCGATAAGAATGAAGGTATCAAGAGCACCGCCGTTGAAGAGCCAGTCAACAAGAGCATCAATCTTGGGAGCGGGATAAGTCATTGCCAGATCTGAATAGTGGATTTCGGGAGCACCGTTCTGAACAAGAAGTGATTCAACAAGACCGATGATGAGGTTGAACATTGAATCGCTCATAATAGCGGGGTCGCCGTAGGGGAACTGCTCTGTGATTTCAATATCAACAAGACCGTAGAGAAGCTCGCTGAGGATAGGGCCGAGCATACCGCCGAGAAGAGCATCAATAGCGTTTGCAACAAGCTGATAGAAGTTCATTGTGTGAGCCTCTGCCACGCCGTCGCCGTCACGGTCTGCATAGATTGTTTCTGTTGAGTTGATAACTGTTGCTGCGCCGGGCTTATCTGCAATAGCAGGCATAAGGGGTTCCATGTTTTCGCCGAGGAGCGAATGCGCACCTGTATCAGCCGAAAGACCGGTACCTTCAATAAGTGCCCAGTTAACAAGCTTCTGGACACCTTTATCGATGGTCATACCTTCAGGCATTGTTGTAACAGTGTCATCAATAAGCATTGAATAGAGAAGGTTCTTGACACCGACATCAAGATCTTTGATATAGTTGCCGTCTTCTCTGGCACCGGGAAGGAAGTCGGTAATAAAGCCGCTGAGAACACCTGCAAGAAGACCGAGGTCACAGGTACCGCCGATGATACCTGTGAGGAGAGCTCTCTTCTCATAAATGAAAGTTACGAGCATTTCGAGAACGTCTTTATCAAGAGAGTTTGCTCTCAAGGTGTTTTTATTGAGCGAACCGAGATTATCGAGACAGGCTATACCTGTTTCGCCGCTATCCGAAGTGCCGAGGCTGGAGTCGATGATATCGCCGGCGATTTCGTCTGCAAGACCAAAGAACTTAACAACATCGAGAAGGTTTGCATCTCTGAAGAGTGTCATAGCACCGACAAGTGATTTAATAAGGCCGTCAACACTGGTAAGAATAAGAGCACCCTCACCGTTATAGGTTGCACCGGCATCCTCAAGGAAGCCACCCATATCAACGAGCGGAACGCTGCCGCCGAAAAGGCTGATGCCGATATCAATCATATCATCAAAATCATCCGGAGTTATGATGATGTTTGACTCCTTAAGCAAGTCATCGAGAAGGTCGAGCAACCAACCCGCTGCCTGCTCGTAGGTAAGGTAATACTTACCGTCGTTACCGGTTTTGGGAACATAGTAGTTGTCTGATTCAGCTTTGTAGGCGTAAGTGGGAATGCAGGCTGCGGAGCAGAGCATTACAAACGCCATAATCATCGCCAACAGACGTTTTGCCTTTTTCATAGTTTTGCACCTCCATAAAAGATAAACGCATAAAGCGCCCGAAGCCCTTGCAGGGAGCTTCGTTGTTACGGGTATTGACTGATACCCTTATTTACAGTAATTACTTTATAAAGGAGTTGTTGCACAGTCCGTACAACTTTTTTAATTTTTTGTAAATAAATTATGAACAAATTATTAACGAAACGGTTTTTTGTTCATAATAAACAAACAGATTTTTCTGTAATTGGCAACTATGCACAAACAATTTCAGCACAGTAAAGCTATGAAGTTTTTCTTTTTGACTTCGGATAAAACGCAAAAAGAAAAGAGACCGCCCGGAAAGCCGTCTCTTCAAAAGTGAACAATCGCCGATAGTTTTATATCTTTTTGAGTTCATATAAATCATCAATCAGTGGCACTTCAGCCTCTTTCAGACGGGCAGGATGCTCGTGACCGCTTGTTAAAAGCACGCAGTCCGCACCGAGTTTTTTTGCCATTTCTGCATCGTGAGCAAGGTCTCCGACGACGAGAATTCTGCCGTTTTCGGGGTTGTTTTTCTCAAGATATTGCGCCGCTCTGTCGATTTTTGAGCCTGCAAAATAGTCTCCCGAGCCGAGAATTGCATCAAAATATTTAGTTACTCCGTACTTCTCCGCATTCATCAGAAGCTGGTCATTATTAGAAGAGGAAACAATAATCTGAGCCGTTTCGCAGGCTTTGAAGTGTTCGAGTGCTTCAATTGCGCCATCGGTCAGTCCGCAGGCATCAAGGTGCCTGAGATACCCTTCATTATATTGTTTTATAATAACGGAATAGTCCTCTTTTTCCATATCAAACACTCTGTCATAGAATCCTTTGATGGGAGTGCAGATGCATTCTTTATAGAAATCGATATCAATATGCTCCATTCCTCTGATATCAAGCATATCGTTGACGCTTGAAAGCGAAGCGGAAATATCATTGAGAAGAGTTCCGTTCCAATCCCAGACAACAAATGTATATTTCGGCATTTTTGCTCCTTTATTGTACAATGTAATAATATATGATATAATAAATGAGGTGATAATAATGAATACTTTTGAAAGAATATATGATGCCGTCAAGAAAATCCCCAGAGGTAAAGTCTGTACCTACGGATGTATAGCCGCAATGGCGGGAAATCCGCGGTGGTCAAGAGTGGTCGGCTATGCGCTCCACGTTAATCCCGAGCCGGGCACCATCCCCTGCCACAGAGTTGTTACAAAAAACGGCGAGGTTTCAACCGCATTCGCCTTTGGCGGAGAGAATATGCAGAGATTGCTCCTTGCCGAAGAAGGCGTTGAATTCCTTGAGGACGGCAGAGTTGATCTGAAAAGGTTTATCTGGATGGGGTAACAACTCCATCGTCAGATATATTTATTCCATATGGCTCATAGCTTTCAACTCTGTCAAAAAGAGCTCTGCGCTCGTTATAATCAGTCAGAAGTCTTGTTTCACAGTTTTCCTGCATAAGGGGTGTGAGCAGGACTTTTATATTTAATTCATCATCCACTTCAAGGGTGAATATGCAGGAATCAAGCGATTTATCGTTGAACCATAAGTTGCCGAGGCTGTAGGCAATCGGCGCACCTTTATAATATTCCATGCCCTGCAGGCAATGGGGATGACTGCCGATTACCGCATCGGCACCTGCATCAATATATTCCCTGCTCATCTGAATCTGCTGATTCTCAAGCTCGGTTGAGTATTCCGTGCCCCAATGGGCATAAACAATAACAATATCACACTGCTCTCTCGCCATTTCGATTGCGGCAAGGAAATATCGGCTGTTATATGTACCCATTACACCTGCACGGTTGAAGTCTGCGGTGGGTGTGAGATAGAATTTCTCCGCTCTCGAGGTTGCTACAACGCCGACCTTGAAGCCGTTTATTATAAAATAATGACCCTCGGCAGCCTCGTTGACGTTATATCCTGCACCGACATAAGGCAGACCTGCATTTTTCAGATGCTCCATAGTATCGTTGAACGCATCCTCGCCGTAATCATAAACGTGGTTATTGGCAAGCGAAACGGCATCAACACCCAATTCCTTGAGATAATCAATGCAATCGGGCGACGAACGGAAGGTATATGCCTTATCCGTCATAGGTTCACCACGGTTACTGATGGCAAATTCGTTGTTAAGCATAAAAAAATCGGCAGCATTGAGCTGATTCACAAGTTCAGGGGCAAAACAGTTTATTACTCCCCCGTTTTCTGCCGCATGAAGCATAACGGGTCTTTCGGGGTCAAAAACTATATCTCCCGCAAATGAAAGCGTAAAGCTGTCTTTTCCGTTATGACCGAAATCGCTGACGTTATCGGCATCAATCGTACCACTGAGCATATCGCAGATAACGTGGTAGGAATAACCTGTTATTTCATGCCACGAAAGCTCGGTGTAATTTCCCGATTCACATACATCAACAAGCTCAACTGTTTCTTTTTTGCCGATTTTACGCAAAAAATCCGCAGTTACGGGCAGACCAGATTCCTCCGAAATAACCTGCGCATAGCGGTCATATTCCGTTACGATAACGGGAAGCTCCTGAGTCTGAGCAGAGGTTTGCACGGGAGAAACGGAAACAGGCTTTCCTGCACAGCCCGAAGAAAAGCATAATATTAATGTTATTATAAATAATAATAGAAGTTTTTTCATTACCATTATCCTTCGAGCATCGCACGAAGCTCCAGAATTTCAATAAGCTCGAGGCTCACAGCCTTCATATATTCAAGTGTTTCACCGTCACGGGCAAGACCTCTTGCGGTTTTGCGCACTTCCTTGATAAAAGAGGAGTCAAGAGGCTCGTTTTTTCGGGCAAGAGGGCACATTCCAGCCCTCGGGTCATAGATAACATCGATATGCAGTTTGCCGTCGGTTTCCGTAACAAGCGGAAACAGGGGAAAAATCCTGCAGGCAAGCGGTCTTTCCTTACGGTCGCACTCGCCCGAACAGATAACCATCGGATATCCGTAGTTACCCTCAGTTTCGCATACTTCAAAACCATCTTTACCCTTAAAAAGTTCTTCTTCATGAGGAAAAAGCCACATTCCCTGACCGTCACCTCTGCAGCAGAGACCGTCGCAGAGCCTGCCGCAATTATAAAATCCGAGCGGTGTTTTATGGTAAAGCCGCTCATATGCATTTTTCAGATATTGATTCATAAACCGAGCATCCTTTCGGCAAAAGCCTGAAGCGAAAAATCGCATAATGTTTTGGAATGGGCAAGATATTTCTTGAGAACATCGGAAGCCGCAGCCTTGTTTTTTTCGGAATTATCGGTTAAAAGCAGAAGCGATGCCTTCATAACCTTGAGCGCAAGAGTCTGCTTTTCAAGCCAGGGTTCAAGCTCCGAAACCATAGGATTACCAAGGGTTCCGAGCGTTGAGCAACAGAGTTCAAGTTCTTCGGTATACTCTTTCACCGTATCAACTGCACCGTAAATATCTCCCGAAAACAGCTGCTGCTGGGCAAGATTGAGCGCTTCGTTGAGCATCGGCGAATTCTCAACCTTGAGGCAAGAAGTAAGAAGATTATCAAAAAGAGGCATAAACACCTTTTTCTCTTCGCCGAGTATGATTTCGCAAGCCTTCTGCCAGGATTCGTAGCCATTATAAGAAATCGGATTCCAGAGGTAATCACAAACGGTAAGTAAAGGTATTCTGCTTGAGAAAGCATACTCCATTGTGTTTGAAACAATACCTCTCGAATAGCGGTACAAATCCGCATCCCTGCCGTTCAGATAGCCGATATGCATTTCATTATACATCTCCGCATCGTTAACGGGGAAATTATCCCAATATAACGGAGGCCTGTTGGTTGAATTTTCAAATATAACAGCTTCGCGAACGGTAATCTCCTGCGAACAGATATTCTTGCCGGTCCAGAAAATATCAATATCTCCCGCAAGACCCTGACCCAGCTTTGAAATGAAATATTCATTTCCCTTACCGTGATACTGCAAGGGACAGACAGTAAGTCTGCAGGAAGGGTCAACCTCTTTGAGCGAAGCACTGAATCTGTTTGCGAGAGCAATATGAGCATTGACCGCTTCTCCGTCAAAAGCAGCTTTGTCTTCATCATACCAGAGGTTTTCGGGTATATCGTCAAGAAGAAGTCCGAAATTTCGGATTCCTATGCTGTAAAGCTGTTCAGCTTTACTAACAAGAGCGTTAAAATCGTCCTCAGATGAATATTTCATACTGAGTCCGGGAGCAATGCAGAAGTGAAAATCAATGAAATTTTCTTCGCACATCGAAGCAAGCTCGGCAAGCTGAGAAAGCTCCTTTTCGGGATATAATTCCTGCCACTTATCTCTGTGATAAGGATCATCTTTAGGGGCATAATAATATGTGTTCATACCGTAAAATGACATTAAATTCAGCATCATTTTTCGGTTCTCGTGGCTCCAAGGTTTGCCGTAGAATCCTTCTATATAGCCGCGCACGGCGAACAATGGGTAGTCTTCCGCTTCACCGATAATGAACTTCTTATCATCAATCATTCCGATGATTCTGTTAAGCGCTCTGAAAAGACTTTTTCTGCCCGAAACGGTAACGGTTATCTTCACTCCGTCATCGGTTTTTTCGCTTCTGAGAAGATATTTTTCATCTGTTACCCTGCAGGCTTCGTCTATGTATTCCAGATGGCGTGTGTTTTCCTTGACAATCTCTATGTAAAGCGTATCAACTTTACATAAATCGGAGAAAAAATCACCGATAAGAGCCTGCGCAAATTCACTTTCATAGCCGTTTACAACGATTTTTTCGGGTGCAAAATCAATCAGTTCTCTAAAGGTTGATTTTTGAAAAGCAGGATAAATCACAGTGACTTTATCTCCTTTCTGTATTTTTCTATATATGCATTATTAATCTCGTCACCGCCGTCAACATTGCTGCTGGAGAACACTTCGGGAATGAATCCGTCGGCAACCATCATCTCAACCGCTCTTGCTTCAATTGCGTTGAGAATCGCCGCACCTGCCGCAGTGGATGTGGGAGCAACATTGCGGTTGATTTCTTTTATTTCTACTGATGCATCGCCGTAGCATCCGCAGTTATCAATAACAACATCACCGAGTTCATAAAGTTTTTTGCCGCTTGAATGCCTTGATGCACCCTTCATTGTGTGTTCCATATTGGTGATAACAACCGTTTTTATTCCTCTTTCTCTTGCAATGATGCCCATATCAATGGCAACACCGTTTCTGCCCGAATTTGAGAAAAGAAAAAGGATATCATTGTTTTTTATCGAATGATGGTTAAAAAGCATTTCGCCGTAACCCTCAAGACGCTCAACCTCGGTGCTTTTTGCGGCCCCCTCGTGAAGCATAAGCGAAGTTTCGAGAATGGGATTGACATTCACAAGACCTCCCGCACGGTAAAAAATCTCCTCTGCAAGCATATGTGAATGACCCGTGCCGAAGGTATGGATTCTGCCTCCGTTTTTGAGGGTATCCGCAACCGCTCTCGCGGCGTTTTCAATATTATCAATCTGTTCGGTCATAAGCCTTGAAACTATTTTTTGAAGATTCTCCAAATATTTAACTGCGTTTGACATAATACCCTCCGAAAACTTTATTTATTCCATTCTATATGTTATCGTGCGAAATATCAAGTTTTTTTTAAAATTGCTTTATTTTTAATACTTTATATGATATAATTTACCAATATGAAAGAAAGGTGTTCTCTATGAAAAGGCAAAGCGGAATTCTGATGCATATTTCCTCACTTTACGGCGATTATTCCATCGGCACATTCGGAAAAAACGCATTTGAATTTATAGATTTTCTCGTTGATAACGGTTTTTCGGTATGGCAGGTGCTTCCGTTTACCGTTACGGACGAATATAACTCCCCATATAAATCATTCTCGGCATTCGGCGGAAACCCTTATTTTATTGACCCCGAAAAGCTTTTTGAAGACGGTCTGATTTCAAAGGCAGACCTTGATGCCTGCCGCCAAAAAACTCCGTATTCCTGCGAATTCGAAAGACTTGCAGAGGAAAGAATGGCTCTTCTTAAGACAGCATACGGCAATCTTAAAGACCGTGAACTGGTTGAAGAATTCATAAATGCTCATCCGAGATTGGATGCATTCTGCAGATTTATGACCCTTCGTGAACAAAACGGTCTTAAGCCGTGGCAGGAATGGGAAATCAATGAAATCACGGATTATGAAACACTCGGCACCTGGCAGTTCACTCAGTATGAATTCTTTACACAGTGGGCAAAAATAAAAGATTATGCAAACTCAAAAGGAGTGAGCATAATCGGTGACATTCCCATTTATGTTTCGGACGACAGCTGCGATGTCTGGGAAAACAGAGGTCTTTTTGATATTGACGAAAAAGGCTATCCCTCAATGGTTGCGGGTGTTCCTCCCGATTATTTTGCAGAGGACGGTCAGCTTTGGGGCAATCCGCTCTATAATTGGAATGAGATGAAAAAAGACGGCTTTTCCTGGTGGAAAGAACGTATCGACCACGCCCTCAATATGTTTGACGGCGTAAGAATAGACCATTTCAGAGCTATTGAATCCTACTGGGCGGTTGATTCCGGAGAAAAAACGGCAAGAAACGGCAAGTGGCTCAAGGGGCCCGGTATGGATTTTGTCAACGCCATAAAAGCAGGTCACGAGGATAAACTGATTATCGCCGAAGACCTCGGGGATATAACAGACGAGGTTCGTGCGCTCGTTGAAGAAAGCGGATTTCCCGGAATGAGAATATTCCAGTTCGGTTTTCTTGATGACGGCAACAGTCTTCATATGCCTCATAATTATATCAGAAACTCCGTTGCCTATTCGGGCACGCACGATAACAACACTCTTTTCGGCTTCCTTTGGGAGAGCGACGACGCTACCCGCAGACGAGCACTCGAATACTGCGGATTCGGCGGCGGCGACTGGGGCGGCGCAAGCCCGATATTCCTCCGAGCCATATTTGCAAGCGTCAGCGACCTTGCGATAATTCCGATTCAGGATTTCCTGATGTACGGCTCGGACACAAGAATAAACACTCCTGGCGTTGCAAAGGGCAACTGGAGCTACAGAGTAACAAAAGAACAGCTTATGAATGCCGACAGAGAATTTTTCAAATCATTAAACAGAATTTACAGAAGGTAAGAAACGTGGAGAATAAAACTTTTTTTGAAATAAGCGAAAGAATAAAAGCCGCAAGCGATGCGGCTCTTGAGAAAGCAAAGAAAAAATTTGACGAAATAGATGAGATAACCGAATACAATCAGCAGAAGGTTCTTGCTGCATTTATTAATAACAGAGTCAGCGAGTCCGATTTTGCAGGCTCAACGGGCTACGGCTATGGCGACAGCGGCAGAGATAAGCTTGACAGAATCTATGCCGAGATATTCGGTTCGGAGGATGCCATCGTGCGCCACACCTTCACCTGCGGCACTCATACTCTTGCCGTTGCACTTTTCGGTGTGCTTCGACCGGGAGATACAATGCTCTGCGTTACCGGTACGCCTTATGACACTATTCACAGCGTTATTGGTATCAGCGGTGAAGGAATGGGTTCTCTCAAGGATTTTGGAGTGAATTATGCTCAGGTTGACCTTGATTCAAACGGCAGACCCGACCTTACCGCAATTGAAAAGGCTCTTGAAACGAAGCCAAAAATGGTCTATATTCAGCGTTCAAGAGGCTACAGCCTGCGCCCCACCCTTTCGGTTAAGGAAATCGGTGAAATTGCAGATCTCGTTCATTCAAAATGCGATGCGGTTGTTATGGTTGACAACTGCTACGGCGAACTTGTTGAAAAAATCGAACCCACTGAGGTCGGTGCAGACCTTATGGCAGGTTCTCTTATAAAAAATGCGGGCGGTTCGATTGCAAGAACCGGCGGATACATAGCGGGCAGACAAGACCTTGTTGAGCTTTGCGCATACAGAGCAACAACTCCGGGTCTGGGCAAAGAGGTCGGCTGCACACTCGGCGAAAACAGAAATATGTTTATGGGTATATTCCACGCACCTCATGTTGTGGGCGAGTCGCTCAAGGCGTCGGTTTTTGCGGCGGCTCTGTTTGAAAACTTTGGATTTAAGGTTACTCCCTCAAGTAGCGAAAGCAGGCACGATATCATTCAGGCTCTCTGCCTTGAAACACCCGAAAGGCTCTGTGAATACTGCATCGGTATCCAGAGCGGCGCACCCGTTGATTCATATGTTACACCCGAACCCTGGGATATGCCGGGTTACGACAGCAAGGTAATTATGGCGGCGGGCGCATTCATTCTCGGCTCATCAATCGAGCTTTCTGCCGATGCTCCCCTGCGAGAGCCCTATGCGGTATGGATGCAGGGCGGAATCAATTTCCATTCGGCAAAAACAGCAATTATGCTGGCGGCGGAAAGGCTGAATAAAAAGGGGTTGATCTGATATGGAATACAAAGGCATAACCCGTGAGGCGCTGTTTCTTCTTGCAGATAACAGATTCAGGGATTCAAAAGCGTTTTATGAGGAGCACAAGGAAGAAATCAAAAGCTCCGTGACAGTTCCTCTTCGTCAGATAGCAGGCATAATCGGCGAAGAGCTGCTTGCAATCGACCCTCTTATGAACACCATTCCCACAAAAATGGTTTCAAGAGTGCGCCGTGACACAAGATACACCAAAGACAAAAAGCTCTACCGTGAGAATATGTGGATAATGTTTATGCGCCCCAAACACGAATGGAGGGGTTATCCATGTATGTGGTTTGAGGTCACTCCCGGCAGCTATTCGCTCGGAGTCGGTTTCTACGGCGATGAACCGGGGTTGCTCGAAACTTACAGAAAAGCTCTGCGTGAAAGACCCGACGAATTCAAAAAGGCTGTAAGATCAGTCAACAAAACCGATTCAATGATGTTCAAAAACAGCTATAAAAGACCCTTCCCCGGTTGCCCCGAAGGTCTTGAAGAATTTTATAATCTCAAAGATGTGGGATTCATCAGGTATTCGGGTGAACTTGAACATCTTGAAAGCGAAAAAATCATAGATATTATCCGTGAAACTTATAAAGCATATGCTCCGATGTATAAATTTTTATTAAGCATTTCCGATGAATACTTTTCAAAGGGAGAATAAATATGGATTATTCGAAATTCAAAAGCGGCAGTGACATAAGAGGGTTTGCACTCGGCGACGAAGCAAATCCGCTTTATATGAGCGATGAAATGGTTATGCGCTCTGCTGCGGCGTTTTACCTTTGGCTTAAAGAAAAATGCGGCAAGGATGAACTTTATATTTCCGTCGGTCACGACAGCCGCCTTTCTGCCGAAAGAATCAAAAATGCAGTTATCAAGGCTCTCACTTCAAACGGTGCAAAGGTCGCGGATTGCGGGCTTTCTTCAACCCCCGCAATGTTTATGACAACCGTTGATATGGGATGCGACGGTGCTGTGCAGATTACCGCAAGCCATCATCCCAAGGACAGAAACGGTCTTAAATTCTTTACCCGTGACAGCGGCCTTGACGGCTCGGATATTGCGGATATCCTTAAGAGTGCGGCGGAAATCAACCCCGAAGGCAACAAAAACGGAGAATGCTCACGCATTGACTTTATGAAAAGATATTCCGAAATCCTCCGCCAAATGATAATTGATGGCACAGGCGAAGAAAAGCCTCTTGAAGGTATGAAGATAGTTGTTGATGCGGGCAACGGTGCGGGCGGCTTCTATGCATACGAAGTACTTGAGCCTCTCGGCGCTGATATAAGCGGAAGCGTTTATCTTGAACCCGACGGCAACTTCCCCAACCACGCCCCGAACCCCGAAAACGCCGAAGCAATGGCTTGCGTTTCAAAGGCGGTTGTTGATGCAGATGCTGGTTTCGGCGTTATATTCGATACAGATGTTGACAGAGCCGCGTGCGTCGGCAAGGGCGGATTCGAAATCAACAGAAACCGACTTGTTGCTCTCGCTTCAAAAATCGCTCTCGATTCCTGCCCCGGCGGTACAATCGTTACCGACAGCGTAACCTCCGACGGTCTTGCGGAATTCATCAAAGAAAACGGCGGCATTCATCTCCGCTTCAAGAGAGGCTACCGCAACGTTATCAACAAACAGATTGAGCTTGAAAAGAGCGGCGTGAAATGCCCTCTTGCAATGGAAACCTCGGGTCACGCGGCATTCGCCGAAAACTATTATCTTGACGACGGCGCATATCTTATCACGAAGCTGATTATCGAAGCTGCCAAACTTTCAAAAGAGAGCAAAAGTCTTGATGATTTAATTGCAAACCTGCGTGAATGTAAAGAAGAAAAAGAACTTCGTTTCAAGATTCTTGCCGATGATTTCAGACCCGAAGGCGAATATATTGTTTCACTTTTTGAAAAAGCGGCTGAAGGGCGCAAAGTCTGGACTGCCTGCACCGACAACCACGAAGGTATCCGGATAAATACCGATTCATCCTGCGGAAACGGATGGTTCCTTATCCGTCTGAGCGTTCACGACCCGATTATCGTTATGAATGCGGAAAGCAATGAAATCGGCGGAACAGTAAAAATGTGCAGGGATATTCTTGAGGTTATCTCAGGCACAGAAAATATCGATAAGCTTGACATTTCGGCTTTAACAAATTTTCTTGACAAGGAGAATAAAAAATGATTGACAAAATTATCGCAGGATTCTTTGCATTGGTAACAGCAATTCTTTCGCTGTTCTACACCCCCACACCCGTCACTCCCGTTAACCCGGAAAATATTCCAACTGCAGCAAAAACGCAGAATGTTACCGTTATGAGCTATAATGTATATATCAAGGGCTCGGGCGAAAAATCACCTGAAAACAGAACCGATGAGGTTATCACAAACATCCGCAAATATTCACCCGATTCCTTCGGACTTCAGGAAGCAGACGAAGGCTGGATGGAAAGACTTCCCGCCGAACTCACCGAATACGCATATGTCGGCATCGGCAGAAACTCAAACGAAGGCGGCGGTGAAGCAAGCCCCGTTTTCTACAAAAAAGACAAATATGAGCTCCTTGATTCGGACACATTCTGGCTTTCAAAGAATCCCGAAAAAGCATCGAGAAGCTGGGATGCAATGTTCAAGAGAGTATGCACCTATGCAATTCTCAGAGATAAAGAAACAGGATTTACATATGCTCATTTCAACGCTCACTTTGACCATCTCGGAGTTATCGCAAGGCTTGAATCCGTTGCCGTTGTAACAAAGAAAATCAAAGAAATTGCCCCCGACATTCCCGTTGTTTTCTCGGGCGACTTCAATGATTATGAGGGCGGCGATATGTATAACAGAGTTACCGAAAGCGGGCTTCGTGACACAAAGTACCTTGCCGAGAAAAAGAGCGGCGGCAATATTACTTATCACGGTTATTCCGACCTCGTTGAAAAAGAACAGCCCATTGATTTTATCTTTGTTAACGGCTTTGCATCAAAGGTCAGCAGCTATACCGTTGATTCCGAAAAGCTCAACGGAATTTATCCTTCCGACCATCATCCCGTTATTTCAGAAATAACTCTCATTAACGGATAAGGAGAAATAAAATGCTTTTTAAGATTTTTCAAAGAATAGTTGCGTTTTTCATTGCACTTTTTGCTCTCGGCGGTGCTCCCGCAGAACCGACAATAACTCCGATAAATATCAATCCCAATCCCATTGCGGATTCCGTTCTTGAGCAGGATGTCAGGGTTATGACCTTTAACCTTAAATATAACGGTGACGGATACCAGTCAAGAGAAAACAGATTCCCGAAAGCCGTTAAGATAATAGAAAAGCATTCGCCGGATTCATTCGGTGTTCAGGAAGCGGAAAAATGGTGGACTGATTCTTTTGAAGAAACTCTCACCCGGTATGCAAGAGTGGGCACATTCAGAGATGACGGCATTTCTTTGGGAGAATCTTGCTCGATATTCTATCTCAAGGATAAATTCGAGCTTATTGAGTCAGGCGATTTCTGGCTTTCCGAAACACCCGACATCCCTTCAAAGGGCTGGGACGGCGGCTGTTCAAGAATTGTTACATACGCAATTCTCAAGGATAAAACAACAGACTTTGTTTATGCGCACTTCAACACTCATTTCGACAATGTAGGTAAACAGGCACAGGCAAATTCAGTGCCGCTTCTTGCAACAAGAATCGCAAATATCGCTCCCGATATCCCCGTTGTTGTAACAGGCGACTTCAACACCCGTGAAGACTCGGAAATCTACGCAAACCTCACTGTCTGCGGTCTTAAGGACACAAAATATCTTGCAGAAAAATATGATGACTGCGCAACATATCACGACTTCAATCCCTTTGTTCTGAACACAAAACCCATCGACTATATCTTTGTCAACAGCTATGTTTCATCGGTTAAATCAAGCATTGTTGATTCAAGCGCGGTAGGTCTTGTATATCCCTCAGACCATTTCCCGATTATATCCGAAATGACTCTTTTCAACGGAGGTAAAAAATAATGTACCGAGTATTAACTTTCAATCTGCTTTGCGCAGGCAGAAAACACAGAAAATGGCAGAAACGTGCCCCTCTTGTTTACAAAATCATCCGTGAAGCAAATCCCGATTCATTCGGAGTGCAGGAAGCTCACTACGAATGGATGAAAAAGCTCATTAAGAATTTGCCTGAATACGGATATGTCGGCGTCGGCAGAGATGACGGCAAGAAGAAGGGCGAATTCTCTGCAGTTTTTTATAAAAAAGATAAATTCACGGCAAGCGAAAGCGGCAATTTCTGGCTTTCGGAAACACCCGATAAACCCGGCAAGGGTTGGGATGCCGCTTGCATAAGAGTCGCCTCCTTTGTTAAGCTCACCGATAAAGAAACAGGCAAATCCTACATTCATTTCAACACCCATCTTGACCACGTCGGCAGAGAAGCTCAGATAAACGGTGCAAAGATGATTCAGGAAAAGGCAGCTTCATTTGGCGGACTTCCCGTTGTTTGTACGGGCGACTTCAATGTTTACCAAGATTCTGACTGCTACAACACAATGGTAAGCGGCAATATGGCGGACGCAAGAAAGCTTGCCCCCGAAACCGACGACTGCTGCACCTATCACGGCTTCAGACCCGATGAAATCCGCGCAATAATCGACTTTGTTTTTGTTGATAAGGCAACAGTAAAACCCGTTAAATTCAAGGTTATCGATAAAATGATTGACGGCGAATATTATTCGGACCACTACGCCGCTTATGCCGACATAGAATTAATATAAAAACCGAACCAAATGTCCGATTTTGTAACGGCAGTTGTAACACTTGTGACCGATTTTATTGACAAATAAATAACATAATGTTAACATTTTACTAACATCTTAAAGAAGGAGAAAATATACTTATGGATTTGGGAAAAATTATAAATCAAAAAGAAAGTGCCGCTAAGTATATCGTTAAAGAGATTACTCACGTTATCAAAAAATGCGGCAAAAGAGATCCCGGTTCGGAGGGTGAAAAGAAATCCTGCGAATATATGGCAAAGGTTCTCAAAAAGGACTGCGGCTGTGAAGATGTTAAAATCGAAAGCTACGAGGTTGCGCCCCGTGCTTTCTATGGCTGGATTTATTTCACAGTAACCTTCGCAATTCTCGGCGCTATTCTTTTCCCGTTTGCACCCATCATTTCAATTCCCCTGATTGTTGCAGGCTTTGCAATTGTTCTTCTTCAGTTCGGTCTTTACAAGAAAGTTCTTGACCCCATTTTCCCCAAAAAGACCAGCCACAACGTTACCGCAATCAAAAAGTGCACAGGTGAAGTAAAGAGAAGAATCATCTTCAACGGTCACCCCGATGCAACCTGGGAATGGCCCGTTAACTATGCTCTCGGCGGCGTTGGTTTTGAAGGTCACGCCATCATCGTTATCGGTGCGGCGGTATTCTATCTTGTTCTTTCAATCATCTATGTTGCCAAGAACGGCATCACCTTCGGTATGCCCGACACATCCGATCCTCTTGTTAAGGCAGGTCTCTGGGGTCTGCTTACCGTTCCCTTCTCAATCGGTCTTTTCTTCATGGTAAACTACCGCAGAGTTGTTGACGGCGCAAACGATAACCTCACAGGCTGCTATATGGGTATCGCAATTCTCAAATATCTCAAGGATGAAGGCATCGAGCTTGAAAACACCGAAGTCGGCGTTGTTCTTACAGGCTCGGAAGAAATCGGTCTCAGAGGCTCAAAGGCATGGGCAGAAATGCACAAGGATGAATTCAAGGATGTTCCCACATTCATCTATGCTTACGACACAATCAACGATCCCAAATATCTTATGTCCAACTATTATGACCTCAACGGCACGGTAAGATCTGACAAGGACCTCGCAGACCTCTTTATGGAAGCTTGTAAGGCTATTGATGTTCCTTGCAAAAAGGGCGGCGTACCTCCCCTCGGCGGTGCGGTTGATGCTGCGGCATTCACTCAAGGCGGCTTCAGAGCAGCGGGCGTAACAGGTCTTAATCATAAGCTTGAACGCTACTACCACACAAGACTTGACACCTACACAAACATGAACGAAAAAGGCATTGCAAACTGTTTCGCAGCAAGCGTAAAGATGCTTGAAATGTTTGATGACGGTGCAAAACAGTAAAATATGATTTTTATTAGGCAAAGGCTACAAGTCTTTGCCTGATTTTTTTATGTTTTTTCCAATTGACCTTGTTTTTACCATTGTGTTAAAATATGTATATTATAAAATAGGAGATGAGAATATGAAAAATCTCATTAAGAAAACAATTGCCGTTGCACTTGCAGGAATTATGGCTTTCGGCGCATCCCCTGCTTTTGCCGGCGGTGAAGAAAAGGCAAAAGATTATAACATTATCAGCCCCTATGAAGGAATTGACTGGGATGCCTGGGAGGATTACAAAACCCAGCTTCATTGCCACACCAATGCAAGCGACGGCTTCCTTACAATCGAAGAATTCGTGGATATGCACTATGCGCTCGACTTCGAAATAGTTGCTCTCACCGACCACGGCACTCTCAATCAGGGCTGGAACAAAGTTCCGGAAACCGTGCCTCTGATGCGACTCATAAAAAAAGAACGCACCAATATGGCACCGATAATCCCCATTCCCGAGGATGAATACAAGGCATATCTGAGCGGAACTCACGCAGAAAGAACCTTTGTTACTTCGGCGGGTGACACACTTAAAAGAAAAACTTCAAACGGTATGCTTGACGTTCCCCTCGGAATTGAACTCAATATGGCAACACCGATTGCAGACTGTCACCTCACGGGATACTGGGCGGATTACGGTCAGGGGCTTGCGGGCGTTTACGGCGACTACGAAACCCCCTCAAAGGGCGTTAAGGAAGCGGGCGGCATTTCGTTCCTTTCTCACGTTGGCGAATATGTTTATCCCGACAAGGATTCGGCAGACCATGTCGGCAAGAAGATTGACGAATATTACGTCAACAAATTCGCACGCATTTTCCTTGATAACGCAGGCTCATCGCTCGGAATGGGCATCAACAGTGCAACCGATGCACACACCCGCTGCGACAGAATTCTCTATGACCAGATTCTCCAGAAAACAATTCCTTACGGTGTTGTGCCTTGGGGCAACACCTTTGCGGATTCCCACAACGAAACATCCATCAACGATGCCTACACAATGAGCTGGATGCCCGAATTAACCCTCGATGCATTCCGTACCTGCCTTGAAAAAGGTCAGTTTTTCTCCGTTTCACATTTCTCAAACGGCGTTGAACTCAACGGTATGGAAGAAATGCCCGGATTTATTGAGCAGGATGTTTACGACACAAAATCTTACTGGCTCGACAACACACCGAATGTTACAAAAATGAGCATTGACCAGAATGCAGACACAATCACCGTTGAAGGCATAAACGCCAACATTATCACCTGGGTTTCCAACGGCGAGGTTATCAAGAGAGAAAGCATCAAAGACGGCAAGGCAACCCTTGACCTTCACAATGATGAATTTCTTGCAGAGCCTTATATGTATGTCAGATTCTATCTTTCCGGTGACAACGGCATCTGCTATTCGCAGCCTCTCGTTCTCGAAGTTAAAGGCGAAGAATTTGTTAAAACAGAGGTGCCCGTAACAGTTGACCTTCCGCTCTTCCTCAGAGGTCTTGTAACGGTTATCGACCTTGCGTTTTTCAGACTCAACCCCATCATCTGGATATTCAAGTATTTTGCTCTCGGCTATAATCCCCTTGAGTTTGACAGACTTATAAATCCGTTTTAAATAAACAAATTAATCCCTCCGGTATTTCGCAATGAATACCGGAGGGATTTTTCTCTTATATGTTTTCTCTGTATTTCTTTCTTGCATATCTGAAAATGATATATGCAAGGCAGATTGCAGCGAATACGCCGATATAAACAGCATATTTCTGCGCTTCGGGGGTCATCTTTTCTCCGTCATATTCAATATCAGCATCACCGCCGAAGAACAATGCGGAGTTTCCGCTTCCCGAGGGGATATGATTCTTGACGTCATCCCAGAGGGTGCTCATAAGAGCAAGTATCTCAGGCTTGAGATTGAGGAAAAGCTGAGTTTTGAACTTGCCCGTTTCGGGATAAAGGATTTCATCCTGATAGAAAGAGTATTCGGGATTGTTGAAAACCTCCGTGTGGGGACTTGCATAGCAGATGTATTCGGCATTTGCAAGAGCAACATCGGGCTCGAGGAGGAAGTTGATGTAAAGCTCTGCGGCAAGCTTATTCTTTGCACCCTTGAGCACGCAGGCTGAATCAACAAAGAAGTTAACTCCTTCCTTGGGATAAACCATTGCAAGGTCGGGATTATTGTCTTTCATAGTGAGGTAGTCGCCTGCATAATAGGGAGCAAGAGCAGCCTCGCCCGATTCCATCTTGATGAAGATTTCGTCGTTTACATAAGCGGGAGAAACCTTTTTCTGCTCCTTAAGAAGCTCTGCGGCAACGCGCCACGAAGGCTCGGATTCGTTGTTATAATCCATTCCGAGAACACTCTGTGCAATGGCAAAGGCATCTCTAGGGTTATTAATCATAAGAATATCGCCTGTGTATCTCTCATCCCAGAGAGCTGTCCAGCTGTCGGGAACTTCTTCAACCATTGTTGTGTTATAGATAAGACCTACCATACCGACAGTATAGGGAACGGAATACTCGTTCTTCGGGTCATGGGCAAGGTTCTTATACTGCTCGGGAATGTATTTGTAGTTGGGAATGTTGGAAAAATCAATTTTTTCGAGCACTCCCTCGGCAATCATTCGCTCAATCATATAGGCTGACGGAATAACAACATCATATGAAACTCCGCCGCCCTTGAGCTTGGAATACATAACCTCGTTGTTATCATAAACATCATAAACAACGTTGATGCCGTATTTTTCCTCAAATGCCGCATTAACATTGAGAGAATCTTCTGCACCGTCGGAAATGTATTCGCCCCAGTTATAGACATAAAGGGTTGTGCCTCTGAGGGCATCAATTTCGCTCTGCTCAGCCGCAGAAGCAACAGCGCACGGCATAAGAGCAATAATCAGCGCAAAAAACGCCGAAAAAATTCTTTTCAATAAAAGTCACTCCTTTACGGAAAACTTTTGGTTTTATTTTTTATTCTTTGACTTCTCCTCACTCTTTGCCTGAGCAACGTTATAGAGGATGAGGAGCAAGAGAATGCTCACAAAAATCAGAGCGGAAAGTGCATACATATCGGGTTTTACTCTCTTCTTGGTCATTGCAAAAATCGCAATGGGAAGAGTCTGGAAACCGGGGCCGCTGGTGAAATAGCTTATTATGAAATCATCCAGCGAAAGAGTAAACGCCGTTATCATACCCGTTATGATACCGGGCATAATCGACGGAAGAACAACCTTGAAGAATGCGCTTGCGGGCTTACAGCCGAGGTCCTGCGCTGCTTCGGCAAGGTTTCTGTCCGTCTGACGGAGCTTTGGTAAAACATTAAGAATAATGTAGGGCAAGTTAAAAGTAACGTGGGCAATAAGAAGGGTGCCGAAGCCTAAAACGGCATCATCGCTTACCATTCTGCCGACAAAAACAAACAGAAGCATCAT
>JAZNRG010000011.1:0-20379 GCA_045590575.1 Acutalibacteraceae bacterium | reverse complement strand
GATGAAACCAAATTTAACCAAGAAGGTGTTTTAATGTCACAGTACAACGAATTTGCAGGCGTATATTCTTTGCTTCTCACTCCTTTTAATTGGGACAAAAGTATTGATTACAAAACATATGAAGAATATGTTGCATGGCAGGCTGCATACAAGCCTCAGCATCTTTTCGCAGTTTGCGGCTCATCAGAAATGATGGAGCTTTCACTTGAAGAAAGAATCAAGTGCGCAGGTCTTGCCGTTAAAAATTCAAACGGTGTTCCCGTTTTTGCAACAGCAAACCTGCAGGTGGAGTTTGACGCTCAGGTTGAAGAAATGAAAATGCTCGAGCAGCAAGGCGTTAAAGGTCTTGTTTTCGTAACAAAGGGTATGTGCGATAAGCCCGACCATATGTATGAATATATGACCTCGCTTGCTTCTCACACCGAGCTTCCCATCGTTCTTTATGAGTTCCCCGGCCTCAGACCTCATCTTATGGATGCCGTTACATATGGCAGACTTGCAGAAACAGGCAAGTTTATGGGTATTAAGGACACAACCTGCAAGCTTACCGAAATCAAGCAGAAGATTGCCGTTCAGGGCGATTCAAACGTTCTTCAGGCAAACATTCCCTTCCTTTATGATTCATATCTTGCAGGTGCAAGAGGTGTTGTTGCAACTCCCACCTCATGCGGCGCAGGTCTTTTCGTTAAGATGTGGGATGAATTCGTAAAGGGCGACCTTGAAGCTGCAAAGATCACTCATCAGCATATCATATCTCTTGATAACTGCATCGATTCAGGCTTCAATGCAAGTGCAAAATATCTTGTAGGTCTTCAGGGAATCAATATGCAGTGGTTTACAAGAGGCTCGCATGACCTCGGCCCTGCGAGAAAGCGTTCAATCGAAGTATGGTATGATTGGGCAAAGTCAAACGGCATTCTTGTTAATCCCTGATTGAATAATAAAAAAATAGGAATTTTAAAATGGAGGATTCCATGAAAAAACTCAGAGCCAATGTGTGTGCTGTAACGCACGCAGGCAGAATCCGCAGAGAAAACGAAGATAACTATAATTTAAACGGAAGAATGACCTCAACGGGCGACCTTCGCAAGGGTTCCGCCTTCGTTCAGAGCATGGCAGAGCCTTTCCACCTTGCCGTTTGCGACGGTATGGGCGGCGAAAGCTACGGTGAACTTGCTTCGGGCATTGCGGTCGAAACAATCGGTGCTCACGCAAACAATGTTTATGAAAGCGGCGAGGATTTCAGCTTTGCAATTTCAAACTGCCTTGATGATGCCAACAGCAGAATCTGTGCCGAAATCAATGCAAGAGGCAAGAGGATGGGCACAACTCTTGCGGCAATCTATGCCGTAAAGGGTAAGGTTATCTGTGTCAATATTGGTGATACCCGTGTTTATCATTATTCAAAGGGTGTGCTTGAACAGATAAGCTTTGACCATACTCATGCTCAGACTATAGTTGATGCAGGTCAGGTTTCACAGGAGTATATTAACCGTATTCCCGATGCAAAAAGACTTACCCGCCATCTCGGTGTATTCCCCGAGGAAGCAAATCTTTCTCCCAACATCAGCGTAATTGACGATGTTGACGACGGCGATATCATTCTTCTCTGCAGCGACGGCCTTACCGATATGCTTACCGATGATGAGATAACAGCCATCCTTTCAATGGGCGAAAGCTCGCAGGATGTTGCAAGTAAGCTCATCCGTTCGGCTCTCGAAAAGGGCGGTAAGGATAACATAACTGTTATGGCTGCTGTTATGGATGTTGAAGAAACCGCTGTTTTTGCTCCCATCGCAGCCGCAATGGTAGGCGATACCGACGCAAGCTATGAGGATGAATACAGAAACAGTTTCGGTTCAAATCAGATTCCCGATGAAGATAATCCCGTTTCGCCTTATGCTAAAGCGGATGCAAGAGCCTGCCCTCCGTCAAGAGATAAGGCAAAGATAATCAAAATTGCAGGTATTGCAATCGGTGCGGTTTTGATTATTCTTATTGCGGCGCTTTTTATAAAAGCTCTTGTTGATAAGGGCGATAAGGATGAGGAAACAACCACGACAACTTATAATTACACTTATCCTGTTTATGTTCCTCAGACGGTTCCCACAACATGGGTTTTCGAGATGCCTACTTCAACAACAACCGAAGAAAGCACCACCGAAGAAACAACAACCCGTAAGGTAACATCAACCAAGAAAAAGACTACCACAAAGAAGAAGACCACCACTACCAAGAAAAAGACAACAACTACCACCAAGAAGTCTACAACCACAACAAAGGCCGATTCAACTACCACAACAGTTCCCACAGGAACAACGTCGGCTGTTTCAACAACAGATTCTTCCGCAGTATCAACTACTGCTATTGACACTTCTTCAACAACCGCAGATGCAACTGCAACAACCTCAGGCACAGCTGCTTCAACCGAAGGTACAACCGCTCAGACAAACGCTTCAACCGAGACAACATCGCAAACTTCGGCAAACAGCAACACAACAACAAGCACTACCGCCGAAGGAAACGGCAATGCTGGGGAAAATCAGACCCCTCAGCAATAATCAACAAGAAAGCCTCATCGGTTATTTCCGATGAGGCTGTTTTTTATATCTTAGATTCTGCCCAGGCGGCTATATCGCCGTAAACAACAATGTTGTTTATTTCATTGAGGATTTCGTGGCGCATACCGGGGTAAATCTTGAGGGTAACATCTTTTTTGCCTGATTTGATAAGATCGTTATATACTTGCTTTACTCCCTTGCCGTAAGCACCTACGGGGTCATCTTCACCCGAAATAACAAGAATGGGTATGTCTTCGGGCATCTCTCTGTACCAGTTCTTACCCGAAACTCTTGTAAGAATGGTGAAAAGGTCTTTGTAGCCTGCGGCTGTGAAAAGGAAACCGCAGTATTTATCCGCTATGTATTTGTTAACTTGATCTGTGTCGGTGCTGAGCCAGTCAAAAGCGGGTTTCTTTTCTGTTTTTGCGTTGTAAGGCCCGAATGCAATTTTGTTTATAAGATTACTGCGGTGCTTTGAGCCTTTTGCCTTTGCAACAGTATCCGCAATCTTTATTGCCATTGCCGAAGCGGGATTTGTGCCGCTTGTGCCGCAGAAAACGGCGGCGGATATTCTCTCATCACGTCCGTAACGGCGTATATATTCTCTTGCGATAAAGGAGCCCATGCTGTGACCGAAGAAGATATGCGGTGTATCGGGATATTCTTTGAAGATAACTTCGCTGAATGCTCTTTCGTCTTCAACAAAAGCATCCCAGCCTTTGTTTTCGCCGAAATATCCAAGCTCATCGTCGCTTGTTACGGATTTGCCATGACCTATATGGTCATTAACAAAAACCGCAAAACCCAATGAGCAGAGATAGTTTGCGAAATCCTCGTATCTTTCGCCATGCTCAGCCATGCCGTGAGCAATCTGGAAAACAGCTTTAACACCACGGTCTGCAGGTGCCCAGCATCTTGCGAAAACATTGCCGATGCCTGTTTTTGAGGGGATGGAATACTCTTTTCTGATAATTTCCATATGTGTCAACTCCTTTTGAAATTATAATACAAATCTTCTGAGTTTTTTGCGAATTGTCATACCTATGCAGGATGCGGCTGTGATTTTCATTATATCGGCAATAATAAACGGAACAACGCAGGTGCCGAGTGCCGGAATAAGTGAGGTTTCAGTCTGATACATGTACCATACCGTACCGATTGAGTAGCAGACCAAAGTGCCGAGAATCATTGAAAGAGGATAAATATATTTTTTGCTTTCGAATTTATCAACAAGCAATGCGATAATAAATGCGCAGGGGATATAGCCGATTATGTAGCCTCCCGTAATGCCTGCAATTCTGTGGAATCCTCCGCTGAAAGAAGAAAAAACCGGTAAACCTGCGGCCCCGAGAAGAATATAAATAATAACAGCGGCTGTGGCATATTTTTTGCTGACAGTGCATGATATTATATAGACGGCAAAAGTTGCGAGCGAAACGGGGATTGCTCCCAAGGGTACCGAAAAAGGGGAGATAATGCACAGAATCGCCGCAAGCACAGCAACCGTAGCCGTTTTCTTTGTGTTCAAATTATGTACCTCACTGAATGTGTTCAATGTAAAGATAAACTGCTTTACACAACCTTGCTGATATAAGTATCTGTGATATTGTTTTTAATGATATCAGCAATTTCAATGCCCGATTCTTTGTATCCTGCAAAAATCGCACCAACTTCAGGTGTAAAGTCTATGAGCTTTACTCGGTTGAATCCTTCATCGGAAAGAATGCTGATAAATTTATCTCTGAAAATGCTGTTGTTCTGAAAAACTCCGCCCCAGAGACCGATTTCAGTATTCTTGCTTTTGCGGTATAAAAGACCGAGGGTTGTTTTTGCAAGCTCTTTTGCTTCGTTTTCAATAATACTTTTTGCAACCGCATCGCCGTTTTCTGCACAGGAATAAACTTCTTTTGCAAATGCGGCGGTTGTTTTGCGGCTTACCGTTTTTTCGTAATATAAATCTATAAGCTCATAGATGCTTTCAATAGAAAAATATTCAAGACATTTACCGAGAAGTTCCGTTTCAGGTGCCGAATTTTCGGCAGACCTGATTGCTGCTTTTATTCCCGATAGTCCGATTGCATATCCGCTGCCCTCGTCGCCGAGTATATAGCCCCATCCGCCTGCGTGGCTGATGTTTCCGTCATTATCTCTGTATACCGCCATTGAACCGGTTCCGCTTATAACAGCGGCGCATTCGCCGTTGGCATCAATTGCTTCAAGCGCAACGAACAAATCTGAATCCATAATTATTTTTTTGCTTTCAATTATACCCGAGCAGAATTTTTCGGTTTCATCCGCAGATGCTCTTTCGTTGAGTGCAGACATACCGATAACCGCACAGTCAAAGTGTATGACCGAAAGTTCATCAATAATATTTTTCATCGCAAGTTTTGCGTTTTCAAGACCTACCGAATAATAATTAATGCTCTCACCGCAGGCTTTGCAGATGAGATTTCCGCATTCATCAAATACAACGGCTGTGGTTTTGCTTCCTCCGCCGTCAACTCCTAGAAAATATTTTCGGTTGTCCATATCTACACCTCCGAAAGTTTATAAGTGTTAACAGATTATACATTTATTTTTCTTATGCAGTCAACAAATAATTGGTATTATCAGTATGAAAACAGGAATACAGGATTATTTACATACAGATTTTTCAGAAAGGATGAAAGTTTTGAAAAACAACAAAAACCAATCTTGCGTAATGGTTTGTGTTACTCCTCAGCAATCCTGCTCAAGGCTGATTGAAGCGGGTGCAAGGATAGCAAAGGAAGAGAATCTTCCGCTTACGGTTGTAAGCGTTTTTCGGGAAAGCAGCAGTCTTGATGTAAATATAGGCGGAGTGCTTGAAAATCTTTTTGCCTGTTCGCAGAAATATCAGGCGGCAATGAATGTTTATTTTAACGACAGCCCCGCATTGGTGCTCGCAGTTTTTGCAAAGAAAAGCAACGCTTCAACCCTTGTGACGGGTTTCCCGGGTGAGGGGAGTAACGGCTTTATAGCGGGCATTCACGAACTGTTGCCCGAAGTGCCGATAACAATGGTTGACGGAAATTCGAATGAATATAAAATTATTCCTTTTGACAAAACCGAGCTTGAAAACGCGAAGAAAATTACTGCCGAATCAGTTCATTGATATTCCGCTTGAGAAAAGTCGGTTAACCGCATTGCGAAGCAGAACATATTCCTCGCCCGAAAGGGCGGGGTTTTTTTTGAGCAATTCCGATGCGGCGGCGTGTGTTTCTCGGATTGCTTCGCCGTCGGTCATCATATTTGCGATTTTGAGCTCGGGTAAGCCGTGCTGCCTTGAACCGAAGAAATCACCGGGTCCTCGGAGCTTCAGGTCTTCATCGGCAATTCTGAAGCCGTCGGTCGTTGATGCAAGAATCTTGAGTCTGCGTTCTGTTTCTTCATTCTGAGCATCCGATATCATTATGCAGGTTGATTTTTCCGTGCCTCTGCCTATTCTGCCTCTGAGCTGGTGAAGCTGTGAAAGACCGAATCTTTCTGCGTTTTCAATAACCATAATCACGGCGTTCGGCACATCTATGCCGACCTCGATAACGGTTGTTGAAACGAGAAGCTGAGTTTCGCCCGATGCAAAGGATTCCATAACAGCTTTTTTCTCCTGCGGTTTCATTTTACCGTGGAGCAAGCCTACGGTGAATCCTTTGAAGAAATTATCGGTCAGTTCCTTATAAAGCTCGGTTGCGGCTGTGAGCTCGGATTCTTCGTTTTCCGCCACAAGAGCGCATACTATGTATCCCTGCATTCCGTTGCAGAGATGCTTTTTGATATATCCGTATGCTCTTTCCCGAAGCTCGGTCTTGACAAGGAAGGTTTCGATTTTCTGCCTTCCCTTCGGCATTTCATCGAGAATGCTCAGGTCAAGGTCACCGTAAATGATAAGTGCAAGAGTGCGGGGGATAGGTGTTGCGGACATAACAAGTGTATGAGGATTCTTGCCCTTTGAGGTCAGCATTCCTCTTTGGTTAACTCCGAATCTGTGCTGTTCATCGGTTACGGCAAGGGCAAGATTATTGAATTCAACATCTTTCTGAATAAGAGCGTGAGTGCCGACAGCAAGGTCAATTCTTCCTTCCTTGAGGTCGGCTTTTATTTTTTTCTTTTCCGCTGCGGGAGTTGAACCCGTCAGCAGCCCGATAGATATATCTGTGTTTTCAAACATTTTGGCGAGAGTTTTATAATGCTGCATTGCGAGCACTTCGGTAGGTGCCATAAGTGCACTCTGACAGCCGTTGCGTGCACAGTTATAGATGAGCGCCGCGCTGACTGCGGTTTTGCCCGAGCCGACATCGCCCTGAAGCAGTCTGTTCATCGGAATATCCTTCATCATATCCTCGGCGGACTGAGCGACGGCTCTTTTCTGCGCACCCGTAAGCTCAAACGGAAGAAGTTCGAAAAATTCTTCCGTAAAGTCTTTTTGCATGGGTATTGCATTTGCGTGGCGTGATTTTGATTTGAGCCTCATAAGGCCGAGTTCAAGAAGAAACAGTTCTTCGAATATAAGCCTTCTGCGTGCTTCAGAAAGAAGATCCTCGCTCTCGGGGAAATGAGTATTCCAAAGCGCCGTTTTAAGATTCATAAGACAATAGCTGTTGCGTATATCTTCGGGCAGGGGATCAGCAAATTTGTCGCAGGCATCAAATGCTGTTCTGATGAGCTTTTCGATTGCCTTCGAATTCATTCCCGCAGTCTGCGGATAAATCGGACGCATTCTTCCTTCGCCCTCAAATTCCGTGAATTCGGGAGAATTCATTGAGCGGTAATATCCTTTACCTGTAATCTTGCCGAAAAAAAGATATTCTTTTCCCTGTTCTATTCTTTCTGCTGCATATTTATTGTTAAAGAAAGTAACGTCAATAATATTTTCACCGTCTGTAATTTCGGTTTTGTAGAGTGTCATTCCCTTGCGGATGCGGTGTTCTCTGCATCTCATTCCCGCAACCGCTCTTATGCATACGGTTTCGTTGATGGGAGCGTCTTTGATTGAAGTGATTCTGCTCCAATCTTCGTATGCTCTGGGGTAAAAAGTCAGCAAGTCCCAAAGAGTGCGGATTCCGAGCTTGCCGAGAAGGGCGGCTCTTTTTTCTCCCACTCCTTTGAGATATTTTATGCTTGCGTTAAACTCCATTTTTACTCCGTTTTAATATCATTGCGATGCCGCCTGATATCTCATATTATCTATTTTTATATCTGTAAGCTCGCCTATTTCAAATCCTTTTGCGAGAGCTTTGTCGGGTGAATTTGTGTGTACGTGAATTTTGATTATTCCCGAGTGTTCGGCAACCGCAGGGCAATCGCCGATATCGGAAAAGAAACGCCTTAATGAATGGATATCATAATCTTTAGGGTTGTTGATAAGGAATTCCGTGCAGTAAGCAAACTGAATTTCCGACGGCTCCGATTTTGTTTCGGATAATTTGCTCTTTAAAGATTCGGTTTCTATGGTATCTGAGGAAAGCATACCCTCCATAATATAAACCAAGCCCTGACCGCCCGCATCAACAACACCGTGCTTTTTGAGCGTCGGCAAAAGATTGGGTGTTGACTTAAGAGAAGCTCTTGCCCCGCACAGAGCGGCAGCAAAGGTTTCTTCGGCGGTTTTACCGCTTTCCGCCGCAACTTTGGCTTTGGTTGCCGCAAGCCTTATCACGGTCAGAATAGTGCCCTCGGTAGGCTTTTCTATTGATGAATACGCTTCGTTGCTGGCGGCTTCAAGAGCATCTGCAAGAGCATGTGCATCAATGTGTTCAAGGTCTTTTATGCTTTCGGCAAAGCCTTTGAACATCAGCGAAAAGATAACTCCCGAGTTGCCTCTTGCACTTCTGAATAAAGCTCCCGCCGCCTTATCTGCAAATCTGCCTGCATTTTCGTCATTGAAATCCGCAAGTGCATTTGCACAGCCGTTAAGAGTTAAAGAAAGATTTGTTCCGGTGTCACCGTCGGGCACAGGGAAAACATTGAGATTGTCAACCTCCTCAACGTGTTTCCTTATTCTTTCCGCTCCCGAAATAATTGCTTTTTTAAGTATACTGCCGTCAATCATATATTCATCCTCCGTTGTTGATGAATATATTATGGCAAAAACTTCTCAGATTATTATTTGAAGCTCCAGGTTTCTATGTCATAGAAAACATCGGCGTCGCAGCAGTTGAAATCGCTGTTCATTGCATTGGTGTAGGATGCTGCGGCGTTTCTGTAGCATATTGGAATGAGCGGAAGATTTTCATTGAATGAGTTGATGAAGTCCATAAGCTCACAACTGCCCGAAAGAAACTGTTCATATCTGAGGCATGCTTCGTTTTCGGGATCAATGCCGTAGCTGACATCTCCGCCCGAAAGCAGGGGATGAAGATCCATATTGGGTGAAAGCCTTGTTTCACCGATATAAATATCAAATGAACCCGCTTCAACTGCTTCAATATAGTACTGCGTTTCGTAATCCTTGAGATTAACATCAAAGCCGAGGCTTTCAAGACTCTTCTTTATGGATTCGGCTGTTTCCAGCTTGAACTGATTATCTTTGTTGACAAGCAGAGAAATTGTCATATTTCCTGTATCGGTTTCGCTCTGTTCAAGAAGCTCTGCAGCTTTCTGAGTGTTTTCGGTGATTATGAGGTCTTTTGATGCAAGGGCATACCAGTCGGGGTTGAAGGGGGAATATGCTTCTCTTGCGTGCCCCTGAAAAGCGGTAGTGACGATTTCTTTTCTGTTGATTGAAAGGTTTACCGCCTGGCGGATAAGCTTATCGGAAAAAACGGGGCTCTCGGAATTGAATCCGAGATAGATGAAATTGTTGATGCCCATATCAACGGTTTTGGCGTTGATTCTGATGTATTTCCCGTCGCTGAGGTCATTGTAATAAAAACCCGTGTTGCCGATTTCGAGGCTTGATTCGATTGAACTGCTGTCTCGCACGGGAACAAGCATAATGGTTTTGATTGAGGGGTTGAATCCCGCCTTCTTTGTGTTAACCATAAGGTAGATGGATTCGCCCGATTTCTGGGGAACATATCTGCCCGAGCCTATAGGAAGCTCTCCGTAGGAATCATTTTTGACAATGGGGAAGGTGAGGCAGGAGAGTGCATAGGGGTCGGGTGAATGAAGATTAAAAACAATCATATTAGATGTAGTTGCGTTAGCCATAGAAAAGTTTTTAAGCCTTGTGGAATAGAACGGTGAATATCTTGCCTGCTCAAAAGAATAAACAACATCGGCAGAGGTTATCGGCGTTCCGTCAGAAAAAACAGCAGAGGAGAGGGTGATGTTTACCGTTGTTCCGTTTGCAATGCCGCTTTTTGCAATAACGGGAATCGGTTCATAGCTTTTGTTGAGCTTATAAAGACCGTCATAAATCAGTCCGAGTATTTGCAGATTGGCGGACATCGAAGAAGCAAACGGGTCAAGCATATCCGCTTTTGAATATGCGAGCTTGAGAGTTCCTTCTTTCCGGTCGCTTATGTTTGGAACAACAACGGGATCCGAGTTTTCGCCGTCGTTATTTCTACATCCGCTGAAAAGTGTCAGCGAAAGACAGATTATTATAAACAGAGAAATGATTTTTTTCATATTATTCATCCTTGACTTAAATTCAAAATGATTCTTCCCGCCATAATAAGACCTGCGGTGCCCGGCACAAACGGCAGACTTCCGGGAGTTTGTCGTTTGCCGGATTCTTCGTTTGTTGCGGCAGGCTTTACGGGTTCTTCAGGTGACCATACAACCTCGAGTTTCTTTACTCCTTTTTTGCGAAGTTCAGAACGCATAACACGGCAGAGGGGGCATCCGCTTGTTTTGAAGATATCTGAAACCGTGAAGCGGGTGGGGTCGAGCTTGTTGCCCGTGCCCATACAGGAAATCATCGGAATTCCGAGTGCCTGAGATTTAACGGCAAGGTCGATTTTTGCGCTTACGGTATCTATGGCATCGGCAATATAATCATAATCGCCGAGGCCGAATTCATCGGAATTTTCGGGAAGGCAGAATTTCTGAAGAGCAACAACATTGCACTCGGGATTTATATCAAGAATTCTTTCTTTAACAACGTCAACCTTTGCCTTGCCGACGGTTGATTTGAGTGCACACAGCTGACGGTTAAGGTTTGTTACGGAAACGATATCGTTATCAACAATTGTTATGTTGCCGATGCCTGCTCTTGCGAGTGCTTCGGCAGTGTAAGAACCCACTCCGCCGAGACCGAAAAGAATAACTTTTTTGTTTGCAAGAATATCTGTTGATCCCTCTCCGAGAATCATTTCGGTTCTCAGAAACTGCGAATGCTCCATTGTGCTCCTCCTTCCGACACTTTTACTTATTTATAATACAACAAAGTTATGTCTATTGTAAACACTTTATTTAAATTATTTTATATAATAAAACACTCCTTACTGCATGGCTGCAATAAGGAGTGGCTTGCGTTATTTTGCGTTATACATAAGGAATATTGCTTTTTCTCCGTCGGGAAGTGAAACGCTGAGCCCGACTCTCATCAGAGCTTCACCCGTCATAATGTAGGTCTTGTCGGGATTATCAATATCATAAATGCTGTATTCCTTTTCGGGAACAAGACCGTTGAATCTGACGGTATACTTTGAGTCGGTTACTTCGGGTCTTTTATAAATGAGTGCCGTGCCCGAAAAACCGTCGTCGCTTGAAAACTGCATCGCAAGCATTTTGTTTTTATCAAAGCTGCCGAAATCAAGCGGATAATACCTGCCTGTCATAAATTCTCTTTGTTCTTTGTTGAAGCTGAACTCGGGATGGGTGTTTGAGAAGAAATCCATCAGCATCATAGGCATAGCAGCCGATCTTGATGAATATTCATTCATCATATAAAGAGACGAACCGGACATCGGAAGCCAGAATGAAAGGCCGTAGGTATGGGACTGGGTTGCTTCAAAAAGATTATAGTGATAGGAACAGTTGTAGTCGCTTCTCCAGAAAGGAATGCTGCGGAATGTCATTTCAAGGTCAAGCCTTTTACCGCCCGATGCGCAATTATCGATTATAAGACCTTCGATGTTTTCGGTAAGATAATCAAGGAACCGATAAAGGTTGGTTACATAATGGTTTTCGCAGATACCCATTCTTCCGTTATAGAAATCTTTGTCGGCGTTCTGCCAGTATTCAAGAGGTGCGAAGTTGAAATCCTGGCGATAAACCGTAATGCCGTTTTCTTTCATTGAATTGAGAAGATAACCGCAGTAATATTCAAATGCATCTTCGTTTGCCAGGTTCCACATTATATTATCGCCGTCACCGTATATCAGCCACTCTTCGTGCTGTGAGCCGATTTTATGGAACTGTGTTTCGGGATAAACTCTTTCGGGTTCATACCAGAGCACATGACCGAGACCCTTTTCTGCGGCGTAACCCGAAAGCTCCGAAATGCCGTTATCATATCTTGAGGTGTCAACGGTCCAGTTACCGACACCGTCGTACCAGCCTTCGTTATATTCATACCATCCCGCATCCATCCAGAATGCGTCGGTATCAGCGTAAACGGATTCGTCAATGCCGTCAAGAATCTCAATGATTTCATCGGATGTTCTTGTGGACATAGGACCTGCAACTTCCATAACGGTATAAACATTTTTGGTTATTTCTTCGGGGTATACGCAATCGGTAATCCACTTTCTGAAAAGGTTAAAGCCTTTGAGCGGATTTGAATTATCATAAAAGCTGAGCGAAACAAGTGGAGAGCGGACTTCTTCGCCGGGCAGAAGATAAGCGTTGAAATGCTCTTGCTTTACGGTAATGTCGGTTGAGCCCTTGTTTTCGGACATCTCTGAGATCCACTGACCCGTCCAGCCGATGCCGAGAATCATACCGCCGTTTTCACCGTTAATATTGAAATAAGGCAGATACTTTTCTGTTGGCTTGCCTTCGTTACCCGAAAATTTCTTTGTGAAAGAAGCCAAATTCTTTTTGATAAGAGAGAAATCGCTTGCGGCGGTGTCGCTGCCAATTGAGTAGTAAATCTCCGCATCTCCGGTTGCAAACGAAGAATCAAGAGCATAAAAATCGCTGATAACGCCCGAGTTCTTATAGCTTGTGTTTTTAATATAAACAGTCCACTGGCAGGTTGCGTTATCGGTGAAATTCGTTGCCTCAACCCTTACCTCAAGACCTTTTTCTTCGCTTGACAAAACAAGATATTCCGTCTGACCGCTTTGATAAACAGCGCCGAATTCGGGTGATTCCGTTAATTTCATTTCCCATTCAGACGGATTGAATTCTTCGCCGTCAACCTTGAATGTGAACGGGAATTTGTTGTCTGCATAAGAAAAATTAGCTTTTTGCCATTCTGCACAAAGAGCTTTTTCTTCGTTTGTAATATTCATTTCTTCTGCAGTTACGCTGTCAAACCGGATATTCTTTTTGTATTCAAGTCCTTTTATATTTTCTTCGTTAATCACATAAAACCCTCCGCATGAAACAGCAAAATAAATAACTGCAAGAATTATGTTGAGTGCTTTATAACCCGCTTTTGCTTTTAAAAGAAAAGAAACGAGCAGAAAAATTGCAGATAACGCAAAAACAACGGCAAATGTTTTGATAACAACTAAACCGTTATCGGTTCCGGCAGTGTTTAACTTTGCGTTAAATCCCCAGATAAGACCCTGGAAGAACCCATTACCTGAAAGAAACGCAATAAGTTTAGGCAGCCATCCGGCTTTTCGGAACACAGACTGAACAAACATCGCCATAAACCATCCGAGGGCAGAGCCTGAAAGAACGGTGTAAAGATGCACATCTGCGCCGCTGTCTTTTCCGTAGAATATGTACCAGAGTGAATATGCCGCATAAACAAGCAGTCCGAGAAATACGGTGGTAACAATGCTGTCAATTATTGTTTTCTTTTTGGTATTCATAACGCAAAATCATCTCCTCTGAAGAGTTATAAATTAATTCTACCACATATCATGAAAATTTTCCACCGTTAACGGAATCTTCTGAACAATATTTTTGTCGAATGTATAAATACTCTTTTTTACCTTGAAAAGGCTGAATGAATTTTATATAATTTTCTTTGTAAAGAAAAGTTTGGGAGGTGTTCTTATGAATGCAAAATACCCTAATCTGTTATCGCCGGGCAAAATCGGTAAGGTTGAGCTTCGCAACAAAACCGTTATGGCTGCGATGGGAATGAGTCAGGCTGAAAACGGATTTGTCAATAAAGCTGTTCTCAATCATTATGCCGAAAGAGCTAAAGGCGGAGTGGGTGCAATTATCGTTGAAGTAACCTGTGTCGATTCACCCCTCGGTCTGAATACCAAGGGTATGCTTGTTATAGATGATGACAAATATATTCCCGGAATGGCTCAGCTTGCCGATGTTATCCACGAGGGAGGCTCAAAGGCTTTTCTGCAGATTTCCCATACGGGCAGGGGAGCAAGAAGAAAGATTATCGGCGATCAGCCAGTCGGTCCGAGTGCCGTTGCAATGCCATATTCATATATGATGGGTCTTGCAAACGAAACTCCTAGAGCCTTGACGATTGATGAAATAAAAAACATCGAGGAAAAATATGCTCAGGCGGCTCTGCGTGCAAAAAAAGCAGGCTTTGACGGTGTTGAAATCCACGCTGTAGGATATTATCTCGGTCAGCAGTTTTTATCAAAAACAGCAAACATCAGAACCGATGAATACGGCGGAAGCAGAGAAAACAGAATCCGTTTCCATCTTAACATAATCAGAAGAATCCGTGAGCTTTGCGGTGAGGATTTTGCGGTAATCGTAAAGCTTTCCGTAATTGAAATGGGTAAAGACGGCGGAATTTCAATGATTGACGGTCTTTACTACTGCAAAAAACTGCAGGAGGCAGGCGTAGACGCAATTGAAGTGCTTGCGGGTATATGGTCGGGTGAAGCGGGCAAAAATCAGAAACCCGAATCCGCATATTCGGACTGTATGGCGGTTGCACTCTGCCTTGTTATGAAAATCGGTCTTGCTCTTACTGCAGGCGGAAAGAAAATAACTCTTATCGGCGGCGGCCGTGCACAAAATCCCGTTGCATCCGAAAAGGCTCTTAAATCGGGTCAGTGTGACCTGATATTCATCGGCCACGGTCTTCTTGCACAGCCTGACCTTGTTAATCTTATCGATGAAGACAGAGAAGATGAAATAAGACCCTGCATCGGCTGCGGACATTGCATTGACCATCAGCTTCAGCACGGTGCAAGAGCTGTCTGCTCGGGTAATGCGGTGCTTGCAAGAGGGGATAACGACCACACAATCATCCCTGCTGAAACAAAGAAAAATGTTGTTGTTATCGGTGCGGGTGTTGCGGGTGTTGAAGCAGCGAGAATTGCGGCAATGAGAGGACATACCGTTGATATTTATGATGCCGCAAACGAGGTTGGCGGTCAGATGAATCTTGCCTGCAAGCCTCCTTTCAAGCAGCATCTCGGTCTTATGAAGCCTTATCTCGAAAGACAGCTTGAACTCCGCGGTGTTAATGTTCATCTGGGCAAAAAACTTACAAAAGAAGATGTTCTTGCCTTGAATCCCGATGCTGTTGTTTGTGCAACGGGAGTTAAGAACGCCGTTCTCAAGGTTGAAGGTGCCGAAAGAGCAGTCAATGCAATTGATATACTTAACGGTGCATCAAGCGGCAAAAATGTTGTTGTTATCGGAGGCGGCTCAATCGGCTGCGAAACTGCCGAATTCCTTGCAAAGCAGGGCAAAAAGGTCAGCATAATCGAAATGACGGACACTCTTGCAGGCAACACAGGTAAAACCGCACAGACAATTCTTCTCGGACATCTCAAAGGAAATCGTGTTAATATTCTGACCGAAAGCGTTGTTGAAAAAATCACCGCAACGGATGTTGTTTATAAATCCAAAGACGGCAAAACAAATTCCGTAAAAGCCGATACGGTTGTTGTTGCAATCGGCAACAGACCCGAAACTTCGCTCTATGATTCTTTGAAGGATGAAGTCAAAGAAATCTATAATATCGGCGATTCCAACGGCGGCGGAATAATTCCCAATGCCGTTTATGAGGGATATACGGTCGGTAACAAAATATAAAAATTACCCGTGCGGTTCAGAACTGCACGGGTTTGCTGTTTTATCCGATAACGCCTGCAAAGAAATTGTAAACCACCGAGATTATATGGAATATCGTTCCTGTAATTCTGAGGGATGACGTGAAAATTGCAGGGATTTCGATATCCTTGCCTTTTTCAGCAATAACAGGAGCCGAATTACTGCCTGACTTCAACTCATAAAGTTTATCAAGAATTACATTTGCGATTATTTCGTTGCCCTGTGCACTCGGATGAATTTCATCATCTGCATAGTTTGCCATATCATCTCCGAGTGCCGAACCGACATCGACAATAACGATTTCGCCGGGATGCTCGGCATCATATTTCATAATGGCGGCATTGATTCTGTCTGCGCCTTCCTGGTAGGGAGCTCTCAGATAACCCGACTGAGGATTGTAGAGTGTCTGCATAAGAATAACTGCATCTGCATTGTGTGAGTTGATTATATCAACTATCTTGCAAAAATTGGCGTAAAAGCCTTCTGCGATACGGTCATATTCCGTGTGGTCGCCGAGAACAATCGAATCAAACATAAGACCTATAAGATTACCTAAAAGGAAATCGTTTCCGCCGATTGAAATGCTTATGATATCCGCTTTCTTAAGGTCAGCAATAACGGTTTCATCGCTCAGACGGTTTATAAGGTTTGTTGTTGTGTGACCGGGGATTGCGTGGTTTGCATAATCATAGCCGTTGGTATCAGCAACAATTTTTCCGTAGCAGGCTTCTCTCGAATTGGAAATTCCCGAGCCGTAGGCAATTGAATCGCCGAGCACAAGGTAAAACGGCTTTTCACCATCGGCATATCCGCAAATGCCGAACATACCGAAAATCATAATAGTGCTTAAAATAATTGCAGTCAGTTTTTTCATTTTAATTTCTCCTTTATCCTCTTTTCTTAAAATATAACATTTGGGAAATATCAAGTCAATATTTTGTTTTGAACGGTATGAACAATATGACAAGCTGTTGAATAAATTTGCACAGATAAACACAAATTTCTTTATTGAAAGAATAACTGAATGTATTGTATAATTAGATGTAAATTAAAATGCGAGGTGTTCTGATGAAAAAAAGATTCCTTAGAGTTATATCCTTGATACTTGTTTTTGCGCTTGTGTTTGGCAACGTTGCTTTTGCAACAAGCGGCGATGTTGACCCTGCAATAATTGCCGAAACAAGAGAAACGGCAGTTCAGATTGAAAGCGAAGGTATTGTCCTTCTTAAAAATGAAGATAACTTTCTCCCGCTTGATAAAAACAAAAAGGTCAATATTTTCGGCGCAGGCTCGGTATGTCCGTTTTTCGGCGGTGCGGGTTCGGGTGCAATAACAACCGATGACCCCGTAACTCTCTATGAAGCATTCGAAGCAGAGGGTATAGAATATAACTCCGAGCTTCGTGCACTTTATGAGAAGCATTGCCTTTCAAACGAGCTTCCCAAAACCGATAACACGGTTATCAACAACCTACTTCAGGTGCTTCTTGCAAAGAACACTCTTGAAGAAATGAAGCCCAAGTATCTTACCGATAAGATTATTTCAAATGCCGTTGAATTTTCGGATACCGCAATAATCGTTATCAGCAGAACAAGTGCGGAAGGCACTGACCATACCGTTGAAACTCTCAGCATTTCCGATGATGAAAAGGCAATGATTGAAAAAGTAACATCGGCTTTTGAGAATGTTGTTGTACTTTTCAATATCGGCAACGTTATGGAAATGGGCTGGATTGATGAATACGAAAGCATCAAAGCGGCGGCAATTATCTGGATTCCGGGCGAATTCGGTATGACCGCAGTGCCTCAGATGCTTGACGGCAAGGTTAACCCCTCAGGCAGACTTACGGACACGATTTCCTATAAAATCGAGGACCATCCTTCAAGCGTTTGCTTCGGAAGCAACGAGTATGACGGCGGCGAGCATTTCGTTGAATACTACGAAGGCATTTATGTGGGTTACCGTTATTTTGAAACCTTCGCAAAGGATAAGGTGCAGTATCCTTTCGGCTACGGTCTTTCATACACAAGCTTTGACAAGAAGGTTGTGTCAACCGATTTCGATTCCGAAAACATAACCGTGAAAGTCAGAGTTAAAAATACAGGTAACAGAGCCGGCAAAGAAGTTGTTCAGCTTTATTACAGTGCACCTTATATCAAAGGCGGCATCGAAAAGAGTGCAATCTGTCTCGGCGGATTTGCCAAAACCAAGCTCCTCGAACCCGGCGAGAGCGAAACTCTCACAATCTCGTTCAGAACCGACGATATGGCATCTTATGACTATAAGGATAACGAAGCATGGGTGCTTGAAAAGGGTACATATAAAATTATAGTAGCCAATGATGTCAGAGACCATATCAAATCGTATGATTACAAAATCAATAAAACCAAGGTAATCAAAAACGATTCTGCAACGGGAACTGAAATTGAAAATCTTTTTGAAGATGTTTACAGCGGATTTGAAGTTATGTCGAGAGCGGATGTAAAAGAAACATATCCCGAGCTCAGAGAACTCAATAAAAAAGATTATCTTATTGATGTTGATAAAACTCCCGCTCCCGCAACAGAAGGCGAAGCACCGAAGAAGGGCGTTAAATACGATAAGACCATAACTTTGCAGGATGTTGCGAAGGACGAAACTCTCTGGGATGCATTCCTCGATCAGCTTACTCTTGACGAAATGACAATGCTTGTTATCAACGGCGGATATGAAACTCACGGCGTTGAGCGTCTGGGAATTCCTCACACAATGGATAACGACGGACCTTCAAGCGTCAAGGGCAGAAACGGTCTTGTTTATACAGACAGCGGCACGGCTTACCCCTGTGCAACCGCAATCGGATGCACCTGGAATGTTGAGCTTGCTTATGAAATGGGCAAGGGTGCCGGTAAGGAAGCGGCAGATATGGGCACAGACACCTGGTATGCTCCCGGTGCAAATATTCACCGCAACCCCAGAGGCGGCAGAAACTTTGAGTATTTCTCGGAAGACCCGATTATCTCCGGTATTATGGCGGCTGAAATCATCAAGGGTGCAAACTCTGAAAGCCTTGTCACAACAATCAAGCATTTTGCTCTTAATGACCAGGAATCTCACAGAAACGGCATTTTCACCTGGTGCGACGAGCAGGCAATGCGCGAAATTTATCTCAAGGCATTTGAAATCCCCGTCAAGGAAGCTCAGCCTAAAGGCATTATGTCGGCATATAACAGAATCGGCACAAAATGGTGCGGTTCAAGTTCGGCTCTTCTCAAAGACCTTCTCCGTGAAGAATGGGGATTCGAAGGCTTTGTTGTTTCAGACTATTCGTCAAACTTCACGGGCAGCGGATATATGAGTCCCGTACTCGCTGTTTATAACGGTAATGACACTATTCTTTCGGGTATGTGGTCGCTTCAGGCTGTTCAGCATAAGGCTGCAGTAAAGCTTGCTTACGCAAAAGATCCCGTCGGCTTCGGAACTGCACTGCGTGAAGCCTGCAAGAATCTCTGCATAATGAAAATGGAAACAAAGGCATTCAAGAACCCCGAAAAGACTTATGATTCATCACTCATCGGTTCGCTTGATACCTTTGATGACTGGAATTTTGAATTTCCGTATGTTTTCACCTTTATCAGATTTGTGTTCAACAATTTGCTTAACGTAATAATCTATGCGTTCAGATTTATTCTGTAATTTAAATTAAAGGGAGAGATAAAAATGTTACAGATATTGCAAAGAATAATTGCGGTTATCCTTTCGTCGTTCAGCGTTTTCACAACTTTTGTCGGCGGCTTGTCGTTTGAAGAATACGATGTATTCAAAAATCTTGCCTACGGTGAAGCAGAGAGAAATGTAATGGATATCTATGTTCCCGAATCTGCTTATGCCAATGAGCATAACGGCGTTATTCTTTATATTCACGGCGGTTCATGGACAGGCGGCAAAAAGGAAGATATGGCAGATAAATGCGAAAGATTCGCAAAGAAGGGCTATATCACCGCAACTATGAACTACACTCTTTATGCCGACGGTCTTTTCGGCAAAGTAACTGCCCTTACGATGTGCGATGAAATTGATATGGCTATCGACAGAATAAAAGATTTTTCCGAAGAGAAAGAGCTTAACATCACAAAACTTGCGGTTTCGGGTTATTCGGCAGGTGCACATCTTTCAATGCTGTACGGCTTCTCAAGAGCGGACAAATCATCAATTGAACTTGTTTTCACCGCAAATCAGGTCGGCCCCTCCGATTTTCATTCCGAAGTATGGGGAAGCACAGGGCTTGCGAGTATGCTTTCGGGCATTGAAATTACCGAAGAAATGAAAGCAAACGGCAAGGATGAAGAAGTGATAAATCTTGTTTCTCCGACCGCTTATGTAACCAAAGATACGGTTCCTTCCGTTCTTGCCTACGGCGGCACGGATATGATTGTTCCTTCGGGTAATGCTGAAAGAATTAAGGCTGCATTTGAAAGTGCCGATGCACCGCATACATATATTCTCTATCCGCTTTCAAATCACGGTCTTGGACTTGACCCCTTGTGCGAAATGGAATACATCAACACCGTTGAACAGTATTGCAAAGATTATTTCGGATACTGATAATACCCAAGGATGTTATGGAATCTTTAGCAAGAGCTTTACTTCCGGAAATCAGGGCATTCTACGAAAGCGAAGAAGGCAAGGAATCTTTTGAAAAGTGGAAAGCCGAAAGAGAACGAAGTACAGATTAATATAAATCTTAATTCGGCGGGGATGA
>JAZNRG010000010.1:0-14607 GCA_045590575.1 Acutalibacteraceae bacterium | reverse complement strand
TGTATCATACCGATTTTATACTCAAACGAATCCTTAGGCGACTTGATTACGACCTCTTTACCATCGATAAATATCTGACCGGAATCCGGAAAATAAATGCCGGATATCATATTCATCAGTGTAGTTTTACCGCTGCCGTTTTCACCCAGGATCGAAAGTATTTCTCCTCTGTTTACGGTAAGATTTACGTTGCGGTTAGCAACTACACTGCCGAAAGTTTTAGTAATATTTTTTAGCTCAATTGCAGCAATTGTACCCATTTGTACCTCCTTGTTGCTTAATCCTCAAAATCATGTCGCAAGCGGCACAATTTTCAATATTAAGCATAAATAGAAATAAACAATGTAAGCGGGGCAGGTTTAGTGCCCCGCAAAACATTGTTATTACACAAAGCTAAATTAGAATGCGCTGTTAAGTCTGGTGATACCATCGATCTCGAGATCGAAGTAAGGAGCAGAACGGTATTCGGATTCATGGAAATAACCGTCAGCGATTACTTCTGTGTCGGGTGTGTAAGCATCGTCTGTGTCAACATCGGCCATATAGCTGTCGAGTGTTTCGCCATTAACGGTGAATGTTGATGCATCGAACACTTTGATTGAACCGTCTGCAAGACCTGCCTTGACTTCTTCAAGCTTTTCTGCTGTACCTGCAGCAGCTGCGGTTTCGTTGATTTCGCTGAGTTCAACAGAGCCTTCGGCAATACCTCCGCACCAGTCGTCTGCGATTTCTGTGCCGTTAATAACCGATTCAATCATATATTTGAAGTAGGGCTCCCAGTTGATTCTTGAAGAAACGATGAATGTGTTGGGGCAAGCGGAAACAGTGCTGCCGTTGTATGAAACATTGGGAACACCTGCTGTTTCGCAAGCTGTGGGAGCACCCCAGGAGTCGGCGTGCTGGCTGATAAGAACGCATTTGTTGCTGATGAGGAGCTCTGCAGCTTCCTTTTCAGCCATTTCGTCATACCAGCTGCCTGTGAACTGAACTTCCATGGTAACACTGGGGCAAACTGACTTTGCACCGAGATAGAAGGAGGTGTAGCCTGAAACAACTTCTGCGTATGTCCAAGCACCTACATAACCCATCTTTGCTTCTTCAGCAGTGATAGTTCCAGCTTCAATCATTTCGTTGAGCTTGAGACCTGCGGCAACACCTGCAAGGTATCTGCCTTCATAGATTGATGCGAAAGCATTGTGGAAGTTGGGAAGGTCTGTTGTGTGAGCTCTTGTGCCTGTTGCATGGCAGAACTGAACGTCAGGGCGTTCTTTTGCTGCTTCAATCATATAGGGTTCGTGACCGAAGCTGTCTGCAAAAACGATGTCACAGCCGTCATCTGCAAGGTCGAGAGCTGCTTCCTGGCATTCCGCACCTTCGGGAACGTTGACTTTGGGAATGTATTCAACGTCGAGTGCTTCACAAGCTGCTTTAGCGGCTTTGATGAAGTTGTTGTCATAAGTTGAATTTTCATCGTGAAGGAAGATGAAACCAACCTTGAGCTTTTCGCCGTCTGTGGGTTCGTCACCGTTTGTTTTGCCGCCGCAAGCTGCAAGGCTGAAAACAAAGGTGAGCGCAAGGAGAATTGCGAGAACTTTTCTGAATGTCTTCATTTGATTTACCTCCTGAATTTTATAATTATCCAAAGATAACATTTCCGTCGTCAATGGATTTTATAACTGCAAGTGATTCGACCTTATAGCCGAGAGAACGAAGAGAATCGCCGCCGGGCTGGAAGCCTTTTTCGATTACGATGCCGATGCCTTCGACTGAAGCACCAGCCTGATTTATTATGTTTATTAGCCCGTGAACGGCTTTTCCGTTTGCCATAAAGTCATCTATAATAAGTATGTGATCATCTTCGCAGAGATAATCTTTGGATATGCCGATTGTGGTGGTTGTCCCTTTGGTGAATGAATATACATCAGCTTTATAAATGTTGTCGCCGACGTTTCTGTTTGCGCCTTTTTTGGCAAAAACCACGGGAACATTGAAATACTGAGCAGCAATGCAGGCAATACCTATGCCTGAAGCTTCAATGGTCAGAATTTTTGTGATTTTATCACTGTTGAATCTTCTTTTGAATTCTTTGCCGATTTCGCATAAAAGGTCAACATCAATCTGATGGTTGAGGAACATATCAACCTTGATGATATCTGAGCCGATAGCTTTGCCTTCATTGATTATTCTTTGTTTTAAAAGTTGCATAATAGTTTGCTCTTTCATTTTAAATTTTATATTTTGATTATATTATATGATTAGTGCAAAATCAAGAAAAATTTTAACAGTTTTCAATAAATTCCGACAAAAAAATCAGTTTAAAAAATTATATCCCAAAACCAAATATTGACTTTGTATAATCAGATATATATAATGAACATATCAAAATTAAGGAGTCGCTTTATGGCATTTATCAGCGCATTTGAAGTTATTGGTCCCGATATGGTCGGTCCTTCAAGTTCACATACCGCAGGCGCAGCATCGATTGCACGCCTTGCCTGGAAGATGACAAGTAAGAAGATAGTCAGTGTAAAATTTACGCTTTACGGATCATTTGCCCAGACCTACCGCGGTCACGGAACCGACAGAGCTTTGCTCGGCGGTATGATGGGTTTTAAAACGGATGATGAGAGAATCAGAGATTCTTTTGAAATTGCCGAAAAAGAGGGTATAGATTTTTCGTTTGTTACAAACACGGTTGAAACCGATGTACATCCCAATACTGTTGATATGGAAATCGTTGATTCAAACGGTCATAAGCTTAATGTGCGCGGCGAATCAATCGGCGGCGGCAAGGTAAGACTGACAAGGATAGACGGTGTTAAGGTGCTTTTTACGGGCGAATACCATTCGCTTATCGTTATCCACAGAGACCATCCGGGCGTTATTTCAAAAATAACAAGCGTGCTTGGTGAATACCATGTTAATATTGCGTATCTCAGGGTTTACCGTGAAGCAAAGGGTGGTAAAGCATATATGATTATTGAATCAGATGAAGAGATAACAAATGAAATAGTTGAAAAAATTGAGAAAAATCCTTTTGTTAAGGAAACAATGCTTATTCGTAAATAAGGTGAAAGATTATGGATTTTAATACAGCTGAAGAGCTTCTTGCTTTATGCGAAAAGGAAAATAAAAATATCGCTGAAATAATGCGTCTGCGAGAGATTATTTATGGTGAACGCAATGCAGATGAAGTTGATGCGAAAATGAAGAAATCTCTTGAGATAATGAGAAATTCCGCTCATGCTCCGTTAAAGAGAATTATGAAATCAATGGGCGGAATGATTGGCGGAGAAGCATCGTTGCTTGAGAAAAGGAGAGTTGAGGGTAAGTCAATTTGCGGTAATGTGCTCACCAAAGCCTTGATTTATTCTCAGGCTGTTCTTGAAATGAACGCATCAATGGGTGTTATTGTTGCCGCACCGACTGCAGGTTCTGCAGGTGTTCTGCCTTCTGTTCTGTTTGCGCTTGAGGAAGAATTCGGACTAACTGAAAAGGTTCTTCTTGAAGGACTTTTTGTTGCGGCAGCCGTTGGCTGTCTGCTTATGAAGAATGCATCTGTTTCAGGTGCTGAGGCAGGCTGTCAGGCTGAAATCGGTTCAGCGGCTGCTATGGCTTCTGCGGCGGCGGTACACATGATGGGCGGAAATACTCAGCAATGCCTTGATGCCGCTTCAATCACCATCAGTAATATGCTCGGTCTTGTGTGTGACCCGATTGCAGGTCTGGTTGAAATGCCTTGCCAGAGCAGAAATGCCGCAGGTGCTTCAAATGCGCTTACAAGTGCCGAAATGGTTCTTGCGGGAATCAAAGCTCCTGTTCCGTTTTCTGAAATGGCTATTTGTATGTATAAGGTCGGTAAGGGTCTTCCCGTTGAGCTTCGAGAAACTGCTCTCGGCGGCTGTGCCGCAACTCCGACGGGATGTAATCTTAAGTGTAAAATATTCGGCGGTTGCCAATAAAATAAGCAGGCTTTCAAATCCGAAAGCCTGCTATTGTTTTATACCTCAATCAGTTCATATTCTTTTGAACCGTAGCCGATTTCCGCGGCGGTGTTGATGGTGTGAACACCGTTTCTGCTTTCAATTCTTTCGATAAGATGCGGCTTGCCGGGGTCTGTACATTGATAAACAAGGTCAACGCAAGCCATATCAATTGCAACAGGGTCATCGGATATTAGTATTCCGATATCGTCAATGCATGGATCTTCCGCAACAGCGCAGCAGTCGCAGTCAACGCTCATGTTTTTCATAACGTTAATATAAATAATATTTCCTTTGAAAAATTCAATAACCGATGCTGCGGCATCAGCCATCGATTCAAGAAAAGAATCATGGTCGGAATTCCAGAAATCATCGGGATTGCCTACTCCGTGAATATATCCCTTGCCGTATGAAGATGCAACGCCGATTGAAAGCTGTTTAATTGCTCCGCCATAACCGCCCATAGGATGACCCTTGAAGTGCGATAGAACAAGCATTGAGTCATAATTCACAATGTTTTTTCCTACATAGTTTTTCTTGATTTTCTTGCCATCGGGGATTTCAAGAACAAGGTCGGGTCCTTCGGCATCGAGTAAATCAACTTTGAATAAATCAGACCATCCGTGGTCTTTGAAAAGTTGAAGATGTTTTTCAGTTGTGTTTCTTTGTCCGTTATATGCTGTGTTACATTCAACAACAGTTCCGTTAACGTGGTCAATAATCGGTTTCCAGAAATCGGGTTTGAGGAAATTCTGGTTGCCTTTTTCGCCCGAATGAACCTTTACCGCAACGTTACCTTCGAGTTTTTTGCCGAGCAGCTTGAAAAGCTCAAGTGTTTTCTCGGGGGATATATTTTTTGAAAAATAAACTTTAGATGCCATGTTTTCTCACTCCTTATTGAATATTTTATCATATAATTAAGTCGTTTTCAACAATCTCTATTTACTTTTTGGATAATATTTGTTAATATATAAAAAAACTTCGGAGGCAGAATATGAAAAGGATTGTTGCTTTGATTTTGTCTGCGGTTATGATTCTTTTGTGCGGTTCAGTTGCATCCGCTGATTATAATCTCAGAAAGCTTACCAGAACGGAGTGAGATATGATTTATAACGAATTCCATTATAATAACACTTTACCTTTAGTTAACGTAGGTGCTGATGAAACACAGATAAGCCTTTGCTGGCATACCGATAAAGAGAACGCCAAAGCTCAGGTCCGTATTTCAAAAAATATTCTTTTGACAGATTTTCTTCTTTATGAAGGTGAGATAACAGACTCAGAGAATGATAAGCAGGTTGTTTGCAGAGTTACTGTTAATGGTCTGGAGGAAAACACAGTTTATTTTTATCAGTGGAATACCGGTAACGGTTGGAGTGATCCTTATAAATACGAAACCAAATCATTCGGCGACCATAAGGCAATGGTTGTCGGCGATATTCAGATTGCAGAGGATTGGCGCACCGATTGCGACACTCAATCCGATATCGGCTTTAATTGGAACAATGTTCTTGCCGAGGCTCTCAATAAGAATCCCGATATTGCTTATCTTGTTTCGCCCGGAGATAACACTTCAACAGGCGAAACCGCTGAGGAGTGGGCAACCCTTCTTATACCTGAGGCGGTCAGAAGCCTTCCTATGGCACTTGCAATCGGCAACCATGATAAAAAGGGTATGACCTATAATTATTATACCAATATGCCTAACGAGTATTACGGCAGACATTTCACCGGTCTTGACAGAGATTTCTGGTTCCGTTATGGTGATGTTCTCTATCTTGTTTTTGACTCAACATCAGGCGATGCTCCCGATCATATGGCAATGGCAAAAGAAGCCGTCAAGCTCAATCCCGATGCAAAATGGAGAATCGGTATGGTTCATCACGGTATCTACGGCGCGGGCGATTGCATAGGCGACCTTGAAACAGAACTTCTTTTAACAACAATTTTTGCCCCCATATTTGAAACATATGATCTTGATTTTGTAATTACGGGTCACACCCATTCTCAGGGCAGATCTCATTTTATGGAGAACGGCAAGGTTGTCGGTAAAGCCGTAAGTGGTGAAACATATAAAAATCCCAAGGGTGTTGTTTATCTTAATTCAAACTCTGTTTGCGAGAAGGTTATTATGGATTATGAAGCAGACCACCTTGCTTACAGTTTTATGGAAAATGATGTTACGACATATTCAACTCTCGAATTCAAGGGTAGCAAGCTTATTCTTGAAACAAGAAGAGGAGATAACAGTGAGCTTCTCGACAGCCTTGTTATCGAAAAGGATATTGAATTCAATGAAAATTCTTTCGGAAATATTGTTAAGAGATTATTTTATAAGGTTGTTGAATTTGCAGGTTTTGTTTATGTTAAGATTGATAATCTTATAAAAAAGATTTCATGAAATTTTAACTCGGGGCTTACCGCTCCGAGTTTTTTGTTGAAATAAGTCGGATTTTGTGGTTTAATATTATCGGTGATACGAATGGTCAAAGATGAAAAGAAGCCGGCTCTTCTTCTTGTGATAATAACGGTTATTGCGATAATTACAGTTATGATGTATTCTGTTTTTGATTCGCCGAAGTATAACCCAATTAAAACCGAACTGATTACAACAAATAATCCGTTCAAGGCAACAACCGTTATTTCTGACGAAACAATAAATATTAACACAGCTGATGTTGAAGAACTTACGAAGCTTAAGTTTATCGGTGAAAAGAAAGCTAAGGCTATTGTTGAGTACAGAAAGCTCAACGGAGCATTCAGATCAGTTGATGAACTCAAAGAAATTGACGGTATTACCCAAATCATCATTGATGCAAACAAAGGAAGGATTGCAGTCTGATGAAAATAATGACCTTTAATATTCAACATGCTCTTGACTATAAAAAACAAGTGATTGATACCGATTTTTTTGCTGATAAGATAAAACTTCACGGTGCGGATATCTGCGGACTTAACGAAGTCAGAGGTGAAGGTCCGATTGAAGGATATACCGATCAGACAAACGCAATTGCTGATGCGTTAGGATATGAAAGATACTTTGCAAAGGCGATTATGGTTGACGGCACAAGCCCTTACGGCAACTCAATAGTCAGCAGATTCAAAATATTTTCGGCTGAAACGGTACCCGTACCCGATCCGATTATTAAAATGCCTGGCGGACATTATGAATCAAGATGTGTTCTGAAAGCGGTTATTGACTGTGAAGGTAAGCGGATCTGCGTTCTTGTTTGTCATATGGGTCTTACCCCTGCACAGCGAAGTAATGCCGTTAAAATGATTTGCAATATAATTGACGGTTGTGATTTGCCTTTGATTCTTTTGGGTGATTTCAACACAACTCCCAACGATATAATTCTTAAACCGATTTATAACAGGCTTAAGGACACTGATTTCCTTGCGAAAATAAAGGGAATGAAGACTTATCCATCTTATGACCCCGATATCAAGATTGACTACATATTTTACAGAGGTCTTGAATGCAAAAGCGTTAAGACAATAACGGAAATTTATTCCGACCATTTTCCGATTGTTGCAGATTTTGAATGAGGTGAATTTATGGAACCGGTTTTTATCAACAAATTCAAGCATACGAAAGAATCTTTTGTTGAAATGAACAAAAAATATTCCGGGTTTATGAGGATATTTTTCGGAACCCTTTTTCTTATAGTTTTTCTCGCTTTGTCATTACTCGGCTACTTTGTTCTGTATGATTTAACTTATGCAATTATAGTTGCGGTGCTGGGAGTTTTCTTTGCAATTTATCCGTCTGTGAGAATTTATATTCTTGCAAGAAAAAGGGAAAATGTGCTTTTGGAGTTATACGAAGAAATTCCGGAATGCGATACTATGTTTTTCGATGAATATATAATGAGTGTGAATCTGACAAATAAAGCAGAGATAAAGCTTGAATATAATAAGATTAAGAAAATCAAGCAGAGCAAGAATATGTATTTGCTTATTTTGAGCAAAAGCCTTGTTATTATGGTTAATAAAAACGGTTTTGAAAAAGGCACTTGCGAAGAGTTTGAGGAATTCATAAAATGCAAAGCAGTAAACGCAAAAATCAAGTTATAAAAGTTCAACGGAGCTTGAGGTTAACTCAAGCTCCGTTATTTTTATTCAGCCATTTTAATGGTCATTTCAATAATTCTCTTAACGCAGATTTCAAGGTCGGCTCTTGTTAAATCATCTTTATCGAAAGCCGCTTTGAGGTCTTCGGGGTAGCCGCAGGGCATTTTCATATCATTGCCCGCCTTGACTTCCTTAACTGGATCGTTCTTAACTCCCCAGTCGGTTTCAACCATACCTTTGAAGCCCCATTCGCCTCGGAGAATACCCATAATAAGCTCGTAGCTTTCAGAGGTATGCTGACCGTTGATTCGGTTGTAGGAGGTCATAATTGTCCAGGGATCGGATTCCTTAACGGTAATCTCAAATCCCTTAAGATAGATTTCACGAAGTGCTCTTTCTGAAAGTCTTGCATCGATATCGTATCTGTTTGCTTCCTTGTTGTTACAAGCAAAATGTTTGATTGATACCGCAACCTTTTGCGACTGAATTCCTCTTGTTGCTGCTGCGGCGCATTTTCCTGCTACAAGCGGATCTTCGGAGTAATATTCGAAGTTTCTGCCGCAGAGAGGATCTCTGTGGATATTGAGTGCGGGAGCGAGCCAGATGCCGATATTGTTTTCTCTGATTTCGGCTCCGCCTCCTGCGCCGACCTGAGTGATAAGCTCGGGATCCCAGGTGCAGGCAAGAAGAGTTGCGCAGGGCCATGCGGTTGTGGGTATGCCCGTTTTGGGTTCAAGTCTTAAACCTGCGGGGCCGTCGGCTGTGGGAATGGGGGGGATGTCAAGACGTTCAAGACCGCCGAAGCATCCTGTGTTTGCAACGCCTGTGGGAGCCTGACCGCCGACGAAATCAATAAGTTCGTCAACAGTAAACTGTGCAACGAATTCGTCAAGTGTAATTTTATCAATGTCATCAAACTTAACAAGTTCATCGGGAGCTTTTGCTCCTGAAGGTTCATTGACTGCGTAATAGTATTCTTCGTCACCGGTGGGCAGAGCCTCGAATGAACCGTCGGCAAGCATTCTCTTTTCAAGTCTGAAAGGCTTGCACCAATTCCTGCATTGCTCTGTAACGGTATTTTCGGAAACTGTGTATTCATAAGCAAGCTTTTCGTTATCTTTGACAGATGTTCCGAGATAAAATTCATAGTTGCCTTTTTCAAGAACATATGCCGATTTACGGATCTTACCGAGATCGTCAAAGCTTGCCATTTCGTTCACATCGAAGCTGATAACGACGGTTTCGGATTCGCCGGGCATAAGAAGCTTTGTTTTCTTGTATCCGCCGAGAACTTTTGCGGGTTTGCCGAGAAGACCCTGAGGTGCGCTGTAATAAAGCTGAACAACTTCTTTGCCTGCGACCTTGCCGATGTTTTTGACGGTTGCAACCGCAACAATCTTTCCTTCGCTTTCGCAGCAAACTTTACCGCTTATTTCAAAATCAGTGTATGAAAGACCGAAGCCGAAAGGATAACGGACATATTCCTTTGCACCGGGAATTGTTTCGAAATAACGGTAGCCGACGTAGATGTCATCTGAATAATCGATAAACTGAAAGCTCTCCCAGAATTCATCCTTGCAGGGATAATAATCATATGATTTTGTAATGGTGTCGGTCATTTTACCCGAGGGATTAACGTCACCGCAGATTATATCAGCAATGGCGGCGCCGCCTTCCATACCGCCCTGCCAGCTCATAATAACAGATTGTACTTTGTCGTTTTCTGCAAAATATTCGCAGTCTATTGTTGCGCCCGAATTGATAACAATAATAACCTTTTTGAAGGATTCGCAGGCATCGTCAATAATTTTCTTTTCGATATCGGAGAGATAATAGTCGCCGCCCTGAGGTCTGCGGTCAACACCTTCCGCAGAGAATCTGCTGATGGTAAACACAGCTGTGTCTGCCCATTCTGCCGCGCCTTTGAAGAGCTTTTCGGGAACAGCAGGTTCTTTAACGTGCATGCTTGCAAAGGTGTCATAAGTCATATCGTCACGCTTTGTGCAGAATTCCATTGCGTTAACGATATCCCAGGTTGCGTTAATCTGCTCCTGCGTAGGAATATGAACGCTTTCTTTTTCAACATATTCTTTGTAGAAGTCAACAAGGGGCATATAAACGGAAATCTTACCTTCTATTTCCTTATCCTTGAAGCCTTCGAAAATATTCTTGATATAGGGGCAATGAACATCGCCGCTGCCGCCTCCGCCTTTGATATATTCAATTGTAGCCTTGCCGAAAAGCGCAACCTTTTCGCCCTTGCAAAGGGGGAGAGCATTATTGATGTTTTTGAGAAGAACCATACCTTCCGTTGCGGCTTTTCTTGAAAGAGCAATATGCTCCTTGGATGCCGTTACTCTCTTGCCGTCTGCTCCGAGTGGGAGGCAGGGCTGATATCTGAATCTTGCAAATTTATCCATTCTGAACATTCCTTTCTTCGGATTCTGCCGTTTCGTTTTCTTTTTCAAGTGATTCGCGTTTTATCATATCGTTTCTGATAAGTTTATAAACTGTTGCGGCTATGGGTACGCTGATAAGAATACCCGTTATGCCCATAACACCGCCGCCGATTGTGATTGCGGCAAGCACCCATATTCCGGGCAGACCCATTGATGAGCCGACAACTTTCGGGTAAATCAGATTGCCTTCAACCTGTTGAAGGATAACTATGAATATAAGGAAAACAAGTGCTTTCAGGGGTGATTCCATCAGTATGATGAATGCACCGACCGCCGCTCCGATATAAGCACCCGCAATGGGAATCAGAGCCGTGAATGCGATGAATGCGCCTATCATCGGAGCATAGGGAAGGCGGAGAATCAGCATTCCGATTGTGCAAAGCAGTCCGAGAATAACAGCTTCCGTGCACTGACCGACGATGTATCTGTGGAAACAGTCATCGATTACGGAAAGAACATAAGAAATTTTTTCGTTCCATTCTTTTTTGATATAGCGGTTCATAACTCTTTTTATCTGACTGCCGATTTTATCCTTGCTGATAAGAAGATAAATGGCAAAGATAACACCGATAATTGAAGTTACGACGCCGGAAACAACGGATGTTACCGCTCCGATAACAACATCCATAACGCTGCCGATGCCGGAAGTAAGCATTTCGGCTATCTGACCGATTTTAGATTTCCAGTCGATCGAAAGAATAGTTCCCATAATATCATCGGGAACGATATCAAGTGAATTAACCCAGGCAATTACTTTGCTGATTGCTGCGGGAAGCTCGGCAATAATAAGCTCGATGCAGGAGATTAGCTGCGGCACAACAAGACCGATTATCAGAGCTCCGATTGCGAGTAAGGTGATAATTGCAAAAGTCATACAAACGGGTCTGCGTAATTTGATAACAGAAAGTTTGTTTGATTTTTTAAAATAATGTCTTTCATAAAAAGTCATCAGAATATTGACTAGGTATGCAATGATACCGCCGACTATCAGCGGAAAAGCTGCTCCGAAAAGCGTTGAAACAAAACCAGCGAATTTATCGAGGTAATGAATGCAGAGATAAAGCAAAAAAACGCTGAAACCTATTTTAAAACAGGTTTTCCATTCTATTTTCATTTGCTGTGCTCCTTTGTTCTTGACAATAAATTTTAAAATAATATAATATATTATACAACGCTTATTACTCATTTTCAAGAACACAAATCAATTATTATGGAAGGTTTGATGGTTTTTGTATTATTTAGGTATCGATCTCGGAACTTCTTCGGTGAAACTTCTTCTTGTTGATTCCGATGGAGAAATAATCAGCGAGGTTTCAAGGGATTATCCCGTTTTCTATCCGCGTTCGGGATGGTCGGAACAGAATCCCGAGGATTGGTGGATTCAGACTGTTGAAGGCATAAAAGAAATTACTGCAGATATCGATAAAACATTAGTTAAGGGTATCGGTTGCGGCGGTCAGATGCACGGCCTTGTTGCTCTTGATGATAACGATGATGTCATAAGACCTGCAATTCTCTGGAATGATGGAAGAACTTTTGCTGAAGTTGATTTTCTCAATAACGAAATCGGCAAATCGGTTTTGTCCCATAAAACCGCAAATATAGCCTTTGCAGGATTTACCGCTCCAAAAATTCTCTGGATGAAGAAAAACGAACCCGAGTTGTTTTCAAAAATCCGAAAGATAATGCTTCCGAAGGACTATATTAATTATAAACTTACCGGTGTTCATTCCTGCGATTTTTCCGATGCATCAGGAATGCTTCTTCTTGATGTTGAGAATAAATGCTGGTCAAAGGATATGCTTGATATCTGCGGAATTGACGAATCCGTTATGCCTTCACTTTTTGAAAGCTATGAGGTTATCGGTAATCTTAAATCCGATATTGCTGATATTCTTGGATTCGGCGCTGATGTTAAATGCGTTGCTGGGGCAGGGGATAACGCTGCTGCGGCAATCGGCACGGGTACAATCGGTGCAGGGAAATGCAACATCTCACTCGGCACTTCGGGCACGATTTTTATTTCAAGCGATAAATTCGGAGTTGACGGCAACAACGCGCTCCATTCATTTGCTCATGCAGACGGCAATTATCATCTTATGGGTTGTATGCTTTCCGCAGCATCCTGCAATAAATGGTTTATGGATGATATTCTCAGAGATTCTGATTACATATCAATTCAGGCTGATATACATAAACTCGGTGAAAACAATATTTATTTTCTGCCGTATCTTATGGGTGAACGCAGTCCGATAAATGACACAAATGCCAGAGGAACATTTATTGGTATGACTGCCGACAGTTCAAGAGCAGATATGCTTCAGGCTGTGCTTGAGGGTGTTGCATTTGCAATTCGTGACAGCTTTGAGGTTGCAAAATCTCTCGGCATAAATATCGAACGCAGTAACATCTGCGGCGGCGGTGCGAAGAGCCCGCTTTGGAAAAAAATCATGGCAAATGTGCTTGGCATTCCGCTTGATACCGTTAAAACCGAGCAGGGTCCCGGCTATGGCGGTGCAATTCTTGCGATGGTCGGTTGCGGTGAATTTGAATCGGTTGCCGATGCCTGCTCAAAACTTGTTGAGATTTCCGATACGGTTTATCCCGACAGCGAATTAACTGAAAAATATGACTGCAAATATAAAAAATTCAGTCTTATATATCCCGCATTAAAAAATGTTTTTGCAAGTTTACAGGAGGTAGAATAATGAGCGAAATTTTCAAGGGTATTCCCGCAATAAAATATGAAGGTTCCGAGAGCAAGAATCCTATGGCGTTTAAGTTCTATGACCCCGAGAAGGTTGTTCTCGGCAAAACAATGAAGGAGCATCTTCCTTTTGCTATGGCCTGGTGGCATAATCTCGGAGCTGCAGGCACAGATATGTTCGGCAGAGATACTGCCGATAAGTCATTCGGTGCAGTAAAAGGCACTATGGAGCACGCAAAGGCAAAGGTTGATGCAGGCTTTGAGTTTATGCAGAAGCTCGGTGTTGAATATTTTTGCTTTCACGATGTTGACCTTGTTCCCGAAGCAGATGATATCAATGTTACTAACGCAAGACTTGACGAAATCACGGACTATATTCTCGTAAAAATGCAGGAAACAGGCATCAAGTGCCTTTGGGGTACTGCAAATATGTTCTCAAATCCGCGCTTTATGAACGGTGCAGGAAGCACGAACAGTGCAGAGGTTTACTGCTTTGCGGCGGCACAGATTAAAAAGGCTCTTGAGCTTACAGTCAAGCTCGGAGGTAAGGGCTACGTTTTCTGGGGCGGACGTGAGGGCTATGAATCACTCCTCAATACAGACGTAAAGTTCGAGCAGGAGAATATCGCACGCCTTATGAAAATGGCGGTTGAATACGGCCGTAAAATCGGCTTTACGGGCGATTTCTTCATCGAGCCGAAGCCGAAAGAGCCGATGAAGCATCAATACGATTTTGATGCCGCAACCGCAATCGGCTTCCTTCGTCAGTATGGTCTTGACAAGGATTTCAAGATGAATATTGAGGCTAACCACGCAACGCTTGCGGGTCACACCTTCCAGCACGAGCTCCGCGTTTCCGCAATCAACGGAATGCTCGGCTCAATTGATGCTAACCAGGGCGACTACCTCCTCGGCTGGGATACCGACGAGTTTCCGTTCGATGTTTACGAGACAACAATGTGTATGTACGAGGTGCTCAAGGCAGGCGGAATGAAGAACGGCGGTTTCAATTTTGACGCTAAAAACCGCCGTCCGAGTAATACAAAAGAGGATATGGTGCACGCATTTATCCTCGGTATGGATGCCTTCGCGCTCGGTCTTATCAAAGCCGCAAAGCTCATTGAGGATGGCAGAATCGACAAGTTTATCGAAAAGAAATATTCGTCCTTCAACGAGGGTATCGGTAAGACTATAATTGACGGAACGGCAACTCTCGAATCCCTTGCGGAGAATGCCGCACGTCTCGGCTCCTGCGCAGACCCCGGCTCGGGCAGACAGGAGTATCTTGAAGGCGTTGTAAATCAGATTTTCTTTGGTGAATAATTATGAAATATGTATTGTGAATAGACCTCGGCACCTCTGCAACAAAGACCGTTTTGTTTGA
>JAZNRG010000009.1:0-13072 GCA_045590575.1 Acutalibacteraceae bacterium | reverse complement strand
ATGGGGCGGTCAGTCATACGGTATGCTGCCGAGATGGCATTGCGACTGGAGCGGAGTGCCGTTTGCAACAGCAGGCGGTTTTCCGTGCTTCAATTCCGAAAAATATCTGAATTGGTACTCAAATCAGGTTACAAAGGGCTTCATTGAGCCGCTTATAGAAAATTACACAAGACTTAAATCTCAAGGTAAGGCATATCTTTTCGCAGGAATCAATACAGGCTGGGAAACACAGATTCCCGATTACAGCGGCAGTGATTACGCTTCAATGGAGGATTTCGAGCGTGCACAGTACGGTATGCATGCTCTGCACAATATGGGCTATAATGAAGAAAGCCTCAAAAAAGAAGCTTATAAAAATCTTATGTCTGTTGAGGATTATACAAAGCAGCTTCTTTACGGAGTACTTGCGGATTATATCGAGTTTACATGCAAACTGTTTTACGATACGGGAATTGAGCGTCATAAAATAATTTCGCATATTGTTTCGCTTTCGTCTTATACGGAAGAATACAGTACAATGCGTCCGCCGACTTGGGTATGTATCAATGATTACTGCACACCGGGCTGGACTATGAGCCCCAAAACCTGCCCGTATGACCTTGATGTTCTTTATATGCAATTAGCGCAAAACGGCAGAAATGAATATGCCAACGCTGAGGGTTATGCACATTATGATGATGTTGAAACCTGCCGTGCTTATTTTGAGGAAAGCCTGCTCTGCAACTCGAAGCTGATTACCGTTTACGGCTATGATCAGGAAACGGGAGCTTACGGCTATGTGAAAAGTGAGGATTTCTACTTTGTTAAAGTCGTTAAGGAATGGCTGAATTACGAGCTCGGACCTGACTATAAATGGACTGAAAGACCGGATTTGTCGGTTGATTACGGCGGCTGTGAGCCGTTAGTAAGGCTGAAAATAAAGATTAAAAAACTTTTTGAATGATTTAGTTTAATATTTTATTTTGTTAATTATGGAGTATTGCTATGAACTTTTTAAATCTTGCATCCGAGAGATATTCAGTACGGAAATTTACGGACAGACCTCTCGGTAAAGATGTTATTGACAAGATTCTTGAAGCAGGTCATATTGCGCCTACGGGATGCAATTATCAGCCGCAGAGAATTCTTGTTATCAACAGCGAAGAATCTATTGCAAAGCTCAGGGAATGCACACGCTGCCACTTTGACGCCCCCTGCGCAATGCTTGTCTGCTTCAACAAGGATGAATGCTGGACAAGACCTTATGACGGAAATCAGAGCGGTATTGTTGACGCAAGCATTGTTACCACTCATATGATGCTTGAGGCTGCGGAGCTGGGTGTAGGTTCAACGTGGGTTATGCATTTCAATCCGATGAAAATGAAAGAAGCATTTTCAATTCCCGAAAACATTGAACCCGTTGCACTTCTTGTTATGGGATATCCTGCATCCGATGCTGTTCCAAATGAAAGACACACGGTTTACAGACCGATGGAAGAAACCGTTTTTTATAATGAATTCTGATATGAAAGCTATAATTTCCTGCATTAATTCAAAATTTGTTCACGCATCTCTTTCGCCTTGGTGCCTGCTTGCGGGCGTGCGTGAATTCGCAAAGAATAATTATGATATTTCTGTTTTGGAGAGCACAATCAATGGCGACACAGAGGTTTTTGCAAAGAAGATAATCAATGAAAATCCTGATGTTGTTGCTTTTTCGTGTTACATCTGGAATATAAATAAAACACTTGAAATCTGCAGAATAATAAAGAATAACTGCCGATGCAGGATTGTTCTCGGCGGACCCGAGGTTGCATACAGACCGAAGGATATTCTTGAAAAATATGATTATATTGATTTTGTTCTGTCGGGCGAAGGGGAGTGGGTATTCCCCGATTTTCTCGATAATATAAACGGTGATTTATCGGGAGTTCACGGTCTTACTTTCAGAAAAAACGGTGAAATCATTGTAAACCCCGAAAAGGAATATACCGACACACCGCCGTCACCGTACACCGAAGAATTCTTCAAAAATCTAAACGGCAGAATCAGTTATATCGAATCCTCTCGCGGCTGCCCTTACCGCTGCGCATTCTGTCTTTCAGGCAGATGTTCAAAGCTCAGATATTTTGATATTGAAAGAGTGAAAAATGATATAATAAAACTCTCAAACAGCGGAACACAGACTGTTAAATTTGTTGACCGAACCTTCAACGCAAATGCTGAAAGAGCAAATGAAATTTTACTTTTCATCAAGAAAAACTACGGCAAAGAAATTCCCGATTCCGTTTGTTTTCATTTTGAAATTGCGGGTGATATACTGAAAAAGAGCACTCTTGATATTCTTTCGTCAATGCCTTACGGTGCCGTTCAGCTTGAAATCGGAATGCAGTCTTTCAATGAAGAAACTTTAAATCTTATCAACCGAAAAACAGATACCGCAAAGCTCATTGAAAATATCAGCAAGCTCATCAGCTTCAACAATATGCATATCCATATCGACCTGATTGCAGGTCTTACGGGCGAGGACCTTGAGAGCTTCAGAAATGGGTTTAATACCGCTTATTCACTCAAGGCTCATATGCTCCAGATGGGATTCTTAAAACTGCTTTACGGCACTGATATGCGTGAAAACAAGGATAAATATCCCTGTTCTTTCAACCCGGAACCGCCATACGAAGTAACTTCAACTCCGTGGCTTTCCATCAATGAAATCGGAATGCTGAAAAACTGTGAGGATGCGGTTGACAGACTGTATAACAGCGGAAGATTTTTATTTACACTTGATTATCTTGTTGATGAAGCCGGAATACAGCCGTTTGATTTATTCAATGATTTCGGAAATTCCGTAAACGGCGGCAGAATGCGTCTTTCCGAGTATGCGGAAAAACTTTATAAATTCTTTTCCGATAAATGCAATAAAGAGATATTGCGAGAAAAGATTATTTGCGATTTGCTCTGTTGTTCCTCATCGGTACAGATTCCCGAAGTTCTTAAAATATCGGATCCGTTGTATAAACAGGTAAAAAAATATTTTATTGAAAATGTTGATAATAATATCAAAGCAGCAATTCTTTATTCAGAGAACCGGATTTTTGCGGTAAATCAGAGCAAAGATAAAAACCTTCATAACAGATATGAAGGCGAATATTTTGATATTGAAAAAATTATATCTTAAAGATAAATCGTGGAATTTACAGGGGCTGTTAAACAGCCCCTGTATTGTTTGAATGATGATAAGCAAATTCGGCTGTTATTCCGCATTCGTCCGTTGCTGGAGCGTTATAGAGCATAGTAATAAGATACGATTTGATGTTGCGGATTTTTGCTGTGTTTCTGCTCATCTGCCACAATACGCTTATTATGTGGTCGGAATCAAGCTTGCAGAACCGTGCAATAACAACTCCTCTCGGCATTTCGTCCCTGCCGATTCTGACGGTGAGGCTTGTTCCGTTCATAACATCGGAAATAATCATAATTATTTCATCGAGAAGCTTTCTGTTGGAATCCGAAACAATACAGTCATATTCAATCTGTTCTCTTATCTCATTCTCCGTCCTGCCGAATCCGATGATTGATGGTTTATTATTTATAAAATTATTATTACTCTTATTATTATTAATATGTTCTGTTATCGATACCTCGTGTGTTTTGTTATTCAGACTTCGCGAAGTACGGTATTCAGACCCCGCGAAGTCTGATTTTATGAGGTCATAAAACTTTTCTGTCAGATAAATTCTATATGGTGATAAACGGTTTTTACGGTTACGGATTATCATATTCTTTTCTTCAAGCTCTTTAAAAATACGAACACATTTTGTTTTGCAGCAACTGAGTTTTTTGCAAACTTCATCAACTGTGTAATAATTGAATATTTTACCGTTTTCATCGGTGAATCTTTCTGCATTGATTTCAGAAAGATAATGTCGGTCAAGAATCATCGCCAGAAGAGTTCGTGCTTCGATTGAAATGTGTCTGAATTGTTCTGAATCAACAAGTGCTCTCGGAAATTTGATAAACGAGTATTCAATTTCAATGTTTTCTTTCTGCATATTTTTCCTTTCTTTAATGAGTTGATAGGGGAGATATTGTAATATCCCCTTCACCCATAGCTGGAAACGCCCGTTTTTTTAACCTAAAAAGGTTAAAAATCAGAAGAAAAATTTCAGAATTTACATAAAATTTACATATTGAATTATTTACATATGAACGCTTATTTGTTGGACTTACCGATTTTTTATCGGCATTTTACACACAAACGTATATTGATTTTTGTTGAAATAACAAAATTTTAAAAAACTGTTTCCAAACTTCATAAATAATGTTAATATAATAATTAACTATTTTCATTAATTAACAGGAGGATTAAAATGAAAAAGTTTATAGCTATTCTTCTTGCTGTTTCGCTTCTTTTTTCTGTTGCGGTAATCCCTGCAAGCGCACAGCAGTCAACAAAAGCGTCAATTGTTAAAACAAACAACCTTGAAAATGCATTTGCCGAGGGTGAAAACAGCCTTGTTGTTTTCGTAACCGGTATCGGTCAGAGTTATTCTTATCTTTTTGATGAGAGCTATACTCAGGAAGGCGCATTTGAAAAAGGCACTCTTCAGGATTATGAGAATTATTCAACCCTTATTGCTGAGGGTAAATATAATTCAAAATGGAATCTCTTCAACAGCTTTGATGAGGCATTTTCAGACACAAGCACCATCTTCACAATTGTTGGTGCTGTTGTTGAGCTTCTTTTCTCATCGTTTATCAGATTCAATGTTATCGATCAGGATAAGGTTGATAAGATTGTAAGAGATCTCTTCAAGTTCAATATCGTCGGTGAAGACGGCAAACCCAATCCGAGAGTTGTTACTCCGAGATATCCCGTTCCCGTTTCGGAATATCCGGGTATCATCAATGAAGAAACCGGCGAATTCGAAAGCGAAGCAAAGAGCAGATTCTATTCATCAATTCCCTGCAAGGAAATTGCTCTTGAAAAGTTCGGCGAAAACTTCGAAGATTATCTCTATGTTTTCAATTTCAACGCATTCTCATATACCTCAAAGAATGTTGAAGCGTTCCATGAATTCGTTGAAACAATTCTTGCAAACAATAAAATCGGTGCAGATGAAATCGTTCTTGTTCCCATGAGCATGGGTGCATCTGTTGTTACCGCATATATGGACGCATATCCCACAAGAGCTCAGAACCACATCAGAAGAGTTGTCAGCATCGTTGGTGCATGGGACGGCAGTGATGTTGTTGCTGACCTTCTTATGAGAAGATTCTGCGATAATTCAGCAGACCTTTTCTATAACGGACTTATTGCAGACCTCATCGGCGAGCCCTGGGGCTATCTCGTTAACATCGTTCTCCGCCTTTTCCCCAAGCATATTCTCAGAGGTTTTGTTGATATGGCTCTCAGTGCAATCGCAACAGAGCTCTTCTGTGCAACACCTTCGCTTTGCAACCTCATTCCCATTGACCAGTATGACGAAATTTCTCCTCTTATCAAGTCGGCTGTTGTAAAGAAAGAGGCTGATGATTTCCAGGCAGCAAAGAAACGTCTTAATAAAACAATGACCAACCTTGAAAATGAAGGCGTAACCTTCTCCTTTATTTCAGGCTACGGTCTTCCCTTCGGTGCCTGCACCTCAGACTATTCCGCATTCGGCTTTATGAAGAGTGCAGAGCTTACAAACTCTGACGAAATCATCAATATCAGCTCAACCGCTCCCGGTACATCATATGTTCCTTATAATCAGAAATTTGAAGATGCAAAGGGCAGAGAGCTTTCACCTGACGGTTCAATTGATATTTCAACAACTCTTCGTAAGGATTCAACCTGGTTTTTCTATCAGCAGAAGCACGAGCTTGAATATAACAACACAGCCATTGCTCTCGCTCTCGAGCTTGCAACCGGTCATGTCAAGACAGTTGACGACTGCGATGATCCTGACGGTAAATATTACTTCCCGCAGTTCAACGGTGCAAGAAATCTCAAAGACTACAAGAGAAGCTGGCTTCCCGACCTTGAAAGATACTGCAAGGAAACCGGTTATGTTATAACAGCCGAGCAGCAGAAGGTTCTTGACGAGGCTGAAGAAATGGCGAAAAACAGGGTCAATAATCCTGAGGTTGACGAACCCGTTCTTCAGAAAGTTCACGACCTTCTCGTTGAAATCGGTGTTTATGCTCCTGAGGAAGAACCCGGCTTTATGGATGTCGCTCTCGGCAAGATTCTTAAAGGCGCAAACGATATCACTTATAAGATTTACGGCGCAAAGGGATTCCTCGATTTCTTCAGAAAATAATTAATAACAAGGACTTATCTTGACTCGGATAAGTCCTTATTTTTAAAATTAAATTTATTATTTCAGAGGTTTTTATGAACTATAATAATAAAATCTTTATAAAAGACAGAGCAGACCCATTCATAACAAAGGGAAGCGACGGTTATTATTATTTCACCGCATCTTATCCGATGTACGGTGAAAACGACGGAAACGGGTATGACAGAATAATTCTCCGCCGTGCCGAATCTATCGAAGAACTTGCATCTGCCGAGGAAAAAGTGATATGGCATCAGAGTGGGTCGGATTCATCTTTCCTTTTTATATGGGCACCCGAAATCCACGAAATCGGCGGCAGATGGTATGTTCTTTTTGCCGCAAGCGGAAGTTCCGATAATGTGTGGGACATAAACTGCCACTGTATTGTGTGTAACGGCAATGACCCGTATAGCGACACCTGGGCAGATAAAGGTAAATTTGAAGCTGCAGACGGAGATAATTTTCCCTTCACGGGCTTTTCGCTTGATATGACTTATTTTGAATGCGGCGGAAAATCATATGTTGCCTGGGCACAGAACGGCGGCAATTCCAACGTTTATCTTGCAACGGTAAGTCCCGATGAGCCTTGGAAACTGACTTCGAATCATATGCTCTTAACCAAACCCGAATATGATTGGGAAAGAGTCAGAATACCGGTTAACGAAGGTCCGGCAGTGATGATACATAACGGCAGGATTTATCTTGCGTTTTCCGCATCCGCAACAGGTCCCGAATACTGCATCGGTCTTATGTATGCAGATGAAAATGCGGATTTGATGAATCCTCAAAGCTGGACGAAGCTTGATAAGCCGCTTCTCACAAGCGATGATTTAAAAGATGAATACGGACCCGGTCATAATTCATTCGTTAAAGACGATAACGGCGACTGGATTATTGTTTATCATTCAAGAGATGAGATATGTTACAGAGGTGAATGCGGATATTCCCACTGTGATTCACTCTATGACCCGTGCAGAAGCACAAGAATCCGAAAAGTTTTATGGGATAATAACGGATTTCCCGTTTTAAACGGTTGAATTGTAAATAATTTAATGTTATAATTATATGGTAATGAATTCCGAAAGGGGATTGTGTGAATGAAAAAAACTCAATGGTATAAGGATGCCGTATGCTATCAGATCTGGCCCCGTTCATTCTGCGACGGCAACGGCGACGGCATAGGCGACCTTGAAGGCGTTCTCTCAAAACTTGATTATCTCAAAGAGCTCGGTATCAACTGCATCTGGTTTTCTCCTCTTTATTGCTCACCAAATGCAGACTTCGGCTATGATATATCCGACTATAAAAATATTTCTCCCGATTACGGCAACAACGAGCTTTTCAAGAAGGTTCTTGACGAAGCTCACGCAAGAGGTATGAAGGTTATTATGGACCTTGTTGTAAATCATTCATCTGATGAACATGAATGGTTCAAAAAGGGTATTGATAAAAACAGCAAGTACCACGATTACTATTTCTGGCGTGACGGCAGGGGCAAGAAACTCCCCAATAACTGGTCATCACTCTTTGAGGGTAAGGCCTGGGAATTTAACGAAGAAAACGGTCAGTATTATCTGCATCTTTTCTCAAAGAAACAGCCTGACCTTAATATGGATAACCCTGCTGTTCGAGAAGAAGTCAAGGATATTATGAGGTTCTGGCTTGATATGGGCGTTGATGGCTTCCGTGAGGATGTTATTACCTTCTGCTCAAAGAGAGAAGGTCTTCCCACAGGCTTCCCCATTCCTCAGGCCTGCGGTATGGAACATTATGCAGACGGTCCCCATATTCATGAATATCTTACCGAATTCCGTCAGGTACTCAATAAATATGACTGCTTTGTAGTCGGCGAAGCTCCGATGATGACGGTCAGAAAGGCACTTAAATATATTAAAGAAGGTCCTGACCAGGAACTTGATATGATGTTCCATTTCAAGCATATGGAAGCAGACTGCATTTTTATGGACTGCCTTTGCATTGGATTCAGCCTCAAGAGACTCAAGAAAGCATTTTCAACCTGGCAGAAGGGTCTTTACGGCAAGGGCTGGAATGCTCTTTATATGGAAAACCATGACCATCCCAGAATCATTAACCGTTTCGGCAGCGTAAAGTACAGAACCGAGAGTGCAAAATCAATTGCAAACTCTTATATGCTTCAGTGCGGCACTCCGTTTATCTATCAGGGTCAGGAAATCGGTATGATAAACATTGACCTGCCCAACGTTGAAGATTATCAGGATATTTTTGCGGTTAATAACTATAAAACACTCCGTTTCTTCGGCTTCTCGGAAGAAAACACAATCAAGCGTCTCAAGACTTCGAGCCGCGGCAATGCAAGAACTCCCGTTCAGTGGGACGACAGCGAAAATGCAGGCTTCACAATCGGCAAGCCTTGGATGCCCGTTAATCCCAATTACTCAGACGGCATCAATGCCAAGGCTGAAATGGAAAATCCCGATTCTATTTTCAATCACTATAAGGCTCTTATAAAGTTCCGCAAGGAAAATCCCATTGCTGTTTACGGTGCATATAAAGAATACAATAAATCAAGTAAGGATCTTTATGTTTTTGAGCGTACATATGAAGGCAAGAAGATGCTTGTTATCTGCTCATATTCAGAAAAGACCGTCGAATTCAAGGCTCCCGCAGGCTATGACCTCAACAAAGGCAAAGTTATGCTCTGCAGCTATAAAGATGCTCCCGTAAATAATAACGGCTTTACTGTCAGACCCTACGAAACAAGAGTTTATTTCTATGAATAATATTTTAAACCGCCTCATTTTCGGGGCGGTTTTTAACGGAGTGAATTATGATTGAATCTTTAACTCAATACGGCAGGATATACTCAGATCCGCCCGAAAGAATAAGACCGAGCGCAAGAGCTCTGATAATCAAAGACGGCAAGATTCTTCTTTCTTATGAAACCAACACCGGTGTTTATATGTCCCCGGGAGGCGGTCTTGAAGAAGGAGAGACCCTTGAAGAATGCGTTATCCGTGAGCTTCGTGAAGAAACGGGATATGAAGTCAAGCCGTTAAAACATTTTGTTATATTCAACGAATACAGCTTCGAAACTCTTTACATAAGCAATTATTTCATTTGTGAAGTAACGGGTGAAAGCAAGCGGTGTTTAACAGACACGGAAATCGAGCATGGAATAACACCTGTTTGGGTAGATATCAATAAAGTCCTTTCGATTTTCGGCGATTACGCATCAAAAAGAGAGGATATAATGAGTCTTTATAAAAGAGAATTTACTGTATTAAACAAGCTTTTATTCAAAAATTAGTCATTATATTGCATTAATTTACTTGCATTTTAATTAAATAAATGGTATGTTATTCTTATTAAACAAAAAGGAGGTTATGCTGTGAGTAAAGAACGTTCGCTTGAAGCAGCTGAAATGAAGCATCCGAATAAAATCGGCCTTCGTGACAGCTTCGGCTATGCTTTCGGCGATGCCGCAAATTTATTTGTGCTTACTTATGTTTCGTCATATCTTAAGGTGTTCTATACAGATATTCTTAAGGTTGCCGAAAGTAAAATAACAACTCTTTTACTTATTGCAAGACTTTGGGATGCAATCAATGACCCTCTTTGGGGCAATATTGTTGCAAAGAAAAAACCCAACAAAGACGGAAAATTCAGACCCTATATCAAATGGTTCTGCATTCCTCTCGGAATCATGGCGATGCTCTGCTTCGTCAATTTCCGCAATTTTACCGCTAACGAAACTCTTGTTGTTGCTTTGATGTATATCACTTATATCGGTTTCGGTATGATGTATACAACAATCAACATTCCTTACGGTTCGCTTGCTTCGGTTATTACCGATGACCCCGACGGCAGAACTCTTCTTTCAACCTTCCGTTCGGTAGGTGCAGGCCTCGGCGGTGCCGTTCCTCTGCTTATCGGACCTATGGTTATTTACACCGTTTCGGGCGTTAATGCACAGGGCGTTGAGGTTAAGGCTGCCGATGCAGGCGGAATGCTCAAATTCGGCATTATTATGGGTGTTCTTTCCATAATTTTCTTCTTCCTTTGCTTCGGCAACACCAAGGAAAGAGTTGTTTCTGAAGAAGAGCCTTCCGTTGACTTTAAAAAGACTTATATCGGAATGTTCAAGAGCAGACCTTTTGTAATTGCCGCAATTTCGGGCATCCTTATCAGCGGTCAGCTCCAGTTCGGTTCTCTTAATCAGTATCTGTATAAGAACTATTTTGAAAACACAGACCTTTCGATTATCGGCACTCTTGCAAACTATCTTCCCATGGCTGTTATGATTTTCTTTATGCCCAAGCTCGTAAAGAAATTCGGCAAGCAGGAGCTCTGCGCATTCGGCACATTCTTCTCAGCCATTGCAGCAGTTCTTATGTTCTTCGTTGTTCCTAAGTGCGACAGACTTACAACCGCTCCCGTTGTGTTTATGATTCTCACATTCATCATCGGTTTCGGTTATTCATTTGTCAGCATCACAAACTGGGCAATCATCACCGACGTTATCGACTATCAGGAGTATAAAACCGGTATTCGCAGCGAAAGCGCAGTTTACGCCGTTTATACCTTCTGCCGTAACCTCGGTCAGACCATTGCCGATGTCGGCGGTATGAAGCTTCTTGCAGCTGTTGCAGGCTATAACGGCGCCGTTCACGGCTCTGCAGGCTATGTTGAAGGCGTTGGCGAAGGTATACTTTTCGTTTGCACAATCATTCCCGCAATCGTCTATACCCTTGTATTCATTCTCTTCAAATTCGGTTATCCTCTTAATAAGGGAAGACTTGATGTTATGTATTCATCACTTCGTAAGACCCGCAGTGCAGGCGAAGAAGAGCTTGTCAGAAATCCCCAATAAAAAATCAGGCAGGAACATCCGATGATGTTCCTGCTTTTTAGGTGATAATATGAATTTAATTCAAAAATCAAAAGAAAATATTATAATAGTTGCCCACAGAGGAGCCGCAGGCGGCAATATACCCTGCAATACTATTGCATCCTATGATATTGCTCTTATGCAGGGTGCAGATATGATTGAAGCGGATGTTTCATGCAGTGCAGACGGCAAACTCTTCCTTTTTCATCCCGGTATGGAGCGAGCCCATCTTAACAGAACTCTTAACCTTAAAGCTCTGCCGTTTTCATTAATTAAGAAACTGCATTATGTTAATTGCGACAACACAAAAACACAGTTCGGAATCGACAGCTTTGACGATTTCCTTGAACATTTCAAAGGCAGATGTTTTATCAATATTGACAAATTCTGGGATAATCCCGAAAAGATTTATAACGATATAAAGCGTCACGGGATGACTGATCAGGTGCTTGTCAAAAGCAAAATTTCCGATAAAGTTCTTGATGTTCTCAAAAATCTATGCCCCGAGCTTCCTTATATTCCCATTGTTAAGGAGTCACATCCTCAACACGAACATTTAATGAAAAGCGGAATCAACTATATCGGTGCCGAAGTTCTGTTTAAAAAAGATGATTCTTATCTTGCAAACGAAGAATTCATTGATATGATGCACCGTGACGGCAAGCTCGTATGGATTAACTCAATTATTTATGACTACAAAGTACAGCTTGCGGGGGGGCACAGCGACGACAGTGCACTGACTGTTTCGCCAGACTACGGCTGGGGCTGGCTTGCAGACCGAGGATATGATTTTATTCAGACCGACTGGCCGATGATGCTGATTGATTATCTTAAGAAAACAAACAGATATTATAAATAAAAACAGGGACTGTTTGGGGTACCCTCCATAAGGAAGTTACCCCAAGGCGGCTCTTGCAGTAAAATTAAATAACTGTAATTTGAACGGTATAGCTTTGGCTATGCCGTTTTTGCTTTATGTTGTTTTGAAATATGCTGTTGGTACGCTTCTTCCATTTCTTCGGCAGAAAGCATTTTAATTATTCCGGCACCATGGTAGTAGATGTCTATTGTCTGATGCCGTTTGCCGCTAATCTTCTCGGGCTTTGACACAACAATTCTTTCAATGAACTCGTGAACTAATTCAGGTGTCAGTTCTGTCAGACGGGTTATTCTTTTTGCACGTTCAATAAAATGCTGTAAGCCTTCACATTTAATTTCTGTTTCTTCCAAGAAGGTTTCAATTTCAGGAACTCTTTCTTTTAGTTCTTTCTGTTCATCTTCCAAGGATATTGATAGCGTTGCAAATCGTTCATCGGATATTTTACCTCTTGTGTTATCTTCATACAGAGTCTGAATAATACGGTCAATTTCTGCAATTCGCTTCTTTGCTTTTTCAAGTTCCTTGCGTTTCAGTTTCAAATCTTTCTGGTGATTCAAATCCAATTCCTCAATCTGCTTTGTTGCAAAATCTTCTTCAAAGCATTGCACATACCATAATACCCTCTGCATATTTTCAAGTACAAGATTGTAGATTACTTTCTCTCTAATATAGTGTGCCGTGCAAGAACTTGTGTCTCTGCGGAATGATGAACAAAAGAAAAAAGCTTGCTCTCTTTTGTAATTGTTGGAAGCACCATAATATAATTTTTCACCACAGTCATCACAGTATAGCAATCCTGAAAACATACTTGTAAATCCTGTTTTAGGATTTCTGCGTTTGTTCTTTCTGAGACTTTGCACCAACTCAAACTTTTCTCTGCTGATAATAGCAGAATGTGTGTCGGGAAATATCTTCCACTCGTCAGGAGATCTTTCTATTCTCTTTTTACTTTTGAAAGATTTTGTAGTGTAACGGAAGTTAACCGTATCACCGCAATACTCTTGCTTCATAAGAATATCT
>JAZNRG010000008.1:0-2949 GCA_045590575.1 Acutalibacteraceae bacterium | reverse complement strand
AACGCATCAAACGGATGAGTTTTGAGCATGTAATCAGTTAAGTTTTCGGGCACCTGATGAACATTTGAAAGCCAGTAGGGATGGCAGAAAATGCCGAGCCCCTCCGCCTTTTTGATGTGGTTGAACACCCAAACACAGCTTGCGTATGTGAAAGGCTCGATGCCTTCGGGAATATCAAGAGTTGCGGCAAGAGCATCCACCTGCTCTCTGTATTCATCCTCGGTAATCATGTCGGGGCAAGGAAAGCCTTCATAGCGGCGCTTATCGATATCATAGCCGAATTCATCGGCATATTCATCCTTAAGCAGGCCGTTAACGGAATACTTGCCGCCGAAATTCACGATATGAACATCGTTAATATGGTCAGGAGCAACATCGGGAAGATGAACCTCTTCGCCGGGGATTATATTGAATTCAATGGGAACATCTTTATATGTTTCAATAGCTTCAAGCGAGGGATAATAGCGGTGATGGTCGGTAATCGCAAAGAAATCATAGCCGTGCTTTCTGTAGTTTGCAGAAACAATTGCGGGAGCCTGTCTGCCGTCCGAACGGCAGGTATGCATATGAAGGTCGCCGATAAGCGGATATCTTCCGCAGAGGTCTTCATCAAGAGCATAGACACTCATCTGGAGAAGTCTTTTGTTGGTTTCCTTATCGAAAATTCTTACATAATACTGCTGTTCACGGGGAAAGGTGTGTGTAAATTTAAGGTCTTTGCCGTCAAACACAAAAGGAATCTGAGCGCCGTTTTTTCTGTGGGGATAATCCCTGGGGTTGCCATCATCAAGACCGTAAATTGCAAGGTAGATTTTTTCGGGGTCCTTGCATTCGGCGTGAGCGCCGAGAGGCTTGATTGTGATTGTTACCTCTTTGCCTGCGGGGAAAACCTTGGGAAAAATGTCATAATAATGAAGTGTTGTTCTCATTCTCATAATTATTCTACTCCTTTATTTCAACTGTTTTACCTGTTTCATAAGCGATATATGCGTTTTCGAGAAGACAGGCAAGGTCGATTGCCTCCTGCATTCCTATGCCTTCGGGTGAACCCGTGCCGTTAAGGCAGGCATCAACGAAACGAACAATGGGAGGTTCATCCTCTTTGGGAAAGATATCGGGAACTAAATATCCGCTGTTGAGCTTTGCGGTTTCAACCGTTTTATATTTGAACTCGCCCTTCTGCCAGATAAGTATACCTTCGGTGCCGTGAACTTCGATTGTATATGGAGAAGAATAAGCAAGGAAAGAGGTTTCGGCAACACCGATGCAGCCGTTTTCAAATTCGATAACCGAAATTGCATTTTCATCAACGGGAGTTCCGAGAATTGAATTTGCAATGCCTGTTATCTTTTTAGGCTTGCCGCAAAGATAAGAAAGAAGATACATCGGATGGCATCCGAGATCCATCATCGCACCACCTGCACAGTCTTCTTTAACAAACCAATACTCAGGGAGCCAGCCGCCGCTGACACCGTTGTGGGCATTGCGGACTCTGACGTTGGTCACTCTGCCGAAATCGCCGTTATCAATATGTTCCTTTGCAAATTTCACAACCTGCCATGCCTTGTGAGGAAATGATATAACAAAGGTTACTCCGTTTTCTTCAACAGCCTTTGCGATTTCTTTGCATTCCCGGGCGGTGCAAGCGAGAGTTTTTTCGGTAAAAATATGTTTACCGGTCTTTGCAGCACGGGTGAGCACATCGGTATGCATTGTTGTGGGAGTGCAGCAGCACACCGCATCAACATCGTCTCTTGCGAGAAGTTTATCCAAATCGGGTTCAAAATCGCAGCCGAGCTTTTCTGCCCAAGGTGCTCCTCTTTCCGGTTTTTCATCCCAGACTGCCGTAATCTCCGCCTTGCCTGTATTTATAAAATCTCGGGCATATCCTTCTGCGTGAACATGCCATTTTGAAAGCATTGCAACTCTGAGCATTCCCATTCCTCCAATCTGAATTCATAATATCACAGACAAATAAAAAAGTCGAGAAAAAAACACGATTTTCTCGACATTTTATTTTAATGTGTTATAATTAATCCGACGAAGATTCTTTCTGCCTTGAACGGTATTCGCTCAGAAGCGAAACCACGCAGACCGCAACCGCAACGGGTCTTGAAAACGCAAGCAGAGTTTCGCTTATTTCAATGGCGGAATAATAATCAAACACCGCCCCCGCCCCTATGTAGAGCACGGTTGACACAGCTACAATCAGAGCAACGGTTATCCAACCGATAATCATAACTCTGCGTGCGGGTCGGTGCACGGATGCAAAAAATTTTCTCATAGATGACCTCCTATGTGTAAATTATATAATACAAACGCATTCTTTTCAAACGCAAAATAATACCAGTTAGGATTGATTTTAATGTCTTTCGGTGTTTCAACATCGTGCCTTTACCCTCAGAACACGGAAAAATCGCTTGAAGAGCTCGGCAGACTCGGAGTGAAAACCTGCGAAGTTTTTCTTAATTCTCCCTGCGAAGTCACAAGCGATTTTGCAAAAACTCTAAATAAAATCAAAGATGAATACGGAATGGATATAGCATCCGTCCATCCCTTTTCCTCTTTTTCGGAAACATATATGCTTTTCAGCGAATACTCAAGGCGTTTTGACGATACGCTTGATTTATATAAGCGCACCTTTGAGGTTGCAGCTGAAGTGGGTGCACGGTTTTCCGCCATTCACGGCTCGCTTCTTACGGGCAGCATCAGCGAAAACGGATATTTCGAAAGATTCAGCCGTCTTTATGAAATCGGCAAAAAAGCAGGAATAACAGTCTGCCAGGAAAACGTTAACCGCCATTATAGTCAGAATCCCGCATTTCTCAAAAAAATGAGAGATTTTATGGGCGATGATTTCAATATGATTTTCGATGTCAAACAAGCTGTACGTTCAGGTTATGATGCATATGAATTTGCGGAAGAATTCAAGCACAGCATTGTTCACCT
>JAZNRG010000007.1:0-4875 GCA_045590575.1 Acutalibacteraceae bacterium | reverse complement strand
TTAGCCGAAGGAGCAAAGCTCATCAGCTTATTGCGCCAACCTCTTTATAGTATCTTTCTGCACCGGGATGGAAAGGAACGGAAATGCTGGAAACAGCATATTCAAGGCTCATTTCTGTTGCCTTTTCGTGTGAATACTCGTCCTTGTTTTCATAGATAGCCTTTGTAAGCTGGTAAACGGTTTCTTCGTCGAGATCGTTGCTTACGATAAATGTTGCCTTAACTGCAACTGTCTTTGCGTCAGTGTCAACACCTGTGTATGTTCCTGCGGGAACAACATATTCGGCATAGAAGCCGTAGTCAGCCTGAAGCTTTGCAATGTGCTCTGCATCAATACCGACAAGAACTGTGCCTGTTGTTGTTGAAAGGTCTGTGATTGCAACTGTGGGAGCACCTGCTGTGCAGAAGAAAGCGTCAATCTTGCCGTCTTTAAGAGCATCTGCAGAAGCCTGGAAGCTGAGATTCTGCTTGTCGATATCTTCGAATGTGATATCGTAAGCGCCGAGAATCTGCTGAGCATTGAATTCAACACCGCTGCCGCTGTCACCAACGGAAACCTTCTTGCCCTTAAGGTCAGCAGCGGAAGTTATGCCGGAATCTGCACTTGCAACAATCTGGCAAACCTCTGCATAAGCTGCGCCGAGGGTTGAGAAGCTGTCAACAGCGCCGATATCTGCAAAGAGTGATGTGCCGTTGTAAGCATAGTCCATAACGTCGTTCTGAACGATAGCCATGTCAACGATGCCGTCATCAATATCAAGGATATTTGCCTTTGAAGCGCCTGATGACTGAATCATAAGGCTTGCGCCGGTCTTTTCTTTAAGAAGAGAAGAAATAACATTGCAGAAGCCGTAGTATGTACCTGTTGAACCGCCAGTGCCTACGTTAATGCTGATTGATGAAAGGTCGCCTGCTGCAAGAGCATCGTTGTTGGTGTTTTCGGGTTCTTTTGCATCGCCGCAAGCAGTCATAAAGAGAGTTGCAAAAACGAGAACGAGCGAGAGAACGATTGCTAATTTTTTCTTCATAATTTACCTCCTGATTTAATTCCGAACCATAACCGCCGGAATTGATTCCAAAAAAATATTTATATTGATAAAAATGCAAAAACGCATTATCAATACCAAAGGAAACCGAGAAGCAGGATTCTGATTATCCACTGCCACCAGGCATATGAAACATTAATCGCGAAGTAATCCGCCTGACCGCTGTATTCAGCCTTAACTGCGATTGTACCTGTTCTTTCTGCAGTTGAGGGATTTACAGAATAACCAGAGTTAATTATTTCCGTTGTACCGTCGGTGTAGGTTACAAGCAATTCAAGACCTGATGTGTTTATTGTTTCTTTGTAATAATAAGAGGTTTTATCGGGCAAGGAATAAACACGGACGGATGCAACAGTTTTTTCGGGTTTAACGGGATCATCGTCTGCAAAACTTACTTTAAAACCGTTGGAAACAGCAAAGCTGTGCGCCGCTGAGTTCTTATCGGTAACAACGGTCATCGAAGAAGGGCAGCCGTTGAATGCGCCTGATTCAATTGTTGTTACGCTTGCGGGAATTTTAACCGTTGCAAGAGAACCGCATCCTGCGAATGCACCGCTGCTGATTTCTTTTAAACCATCGACAAATTCAACCGAGGTAAGACCCGAATAGCTGAATGCGTTATCAAAACTTGTTACGGATGCAGGAACAACAATTGATTTAAGAGCTGTGCAGCCGTCAAATGCTCTTGCACCGATTTCGGTTACTGATGAAGGTATGTTGATTGTTCTGAGCGCCGTACAGGCAAAAAATGCGTGAGAACCGATTGACTTAAGTCCTGAGGGAAGAGTTACACTCTGAAGAATCTTGTTGCCGTTGAATGCATCGTTCGCAATTCTGAGAGTGCCCGAAGGAACGCTGAATGAAACTGCGGTTGCACCGCAGGGATAATTGATAAGTGTTTTATCTGTCTGTGCTTCATCTGTGTTTATATCAGGGTCGTGTGGGCTCACAAAAGGTCCGTAAAGAACACCGCCCACACTGCTGTAAACCGTGTTACCGCCAGCAACCGAAAACGACTTGATTCCGCTGCAGCCGAGGAAAGCGTTTGCTCTGATTGTTTTTACGCTTGCGGGAATTGTTACCGCCGTAAGAGAACGGCACATATTGAAGGCTTCCTTACCGATGAGGGTTACTCCTGAAGGAATGCTGATTGATTTAAGAGAAGTGCAGTCATAGAACGCTTCGTTGGGAATCTCGGTAAGACCCGAAGGAAGAGTGATATTCTCAAGAGCGCTGCAATGAATAAAAACAGCGGAACCGAGAGTGCAGGCTGATCCTTCGAAGGTTATCTTTTTGAGAGAAGTGCAGCTGTCGAACGCGTTATTACCTATTTTCTTTACACTTGAGGGAATAATAACCTCTGTTATCGAACTGCAGTTTTTGAATGCACCGCCTTTGATTTCGGTAACGGTTGACGGGATGTCATTAACAACTCCCGATGCACTCGTGAGGCATTTGGTGAGCACACCCGAGCTGATTGTATAGTTACTCACATTTGCCGATGCACCAAACAGCGCAACAAACGAAAAAACCATAATCAATGTTAAAAACAAAGACAATGCTTTTGTTACAAATCCTTTCATAGAAATCCCCCTATAAATATTTTTTATACAATATAGATTATATATAAAAGCTTTGAAAAAATCAATAGTTTTTTGAAAGCCTGAAAAATATATTTGTTTATTATTGACAAAAGCATTGTGAAACAATAAAATTGATTTAACATTTATTTCAGGAGATATGTGCATTATGTTTGATTCCGAAGGTAATTTTTATAAACCCGAAAGAGGCTCAAGCCTCTCCCCGGACCATATTATGCTCGCATTCTGCGGCGACCCGAAAACGGAGATGTCGGTTATCTGGAGAACCTGCACGGATGTTACGGAAGGTTACATTCTTTACCGCAAGAACGGCGGCGATTGGATAAGAAAAGATGCCGCATACCAAACGCAGAAAACCGATATCGATATCAGCAATTATTACTCGGTAAGGCTTTCGGGTCTTGAACCAGGCACCAAATACACCTATACGGTGGGTTCGGATTCGCATCGAAGCGAAGAATTTTCGTTTGAAACCCAGGCAGAAAATATTGATGAATTCAGTTTTATAATTATCGCAGACCATCAGAAGGGTGACCCTTGCCATCTGCCCGATTATTCGATGGTAGGAGATATGCTTAAGACTGCACTCAAAAGACATCCCGAATGCAAATTTATCTTTACAGCTGGTGACAACTGCGATAACGGTCAGAATGAAGTTCAGTGGAACGGTATGTTTGAAGGGCTCAAAGGTATTATCGAAAGTATACCCTATATGATGACAACGGGCAACCACGATAACAGAGGATACCTGACATATTTCCCCGAGCCGACAGGCAAATACTACCTTGAACACGCAGATTTCTTTGATTTTCAGTTTGGTCCCGCATATCCCGACAACGGCCCCGAGGGCTATAAGGGTGAAAACTATTCGTTTGATTACGGCAACACACATTTTCTTGTTCTCGGCATCAACGCACCTGATGTTGTTGAAGATTGGGCGTATAGCGACCTTCAGAACAGCGATAAAACCTGGAAGCTCGGCGCATATCACTTCCCGATTTATCCCGTTATGCCCGAGGGTCAGAACAACGATGCTTATCCCTGGCTGAGAAAACCGATTGAAGACGGCAGGCTCGATATTCTGTTTGCAGGTCACGAGCATTCATTTGCGAGAACATTCCCGATGAAGGGTGACGAAATGTTTGATAAGCCGTCGGAGGGCACCGTCAATTACATAGTCGGCAACGGCGGCGGCAACATCTATCATTCAAACGCACCAAAAACCTGGCACGCCGCATTCTATCCGCAGGAAATCCGTATGGGTTCATACACCCTTGTTGAAATCGACGGAGATAAGCTCACCGCAACGGCATACCTTGCAGACGGCAGAATTTTCGACGTGTTTACAATCGATAAATCAAAGGACCTCATAACACCTTATGCACTTGCTCCGACTTATGACTGGACCAAAATGGCGTTCAAGGGTCAGATGCTTGAGCTCATCGCAAGAGAACTATATGCGCAGAATATCGGCGGCAAGTGGTTTGCTCCGTTCGGAGTTCTTATTCAGTTCATCGGCGGCAAGGTATTGAAAGAAAAAGGCAGCCTTTATGTTGAGGCTTACGGCCACAGAGCAACCTTCACCGTCAACAGTAAGTTTGTTAAACCCGACTTGGGTAGAATCGAAATGAGCGCAGAGCCGTATTTTCACAGGAATCAGCTTTATGTGCCTGTTGAGGAAAGCGCAAAGATGTTTGAAATGGAATGGTACCACGCAAAACGCACCAATTTTATTAACTGGACCACCCCGAGCGAAGATAAACCTTTATGGAAACATCCCGAGGAGGAATAAAAATGCTTTATAAGAAAAACACTGCACCGACTATCAGCGACGAGCTTTTCAGAAATCCGACAAGCGAATACAGAGGCACTCCTTTCTGGGCTTGGAACAGCGACCTCAAAGCGGAAGAGCTTTGCCGTCAGATTGAAATATTCAAGAAGATGGGTCTGGGCGGCTTCCATATGCACGTGCGCACGGGTATGTCAACAAACTACCTCTCGGATGAATTCATGTCGCTCATAAAATGCTGCTGCGAAAAGGCTGACAAAGAGCATATGCTCGCATGGCTTTATGATGAAGACAGATGGCCTTCGGGTGCTGCAGGCGGTCTTGTTACAAAGGATGAAGAATACAGAGCACGCTGCCTGCTTATGACAACAGTTCCCTGCGATAACGAAGAAAAGGCACTCGATTATATTGATTCAAGGGCAGAGGGCAGCAGAAACGGC
>JAZNRG010000006.1:0-27847 GCA_045590575.1 Acutalibacteraceae bacterium | reverse complement strand
CCGCGGATGTCAAGATATTTGTAAACAGTTTCTTCGAGAAGCTCACCCGTAAAGCAGCGCAGAACATCCTCGCCGCTATACATTTCAACAATTGCTTTTGCCTCCTCGAAAGTCATATTAAATACCTTGAATTCACCTTCGTTGATAACTGCGCTCATTGAAGCATTGTCAAGAAGCAATAACGGTAAATCATTGTTTGCCATAATCTTAACCTCCTTATTTGTATATTATGAACAAAATTATTATATTATGTTTATTATAACTGTTAAAATTGATTGTGTCAAGATTTTTTTCGAAATAAAAACATACATAATGCCATATAAACGCAAAAACCGCCCTGCACAAAGCAAGGCGGTTATTTTGTTGCTTATTATTCGCAGTCGTCGCAATCGCAGTCGCAATCAACTTCGAATTCGAGAAGCTCGTTGCACTTGGGGCAGCAAATGCTTCCTTCTTCAAGAATATCTCTGTCAACGCAGATAACCTCGCCGCAGCTGGGGCATTCTACATCATAATATTCTTCTTCGTCATCGCAGCAGCCGCAATCACAGTCATCGTCGCAGCAGCAATCGTCGAGTTCTTCGTAAACAAAGCTCTCAAGCTCGTCGAGATCCTCGTCAACTGCATCAAGCTGCTCACTGAAGATATCAAGACCATCTTCAAGATCTGATACTGTGAGAGCAAGTTCATCGAGAACATCAAGCATAGCGTTGATGATTTTGGTTTCGGGCTTTGCTTCGTCAAGAGCAAGTCCTTCTGCGAGACCCTTAAGATATGCAACCTTTTCTGTTACGGTCATTTCTTTGTCCTCCAAAAAATTTATTTTTCGGCAAGGTGATATCTTAGCCTCTGCTGAGATATTCGCCTGTGCGGGTGTCAACAACAATCATTTCGCCCTCGTCGATGAAGAGAGGAACCTTAACCTCTGCGCCGGTTTCAAGAGTTGCGGGCTTTGTTGCGTTTGTAGCTGTGTTGCCTGCGAAGCCGGGGTCGGTCTTTGTTACCTGAAGAGTAACTGTTGTGGGGGGTTCAACGCCGAAAACGCTGCCCTTGTATGAAAGAACACGGCAGGTTTCGTTTTCCTTAACGAACTTGAAGTTTTCGGGAAGAGTATCCTGACCAATGGGAACCATATCGTAGGTTTCGGGGTCCATGAAGTAGTAAAGGCCGCCGTCTTCATATGAATATTCCATTTCCTTGCGCTCGATGTAAGCGGTGGGGAACTTATCTGTGGGGTTGAAGGTACGTTCAACAACAGCACCGCCGATAACGTTTCTGATCTTGGTTCTTACGAAAGCAGCGCCTTTACCGGGCTTAACGTGCTGGAATTCGATAATCTGATAAACCTGGCCTTCCATTTCGAAGGTTACGCCGTTTCTGAAATCGCCTGCTGATACCATAATATTATTTCTCCTTATATTTTATATATGTTGTCACAGCTATTTTATACTATTCACTATAATTTTTCAAGTCTTTTTTATTAATTATCCTCTTACTTTTAAAGAATTATAAGGGATTTGGGAGTTTTCGTCAGATTTTCGCAGCCGTTTGCAGTTATATAAGCCATATCTTCTATTCTGACGCCAAACTCACCCGGGAGATAAATTCCGGGCTCAACCGTCACAACATCGCCGATTTGAAGAGTCTGGATGCTCTTTGGCGAAAGTCTCGGTGCTTCGTGAATTTCAATGCCGACTCCGTGACCAGTGCCGTGACCAAAACAATCTCCGTAGCCTGCGGCTCTGATTATATCCCTTGCCGCTGCATCCGCATCCTTGCAGGAAGCTCCCGCTTTAAGGCTTTCAAGGCTGCAAAGCTGAGCTTTCAGCACGGTTTCATATATCTCCGCCTGCTTTGACGAAACATCGCCGACAGCAACCGTTCTGGTCATATCGCTGTGGTATCCGTCAACAACTGCGCCGAAATCCATTGTTATGAAATCGCCTTTTTTAATTTTTTTATCACCCGGCACACCGTGGGGCATCGATGAATTTTTGCCGCTGACGGCAATCGTTTCAAATGAAATACCCTCGGCACCGTTTTTCAGCATAAAGAAGTCGAGAGTGAGTGCGATTTCACGCTCCGTAACACCCTCTTTTATGAAGCCGAGAACATAGTCAAATGCCTTTTCGGCAATCACCTGAGCGGCAAGAATCTTCTCTTTTTCTTCTGCATTTTTTATTCTGCGGAGTGAATTCACGGCTTTATCTGCCTTATCCGCAATGCATTCGCACGGCAGAATTTCACGGAATCTGTTGAATTCGGAAACGCTCAGTTTCTCTGATTCTGTGAACACTGTTTTGATTCCGAATTTTTCGGCATATTCCTTGAGCTGTGCTGAAAAAGAGGTCAGAAGAACTATTTCTGTGCATTCCGTAATCTTCTTCTGCGCCGCTTCAATATATCTGCTGTCAATAAAAAAAACGGCTTCGTTTTTTGTGACAAGCAGATAACCGTCCGATGACGGAAAACCCGTAAGATATCTTCGGTTTTCGGGTGAAGATATCAGAATTGCCTGATTCTCTTTAAGTTCAGACTGCAATTTTTTTATATTCATTATCTGTGAACCTCGCCCGTAATTGCATTGATAACGTTATGGAAAACCGCAACATGGGAGTTGGAAATATACTTATCAAGATGCATTGAGCCGAAGAACCAGCGTCTGAAAACGCAGGCTTCCGAAAGCTCCTCAAGGTAAGTATTCAGACCCGTTACGCTTGCGGTTTCGTTATCCTTGAGCTTTAAAAAGCCCTTGATTTTGACGGGAGGCTCGTGGGTGATTATATAGTCAACCCTGCAGTTGAGTTTTTCTATGTTTGCCGCACCCTCAAGAAGCTCTTCACGGCTCGGAAATTCATCCTTTGACCACGCATTTTCTTCGAAACGGATGTCAATATCGGGGCTTTCTCCGCCGCCCATCGTGAAGAAGGTCATATTGTCGATTTTGAAAACCTGCCCCCTCATCAGATGATAGACATTGCCGCCGATATGATGCACCTTGCCTCCGTTCCACTGCGAAACGGGGTATGCGTTCAGAAGCTCAAAGTTTTCGTGGGTGCCGTCAACAAAACAAATGTTATATTTTTTGCCCATCAGCTTTTTGAGTGTTTTCTGCTCGGCTTTGCTGTTATCCCAGATAAAGCCGAAATCCCCGCAGATGATGAGAGTATCGCCCTTTTTGAGCTGTTTGACTGCGGGAGAATCAAAACGGGAATAATCTCCGTGCATGTCACCGGTTATGTAGACCATACCATTGCTCCTTTATCTCATAATCCATTTAAATATACTCCAGAATGCACAAAAAATCAAGTCACCCTGTATAATTTATAAAAATAAAAAATACCTATTTATTTATTTGAATAAATATGCTATAATTGTTCACGTTAATTTTGTGTGTGAGTGAAAACATTATTCACTCCGGGGTGTTGTGAAATATGAAAAAAATACTTAGTCTTATTTTAATAATTTCGGTGCTTCTCAGCTCCGTTTTCTGCGTTAATGCCGGTGCGGCATACGATAAAGAAATGGAGGAAATGGAGCTCTATTCCGAATGTGTTTACCTTGTCAGTATGGATAACGGCGAGGTTATATTTGATAAGCACGGCGGCAAGCAGACAGCTCCCGCAAGCTTAACAAAAATTATAACGGCAATCGTCGTGCTCGAAAACTGTCCCGACCTCAACGCGGTTGTGACCGTGCCCGAATCATGCATAACCGAGCTCAGCGGCACTGGCAGCTCGCTCGGCGGTCTTAAGGCGGGTGAAATGCTCAGCGTTTACGATATGCTCTGCTATCTTCTTCTCAAGAGCGCCAACGAAGCCGCAACCACCCTTGCAGATTATGTTGCGGGCGGCGACAGAGCAAAATTTATAGATATGATGAATAAGGTTGCCGAAGACCTCGGCTGTAAAGACAGCCACTTCGTGAATCCCCACGGTCTTGACGATGAAGACCAGTATGTATCCGCAAGGGATATGGCGAAGTTTATGACCCGTGCACTCGAATTCCCCGAATTCAAGGAGATTGTTTCAAGAAGCACCTACACCGTGCCCGAAACAAATATGCATAAAGAACAGCTTATCATTTCAACCAACTATATGCTCAACTCCGCATACAAAGAATACTACTGCAAATACGTCAAGGGCGGCAAAACAGGCACCACCTCAAATGCAGGCCGCTGTATGGTTGCTTATGCATCAAAAGACGGCTATAACTACCTCTGCGTTACTCTCAATTCAACCTTCTATGATGTTGACAAAGACGGCGTCAACGAAAACGGCGCATTCCTCGACTGCAAGGAAATGATTGAGTGGACTTTTGATAACATTGAGCTTGTGCCCATATGCAACACCAATCAGATTGTTGCTCAGCTTCCCGTGAAATATGCCAAAAACACCGATTTCGTAACTCTTTCACCCGAAGAAACGGTCTACAGCCTCGTGCCCTCGGGCACCGATTCCAGCAGCCTTCTTGTTGAAATAGTTGAAGGCTCCGCACCCGAAATTCTCAAAGCTCCTGTTAAAAAAGGCGATGCGGTCTGCCGCGGCAGAGTTCTTTACGCAGGCAATGTTATCAAAGAAATAAATCTTATTTCCAATACTGATGCAAAGATGAGCATATTCTCATTAATCGGCTCAACCGCAAAGGATATTTTCTCATCCTGGATATTCCGTATCATCGCTCTCGCCGTTATCATCGCTCTCGTGATTCTTATCATCAGAAAGAGAAACAGCGGTTCAGGCAATACAAAGAAAAAGAAATATCAGGTTCTCAACTATAACGATTTCGTGAAAACAAACAGGTGATAATATGAACAGTATTTATAAAGGCAGATGCCCCGAAAACCTTACCGCTCATCTTCTCGATGTGCTCAACGACGTGTTTTTCAGCGAAGACCCCGCCACAAACTTTCTTGACCTTCTCCCGAAGCTCTACAAAGACAGATACAATCCTGCTTATAACAACCTTATCATTGCGGAAGACGGCGTTATCAAAGCGGCTGTAGGTTGTTTCCCCTCAAATGCCTGCGTTGCGGGCAGGGAGCTGAACATTCTCGGCATCGGCAACGTTGCGGTTGCAAAGGATTCGAGAAGCAAGGGTTATATGATTGAGCTGATGAACGATTCAATCGAAATAATGAAAAATGATAACTACGATTATTCTCTTCTCGGCGGTCAGAGACAAAGATACGGTTTCTTCGGCTATGACCCCGTCGGCTCTGAATACCGTTTTCTTATTGATAAGGGAAACATAAGGAGAGTTCTCGGCGAAGAAAGAAAATCAAAATTCACCGCCCGCAAAGTAACTACGGATGATACTGCAATTCTCGGCAGAATCAAGGAGCTTTATGATTCCCTCCCCTTCCGCATTGAAAGAGAAGAAAATCGTTTGTTTGATATTCTCTGTTCGTGGAAAAACATACCCTATGCCGTTTTTGAGGGCGATGAGTTCAAGGGATATTTCTGCGTTACCCCGGGCGAATTCAATCATATCGCCGAAGCAAGAACCGTCAACATAGCCGATATGCTTGAACTGTTTCTTTGCGTTCTCGAAACAAAAAACGCTGAGGGCACAAGCCTCAACGTTCCTCTTTTTGATACCGAGCTCTGCGATTTTATGGCAAAGAACTGCGGCGGTCTTTCAATCGGCACTCCCGATATGATAAACATCTTCAATTTCGGCAGATTCACAGAGGCTTTCCTTGCTCTAAAGGCAACAAGAATGAAGCTCTGCGAAGGTGAGCTCACTCTTCTCATTCACGGCATGAAGCGTGACGAACGCATAACAGTAAAGGTTGACGGTAAAAACAACGTAACCGTTTCCGAAACGGAAAAAGAAGCCGATGTCGAGCTTGAGCACAGAGAAGCAATCAATTTTATTTGCGGTCTTTTCTCAAAGAAAAGAAACGAAATGAAGGCGGATTATGCCCAGAGCTGGTTCCCTGTTGACTTCTACAGCTACTCATTGGATAATGTATAAACGAATTTAAGGGCGTACTCCGTGCGCCCTTTATCAATTCAAGAGAGATGATTTTATGAAAATTCTTATTGAGCTTTACGACAAAGAACCGATTTATAATTATCTTGCCGCCTGTGTATTTATGCCCGACAGAGTGTATTTTATCGGCAACTCCGATGCAGCGGATAAGAAATGCAGGCTCAAGACCGAGAAGTTTGCCCGTCTGACGGGCATTGATGCGGAATTCCGCTATGTTTCCGTGGAGTCACCGTGCTTTGAGGGGATACGCTCCGAAATCGAAAAGATAATCGATGCGGAAAGGAAAGACGGCAACAAATGTATAATTGATGTTACGGGCGGCAGCGACCTTGCCCTTGTTGCTGCGGGCGCACTAATCGGCAAATGCGAAGATATCGTGCGCTACGATAACCAAAGCGGCGAATTCCGTCTGCTCTCCTTCAACGAAACCCGTGCAGTCAACCTCGGCATTCCGTGTGAAGCATTCATTGCAGCGGCGGGCGGCACGGTTTACGAAAAGACTCGCAGCATGAATTTCACCGATAAAGAATGGCAGACAATACGCAGCATCATTTCCGTTTTCTTCGACAACTGCGACAGTTGGACAAAATTCGTCAAATATCTGCAGAGAGTTTCAAAAAAAGAGGGCGGAAAAATCGGAGATTCCCTGTTTGTTGATGCTCCGTTAACCGTTTCCGAGGGCGGCAAAAACTATTCCTGCAGCAAAGAAATTCTTTCTGAACTCGAAAAATGCGGCGCTGTTAAGAATGCAAGGTTCGCCGAAAGCAGAGTTGAATTCACTTATACAAGCTCCGAGTTTGCCGTTCTTCTTGCAAACGAGGGTGTGTGGCTTGAGCTGAGCGTTTATCTTACGGCAAAGGATATGCCCGAGGTTTTTGATGCCCAGACCGGTGTTAAATTCGTATGGGATATTCCCGACGGCAGCCGCAAAATAAACAGCCTGCTCTCCGATTCCGTACCCCGCAATGAGGTTGACGTTGTGCTCTCGTGCGGCGTTGAGCCTGTTTTCATCAGCTGCAAAACAAGAGTGCCGACCAACGAAGACCTCAACGAACTTTACGCCATCAAGGATAATTTCGGCGGCGAACTTGCAATTGCGATTATGGCAACAACAAAGTATGTTGACACCGATTCTCCCGTTTATGAGCGTGCAAAGGCAATGGGCATCGGAATGATTGATGAACGGAATTTCAAAGGTGATACCGTTGCAAAACGTTTAAGAAAGCTCGGGGTGAAATGATGACGGAAAAAGGAACTGTTGAGCTCACCAATATGGTAATGGTTGAAGATAAAAAAACGGGCAGGGTGCTCGTGCAGGAAAGAGTCAAGAGTTGGAAAGGAATATCCTTCCCCGGCGGTCACGTTGAACCGGGCGAGAGCTTCGTTGATTCCGCAATAAGAGAAGTAAAAGAAGAAACGGGCCTTGATATCCGCAACCTGAAAAACTGCGGAGTTATCCATTGGTCACATAACCGCAACTTCAACCGATACATAGTTTTTCTCTATAAAACAAGCGATTTCAGCGGCGAACTTCTCCCTGCAACCGACGAGGGCAGGGTATTCTGGATTGAGCCCGATAAAATAAAAGATATGAATTTATCCTCTAATTTTGCTAACTACCTGCCGATGTTTCTCGACGGCAGCCGCAACGAAGCCTTCGGCTCCTGGAATGAGGATGACCCCGAGATACTGCTTTACAAATAGAAATTAACCGCACCGACAAAGTCGATGCGGTTTTCTCTTTTTCAATACACTTATTCGCTTCTGAGAGCTTCTACGGGGTCTTTTCTTGATGCGATCTTCGCAGGAACAAGACCCGAAATAAGGGTCAGCACGATGCTGATTGCGATGAGGATTACCGCACCGTTAAAGGGAAGCTTTGCAACATTCGGCAAGCCTGCAAGATGATAAATTATTGCGTTGATGGGAATTGAAAGCAGGAGCGTTGAGCCGATACCGAACGAGCCCGATACCAATCCCACTATGAATGTTTCTGCATTGAACACTCTGGAAATATCCTTCTTCGATGCACCGATTGCACGGAGAATACCGATTTCCTTCGTTCTTTCAAGAACGGAAATATAGGTGATGATTCCTATCATAATCGACGAAACAACAAGCGAAATTGCAACGAATGCAATAAGAACATATGAAATGATATTGACGATTGTTGTTACCGATGAAAGAAGAAGTCCGATATAGTCGGTATACTTAATCTCTGACTTTGCGTCGCTCTGTGCGGCATTATACTTGTTGATTTCTTCCGAAATCATATCCTTCGATTCGAAATCAAGAGGATAAATATAGATTGACTGCGGGTTATCAAGGTCTGCAACGCCGAGCATATGGAGAGCTTCTTCGTAGCTCTTTGCAAGGGGTTCCGGCTCGGGCTCGGGTTCGGGTTCAGGCTGAACCCCCGGAGCCTGCTCCGTGGGTTTCTTATCTTCCGAAGGCTTTTCCTCGGGAGATGTTGTCTGCTCACCGCCGTCTGCGGGAGGAGGTGCAACATCGCCGAATTCGCCGCTCATAATCGCATTGAGCATCTTGAGCTTTGTATTCTTATCCATCATCATAAGGAACGAATATGCCTGATCGCCCGAAATCTGACCCATACCCTCGATTTCCTGACCAGCAAGCATTTCGTCAAGATAACCTACAAGCTCATTTCTTTCGCTGATTGAAAGCATGGGCTTGAGCATAAGCTCAACGGTACGCTTCATTTTTTCGGCTTCTTCGCCGCTGTATGCCTCATCTATGCCTGCATAGATTTCTTCCTCGCTTACCGCGGGGAACTGACTGAAATCGGGCATACCCGCCATCTGGGTGGGTGTTGCCTTGGGTGCTCCGGATGAGAGAGCCATTGAGCTTGCTCTCGGAGCGGTATCGGCAACAGCTTTTACTGCGGAATCTATCTGCGGGTCAAGTGAAACGCCGCTTGCCTTGGGTGCTGCCGCAGGAGCAGAAGCGGATTCTTCCTTTTCAAAAGGAATGCCCGTAAACACATCTGTTTTGGGGTCTGCCTTCTGCTGTTTTACGATTTCGCATTCGTTGGTAGCGTCGATAATATGTCTTGTGAGGTCTGCGGTATAGCCGATTGCACCCATTGTTGTGACCATAATCGAATCATCAGCGGGCCTTACAATACCGACTATCTTTATTTCCTCGCCGTTTTCAACGAGTTTCTGAACGTATTCCGCATCGCCTCTCATATCGTTCCAGGTCTTTGTTTCTTTGTCATATGCAAAGTAATCGGGTTCAAGAACGATTCTGAAGGTCATATTGAGAATATCTTCATATTCAAGCTCGAATTTGGGAGGCGGGATTATTTCGCCGCTCTGCGCAGCCATAAAAGCCTCCATCATATCCTGACCGCTTGTAAGACCGAGACCCTGAATGGCAATATCGCTGATTTCGTTGTTTTTATCAATGATAAGAACAACTTCGTTATAATTTTTTGGCCATGAACCCTGAACGATTTCGTACTGGTCATGGAGCATTGCTTCGTTATCGATAAGCTCCTGCCATGAGTTCATCATAGCGGTCATTGAAGTCATCATTGAGTTATCCATCGCCATGCCGCCTATATTGATGCTGCCCATCATTGTTTCCATCATTGAAATAACGGGGCTGGGATAAACCTGATTAACGCCTTTTGAAGTGTCGGCAGAGAAAATATTGATTGTGCCTCCGTAGGTATATTTGATGCTGCTTGCATATTGACCGATTGCACTTTCGCCGCTTTCGAGATATTTCTTGAATGCGGCAAGGTCATTCTGATGGATCTCCGCGGTGAATGATTCCATCATACTCGAGGTAAGAGTGTTTGAATAAACCTTATCGAGAGCGTGGTCAACCTCGCCGGTGGGAGTCATTCCTGCCATGCCGCCCATCATTGAGGACATATCCATAGCGGTTTTTTCTATCATAACGGGATAAGAGGTAAGAGTCTCCTGCTGAATGGAGTCAATATATGCCTGAAAACCGCTTGAAAGTGCAAGAATAAGAGCGATGCCGATAATACCTATGCTTCCTGCGAATGAGGTGAGGAATGTTCTCGCCTTCTTCGTCATAAGGTTGTTGAGTGAAAGCGAAAGAGCGGTGAAGAAAGACATCGAAGGCTTTTTGGGGATTACCTTTGCCGCCTTCTTCTCAACTCTCTTTTCTGCCCTTGACTTCTCTCTGCGTTCAACATCCTCTGTTGTGTAAGGGTCTGTATCATCAACAATATTACCGTCAACAAGACGGATGATTCTTGTTGAATATTCCTCCGCAAGCTCGGGGTTGTGAGTAACCATAATAACAAGCTTATCCTGAGAAATCTCCTTGAGAAGATCCATAATCTGAACGCTTGTTTCGGTGTCGAGAGCACCCGTCGGCTCGTCGGCAAGAAGAATTTCGGGGTTGTTGACAAGGGCTCTTGCAATCGCCACTCTCTGCATCTGACCGCCCGACATCTGATTGGGCTTCTTATTTATCTGGTCGCCGAGACCTACCTTCTCGAGAGCCGCCTTTGCCTTTGCCTTTCTTTCCGCTTTTGAAACGCCCGAAAGGGTGAGTGCAAGCTCAACGTTTGAAAGAACGCTCTGATGAGGAATAAGATTATAGTTCTGGAATACAAATCCGATTGAGTGGTTGCGGTAGCTGTCCCAGTCACCGTCCTTGAAATCCTTGGTAGACTTACCTTCAATTATCAGGTCGCCCGTTGTATACTGGTCAAGACCGCCGATGATGTTAAGCAGGGTTGTTTTACCGCAGCCCGAATGACCGAGAATCGAAACAAATTCGTTTCTGCGGAATTCGATGTTAACGCCCTTGAGGGCAACAACTTTTGCATCGCCGGCCGAATATTCCTTTACGATATTTTTCAGTTTCAGCATAATTTTACCTCTTGACAAACCAAAATTTAACTGTTACACTTGTAACAGTTGCAAGTGTAACATTAGTTTATGAACAAATCAATAACAAATTACCATTATTTTATAAAAAGTTTGAAAGTGTTACACTTTCGGGGGATATGTAATGCAAAAAAGGAATGAAGTAAATATTCTCACAAAGGAATGCATCGTCACCGCTCTGCTCCGTCTTATGGAAACCCAGAGCTACGACACCATTTCGATAACCGATATAACCAACCTTGCCGGCGTTTCCAGAATGGCTTATTACCGCAACTATAACAGCAAGGACGAAATTCTCATCAAACATATTCTTGACCAGGAAAAGCGTCTTTTAAACGAAATCGGCGGAGAAAAAGCGCAGAATCTCAGGGGAGCAATTGCCTATGTTTCGGGATTCTTTCAGGAAAACGCAAACGTTATTCAGGCAATTTACGATGCCGGTCTTGCCCATATGCTGACCGAAATGCTTGAAGACAGGGTTTATAATTACTTCCCCATCGCCTCGGCGGCAAAAAGCGGCCGCTATGCCGTTCACTATTACGTCGGCGGCATTCTTTCGGTGTTCAAGCTGTGGTTTGACGGCGGAATGAAGGAATCCGTCAGCGAGATTTCCGAGGTTATTTTCAACCTCATCAACAACGAAGGAGCAATGGAATTTCTTGTGCTTCCCATCGAAAAACAGATAAAGAGATAAAATTAACCGCACCCCGAGAGGTGCGGTTTTTGTATTATATCCCATTTTTAAGAAAATACTGCATAATTTTGTTGGCGACGGTTGAGGCGATACCCGAGCCCGAGCCGCCGTGCTCTGCGATAACAACAACGGCAAGGGGCAAATCCTCTCTCTGAGAATAGCCCGCAAACCACGAATGGCTCTTTGCGTTGTTTATCTGCGCGGTGCCCGTTTTGCCGCACATCTTGAGGTTTTCAAACTTCCAATCGCCGTATTTATCCTCAACATTTGAGCGCATAAGTTCATTGAGCTTTGCCGCCGTTTCGGGAGCTATCGAAACCATCTTTTCGGGCATTCTGCCCACTATCTCCGAAACTGTGCCCATAGACTTTATTCTGTCGGGCGCATAACCCGTGCCGCCGTTTGCAATCGCACCCATTATCGCAAGAAAATGAGCGGGATTGACGAGGGTTGTTGACTGACCGATGCCTGCCCAGCCAAGCTCTGATTTGCTTGTTGACGAAGGCTCAAAGCGGCTCGTTACAAGGCGGATTTCTTTTGCATAAAGCTGAGTGTTGAAGCCCATTGATTTTGCCGTTGCGAGGAGCTTTGCAGAGCCGAGTTCCGTTGATATCTCTGCGAATGCGCTGTTGCAGGAATTATTCATAGCCTTTGTGAAATCCTGCTTTCCGTGTTCGCCGTTGCAGATAACCGTGCCGTCGGAAGTTTCATATTTACCGTCGCACTCAAAGGTACGGGTGTAGATATCGGGAATATTTTCTATTGCGCAGGCTGCTGTCACAACCTTCATTATCGAGCCTGGAGTATATATACCCGAAACAACCTTGTCAAGGAAAACGGCCGAATATTTTTCATCCGTAAGCAGGTTTTCGGGTTTGTTTTCTATGTCGTAGGTCGGCTTCGAAACGCTGCAGAGAAGCTCTCCCGTTTTGTAGTTATAAACCGCAACCGCACCGTCAAATTCGCCGAGTGCGTTATATGCCGTTTTGTTGGCTCCGCTGTCGATATTGAGGGTTATATCTATTCCCACTCCGTTGCGTTTGAGGTTGTAGAGACCCTCGATTTTGCTGTAGCCCGAAAGAACATCGCGATAAAGATAATGAGTGCCCGTTGAAATATATCCCGCCGTATCTCCCACAATATGGAGTACGGCTTTTCTTATTGAAGCATCCGTTGAATACACTCTTTCGTTATCGGAGCTTTCGGCGAGCATAACACCGTTTCTGTCATAAACCGTGCCCGCATTGGTCATAACTCCGTTGCGGAAAAGATGACGGTTTGCCTTATGAGATGCCCACTCCGAGCCGTCCGTTACAAGACCCGCAATAAAAACTGCAAGACCCGCAACAAACGCCAGAATAAGCGCATAAAGTATCGCCGCTCTTTTTGCCGTTACTCTCATGATGCCGCACCTCCCTTGGTTTTTGCTTTAGGCTTGGGCGGTGCGGGAGCTTTCAGCTTTTTGAGTTCGATATCGGGTTTGGGAGGCACAAACGGTGCGCCCGCCGCCCTTATATATGCAAGCAGACCCCATGAGCAAATCATACTTGAACCGCCTCGGCTGACAAAAGGCAGGGTAACTCCCGTCAGAGGCAGGATATCCGTAATACCGAACACATTCAGCGAAAGCTGGAAAAGGAGCATTCCCGCCGCCGAAACCGCCGCAATCGCATAGAATGTTGAGGCGCAGGTTTTGGTTGAACGCACCGCAAAAACAGCTATTCCGACGAAGCTGAGAAGTATCGCAACGCCGATGATAAGTCCCATTTCTTCGCATATAAGACCAAACACAAGGTCGGTTGATGCGGCATAAACATTGCGCAGATATCCTTCACCGATGCCGAGGCCGAAAAGTCCGCCGCTTGCGGAATAAATAAGAACTCTTGTTTGCTGATATCCTGTTGTGTCTATGTAATCCCAGATGTGGCGGTAAGCCGCAAAACGGTTTGCAACATAGGGCTTGAAGTAGATTATGAGCATTGCACCCATAAGAGCAACCGTGCAGATAAGCGCAATCGTTCTCACATCGCCCGAGCGCATAAAAGCAATCAGAACAAAGGTGAAAAAGAAAATCAGAGCCGTGCCGAAATCCTTCATAAGGAAGAGTGCACCGACACAACCGAGAGAAAAGATAATGTATTTAGTAAGGCTCACGGCGGATATGAGCTTTTCAAGCGATGCCGCACCGACAAGGATAAACGCAACCTTGACGAATTCCGACGGCTGAATGGAGAACGCACCGAGATGAATCCAGTTGAGAGTGCCGTTGATATTCTGCGCCATAACAAGATTCACCGCAAGCAGGCCTATCGCTCCCACCGCCGCAGGATATCTCATAATGCTCGCAACATTGACGTCTTTTATCACAAGATTCATTACTATGTAGACTGCAAGACCTAGACCGATTGCGATAAGCTGCTTTACCGCATAATCCTCGCTTATGCTTGCACATACCGTAAGACCGATGCCCGAAAGGAAAAACGCTATGGCTTCAAGCTCAAAATAGTCGTTGCCCGTCACGAGAGTGCCGATAAGCATATAGACCCACTCGGCAGCAATATAGCCGAAGAACACATAAACCATCTTAAGGCTCAGCTCTTCCTGCCTGCAGAGCACACACGCAGCGCAGATTAACTGAAACGCCGTCATCAGTGCCATAACCGTTACCTGCTGAAAATGATATGTTTTCTTCACTTCAGCTTTCGCCATGCTTTTCCCTCCTTCTGTTTTGATATGTCCATAATACCACAAAAAAACTGTATTGGCAAATTAATTATTTTCGGATGTTTTGTTTTTAATCTGTTAACAAAAACCCGTATTTTTATTAACCGTCACACTGTATTATAAACTGACAAATGCCGCTTTCCCGTCATATAATGTTGTATGATGAAATCCACCCTGTATCTCTCTATAATAAAATACTTGCAAGTGAGGGAAAAATAGTGTATAATGTTTTAAATATGATTATAATGGGTGTAGTGCCGACAGAGGGGAAGCTTAGTAAATGAACGCATATTTTGATAACAGTGCAACCACAGCACCGTGCTGTGAAGCGGTCAATGCCGTTTCGGATGCAATGACACGCTGCTGGGGAAACCCTTCTTCTTTGCACTCAGTCGGCAACAAGGCAAACGAGCTTCTTGAGCAGTCAAGAGCCGATATTGCCTCCCGCCTTTCCTGCTCCCCTGAAGAGATTTTCTTCACCTCGGGCGGCACGGAAGCCAACAATCTTGCCGTTATCGGTGCAGCTTATCAGATGCGCCGCATGGGCAGAAGAATCGTATCAACAAGCATCGAGCATTCAAGCATCGATGACACTCTCAACCGCCTCGAAGCGGAAGGCTTTGAGGTAATCAAGCTCAAAGTTGACGGCTACGGCAGAATAAACGAAAAAGACCTATATGCCGCCGTCAACTCAAATACAATTCTCATAACAATGATGCTCGTCAACAACGAGGTCGGCTCGGTGATGCCCGTTCAGGCGGCAAAACGTGCGGCAATGATGGCACGCTCACCTGCACTGATTCACTGCGATGCGGTTCAGGCATTCGGCAAAATGCCCGTCAAGCCCGCCTCTCTCGGCGTTGACCTGCTCACAGTAAGCTCCCATAAAATCCACGGGCCCAAAGGCGTCGGTGCTCTTTATATCCGCAAGGGTATAAAAATCAAACCGAGAACCTACGGCGGCGAGCAGGAAAAGAAAATCCGTCCCGGCACCGAGGCGATGCCTCTTATTGCGGGATTTGCTGCGGCGGCAAGGGTGCTTCCCGACCCCGCAAAGGAGCTTGAACACATCACGATGCTCCGTGACTATATGGTGTCAAAGCTCGGCGAGCTTGGTGATATCGTTATCAACTCTCCTCCCGATGCCTTACCTTACGTTACCAACGTTTCTGTGCTCGGCATCAAATCGGAGCCGATGCTCAACTTCCTTTCGGACAGAGGAATTTATGTTTCAAGCGGTTCAGCCTGCTCCAAAGGCAAAAAGAGCCACGTTCTTACTCAAATGAATCTTGACCGCAGAAGGCTCGACAGCCCCATCAGAATCAGCTTTTCAAGATTCACAACAATTCAGGAAATAGATGCTCTTATTCTCGGAATTGCGGAAGCGAAGAAAACGATAAGAGCAATAAAATAATCGGAGAGTATAAATGAAAGAAATTATCTTAATCAAAAACGGCGAGCTTGCTCTCAAAGGACTTAACAGAAGAACTTTTGAGGATATGCTTGTTAAGAATATGCGCCGCAGACTCGAATCTGCAGGCAAATTCAAGTTTACCATTTCGCAGTCAACAATCGTTGCCGAGCCCGAAAACGGAGCAGATCTCGACGAAGCAGTTGAGCGCATCAAAAAGATTTTCGGCATCGCAGGCTTTTCAAGAGCCGCCGCTGTCGAAAAGGATATGGAAACAATTTTGAGAAGCGCCGAAGAATATCTGGCTCCCCAGCTTCTCGGTATCCGTACCTTCAAGGTTGAAGCAAAACGCTCCGATAAGAAGTTCCCCCTCAATTCTCCCGAAATCTGCAGAGAAACGGGCGGCTATCTTCTTCGCAAGTTTCCCCATCTTGAGGTTGATGTTCACAATCCCGATATGGTTGTTACCGTTGAAATCAGAGATACCCACGCTTACATCCACGGCAAGCAGATAAAGGGTGCGGGCGGTATGCCCACGGGCTCCTCAGGCAGAGCGGCGGTCCTTATTTCGGGCGGTATCGACAGCCCCGTTGCCGCATATATGATGGCAAAAAGAGGTCTTGAACTCATTGCAATCCACTTTGCTTCCCCTCCCTACACAAGCGAAAGAGCCGAACAGAAGGTTCATTCACTTCTCAGGCAAGTGAGCAAGTATTCGGGCAGAATAACCCTCTATGTTGTTCCCTTCACCAAAATTCAGGAACTCATCAAGGATAACTGCCCCGAAGATATATTCACGGTTATTATGCGCCGTATGATGATGAGAGTTTCTCAGATTATTGCTCAGAGAGAGCATTCGGGTGCGCTCATCACGGGCGAAAGCGTAGGTCAGGTTGCAAGCCAGACAATGCCCGCAATCGCCTGCACGGATGCGGTCTGCGATATGCCCGTATTCCGCCCCCTCATCGGTATGGACAAGGATGAGGTTGTTGCAATTTCAAGAAAAATCGAAACCTTCGATATTTCAATTCTTCCTTATGAGGACTGCTGCACGGTATTTACCCCGAAGCATCCCAAGACAAAGCCCACTCTCGAATATGTTGAAGAGTGCGAAACCGCTCTTGAGGTTGACAGCCTTGTAAAGGAAGCTGTTGAAGGAACAAGATTTATTCATATTAATGCTTATTAATTGAAGAATTAAGAATGAATAATTTCGGGTGGGCCTTGCCCACACCCAATATAATAAGCGTCGCAGGCCATTAATTCTTTCATTCTTCATTATTCATTTTTCATTGCGACTGAAAGGAGCTATGATATGTCAGTTTGCGAAATTCTTTCCGTCGGCACGGAAATTCTTCTCGGCGATATACTCAACACAAATTCAAGATATCTTTCGCTTGAGCTTGCAAAACTCGGCATATCCGTTTTAAGGCACACAACGGTCGGTGACAACCCCGAAAGACTTTCTGCCGCTCTCACAACAGCTCTTGAGAGAAGTGATATCGTTATCGCAACAGGAGGTCTCGGCCCCACCGCCGACGACATAACAAGAGATGTCTGCTGCAAGGTTATGGGCTTTGAGCTTACGCTTGACAAAAAAATCGCAGACGACATCAGAAATTATTTTGAATCCAAGGGCATCGAAATGCCCGAAAGCAACCTCAGGCAGGCTTATGTGCCCATCGGCGGCACGGTGTTTGAGAACAACCACGGTACCGCACCGGGTCTTGGTCTCAAGAAAAACGGCAAATGCGTCTGCATTCTTCCGGGTCCGCCCTATGAAATGGCTCCGATGTATCAAGAAAGCGTTGTGCCCTACCTTGCGGAGTATTCCGAAGGCTCAATCGTTTCTCATACGGTAAGAACAATGGGTATAGGCGAGAGCGCAATGGCGGAGCTCTGCTCCGATTTGCTTGAGATGGAGAATCCCACGGTTGCTCCCTACGCTAAAAAAGGTGAAGCGCTTCTGCGTGTTACCGCAAAGGCAGACAATGCCGAAGAAGCTGAAAAACTCTGCAGACCCGTTATTGACGAAATCTGCGGCAGACTCGGAAGCTTCGTTTACGGCATCGACAGCGAAAGCATTGAGCAGAAGGTTGTTGAGCTCCTCAAAGAAAACGGTCTTACACTCGCAACGGCAGAAAGCTGCACGGCGGGATATATCCCCAAAAGACTGACCGATATCCCGGGAGCAAGCAATGTTTTTGAATACGGCGCAATCACCTATTCAAACGAAGTGAAACAAAAAGTTCTCGGAGTAAAAGAAGAAACACTCAGGGCATACGGAGCGGTCAGCGAGCAGACCGCAACCGAAATGGCGGCAGGCATCCGCAGAGTTTCGGGCTCCGATATAGGAATCGCCATCACGGGAATTGCAGGTCCCGGAAGCGACGGCACAAACAAACCCGTCGGTCTTTGCTACATTGCAATCAATGCCGAAGGGTATGAGAAATGCGAAAAAATCGAAACGGGAAAGAAAGACAGAGAATATAACCGATATGTTACCGCTTCCCGTGCGCTCAACCTCGTGCGAATATGCATAGAAACCAAGGAGAGAAAAGAGAATGAAAAATAACAAAATACTGATTGCTCTTTGTTCGGTATTTGCAGTGCTGACAGTTGTTTTCGGCGTGCTTGCGGCAGTAAACTTCCTTAAACCCGACCTTAAGGTTGAAATGGAAACCAAGGCGGCTGAATATGCTGCTCCGCAAGGAACGAAGTTTGATGCCCTCGCAGACACTCTCGGCAGCGTTTTATCCAAGGATATGAAGGAGCAGACAAGCTACCCCGACGGTATCCGCAAAGAATTTATGCAGGCATATGCCGTCAACAACAATCTTGTCGGCTGGCTTTCTATTCCGGGTACAGAAATCGATACTGCTCTTCTTCAGAGCAACGATAACAGCAAATATCTCTATAAGGATTTCTATGAGAGAGGCACAAGCAACACAACCTCAACCAACTACGGAAATCTCTATCTCGATTACCGCTGCATAACAGACGGCATTTCAGTCAACACCGTTATCCACGGACACACCACGGGTAAGGGTGACGGCATCCCCAAGCAGGCATTCCGCTCACTTTACGATTTCCGCGACAAACAGACCTTCATTAATAACCCCATTATAAAGTACAGCACTCTTTATGAAGAATACACCTTCAAAATCTGTGCGGTTTTCCTTTCAAACACTCAGTCTCGCGACGATAACGGCTATTTCTTCAATTATATTTATCCCGATATGAGCCAGAATAATATGGCAGGCTTTATTGATCAGGTAAAGCAGAGAATGCTCTACGAAACAGGCGTTTCGCTTGAGCCCACCGATAAGGTAATCACTCTCTCAACCTGCATTTATGACTACGGCAAAAACGTTGACACAAGACTCGTTGTTATGGGCAGACTTCTTCACGAAGGCGAGAGCGAAGAAATCGATGCTTCTCTCGTTAAGGACAACCCCGATTACCGCAGACCTCAGGTCTGGTATAACAGCCACGGCAAAACAAATCCCTATAAGAATGCAGAAAAATGGCAGCCCAGTGCCAACTGATATATGGAGGACTAAAAGATGTCTAAAGATAATATGAATGAAAACAAAAAAGCGGCTATCCCCGATGAGCTCAGCTCCATTGCCGATGACGAGGCGATAAGAGAAATCGATTTCGGCGATTTCCTTGAAGAAAGCAACGCTTCCGCTCCCCTTTTCGAAGGCTTCCATGAGGATATCGAAAAAACAGAAAAGAGCCTTGAAAACGAGCTTCAGAGCCTCTACGACGATATTATGAACAGCGGCCCCGATAACGCAATCGTTCCCAAGCCTCTCTCTGTTCTCACTTCAAGCGAGGCAGAGCCCCTTAAGGTTGCTCTTTCAGACCCCGAGCCTCTTGAAGATAACGCAGAAAATGTTGAGAATTTCTGGGCAAATCCCGACGAATACTTCGATGATATTCCCGTTGTTTCGCTCGACGATAACGCTGCGGACAAGCAGAATGCTCCCGCAATCGGCGGTGACTCCGCAAAAGACGATATCTTCAGTATGATTGATATGCTCAAGGCGGATACCTCAAATGATGACGGATTCAGCAACATTCTCTCTGAAATCGAGTCCAACCAGGAAATCGTTCCCGTAGTGGGCGAGCTTTCGGCGGCAGCACACCTCGTTTCTGCAACTCCCGAAGAACCCGCAGACGAAGAATTCGACCTCGATGCTTTTGAAGAGGAAGAAACTCCCGAATCACCCGCAGAAGAAACTGCCGCTCAGATTGACACATCTGATGATGACTTTGAAAAAGAACTTGCCGAGCTTCTCGGCGACACTCCCTCCGCTCCCGCTGAGGCAGAAGAAACAGCCGCTGAACCTGCAGGTTTTGTTATAAACGTTCCCGATGACGGCAATGACTACGAAAAAGCAGCTGCAGCACCCGAAAAACTCTATCAGGCAGCTCCTATGAGCAGCGCACCCCTTGCTCCCGCAGAAGACCCGGATCTTCTTCCCGGCGAGGCAGAATTCGAGCTGAAAGAAGAGGATATCCCGAAGCCTGAAAAGCAATCCAAGGGCGGTGCAGGCGAGGTTATCAGAAAAATTGTGCTTGCGATTTCAATCATAACAATCATCATCAGCAGCGGTATTCTTGTTAATACCTATTTTATAGAACCCTACAGATTCAAGACTGACGCCGAAAAACTTGAGGCTCAGATGAACGAAGGCATCAACAACCACAGCGATATGATTGTTGAAGAAGTTCAGGTTCCCGAAGCAAACATTGATTATCCCGACGGTATGCTCGCAAAATATGCTCAGCTCTATGCCGCAAACGATGACCTCTCGGGCTGGATTTCAATTCCCGGCTTTGAGATTAACCTTCCCATCGCTCAGGGCAGCAACAACAACTATTATCTCAAAAAGGATATCTACGGCAAATATACCCGCTACGGTGTGCCCTTCTTTGATTACAGGATGACAGATCTTCAGAACCTCCACAGAAACACTGTTGTTTACGGTCATAATATGCGTCACGACGACCTTATCTTCGGTATGCTCGAAAACTACAGAGGCATTGAAGACGGTTTCGCAAGAGCTCCCGTAATCGAATGCAACACAATCTACGGCGACCATACCTGGTTCGTTTATGCCGCATTCCTCACAAACTCCAAGGAAAAAGACGATAACGGCTACGTTCTTCCTTATAACTTCATCGATATCGGTGATGCAAAGTTTGAAGCATACATCGATGAAATCGACAAGAGAAAGTTCTACACAACAGGCGTTGACATTGCTCCCACAGATAAGATTCTTACTCTTTCAACCTGCGCTTATGACTTCGACGAAGCAAGGCTCGTTATTGTTGCAAGAGAAAGAAGAGAGGGCGAAAGCATCAACATCGATGTTTCAAAAGCTTATTACAACCAGAACCCCAAATATCCCCAGGCTTGGTATGACATCAACAAGAAAACAAATCCCTATGCCGAGGATTCACGCTGGTAAAAATTTCAGGATTAAGGAGACTTTATTATGAACAGAAAGGTGAGTATTTGCACTCTCTGCGGCCGACAGTCGCAGGGTTCGGCGGATTATCTTGAAAGAAAAATCGGTATTTATGCCGAAAATCCCGCTGTTGAGGATTTCGGCGACATATCCGTTTTTGCGGCAAGAGCGGCTGACCTCACGGAGGACGGCAATATTGTTGTTGCCGCTGCGCCCCTTGATATGTTCCTCAGCGCAAAACTCCGTCTCCTTAAATCCTTATCCGTAAAAACCGTAAAAAGCTCTCAGATCCTCTCCGCAATGGGCACCAACGCTCCGCTGAACATCAAGGAATGCGACCTTCATGCGGCTGTTCCCCATAAATCAAAGGTTTTTCTCTCGCAGGACGGTCTTTTCTCTGCCTTTGCCGCCGATGACGACGGCAGCACGGTAGTTTTTGTTCCTCTTGACGAAGCAAGACTCAGCTATCTTTTCGGTGCAGGACTTGAAAGCATATTCAACGAAACCATATCATCCGTTGCGGCGGTACCCGCCCCGCCTCCCGCTCCCAAAACAAAAATGCAGGAGCTCCGCGAAAGAGTTTCTGGCGTTATTTCAAGCGGAAAAACCGTTGCAATTTCTTCGTGCGGCTGCGGAAAGCATCTTCTTTCCGCCATATCCACCGTGCCCGATTGTGAAAAGTCGTTCGTTGCCGACTCCGCATTGCGTGAAAAGAATGAAAACGAAAACACCGCCGACTACATAGCTCAGAGTGCAAGGCTCTCAAAGGAGAATTCGGGCACAGACCTCGGCATTGCGATTTCGGGTGTTTATAACGATAATCCGGCAGACGGCGATTTTGTTATCGTCTGCGTTGCGGATTCAGACAGAGCAAAGGCGGCTAAGGTTTACGCAAAACCCGGCGAAGACAAAAAAGCTCTTATTGTTACCGCAATCATCAAGCTCTGTCAGATGCTCGATGAACTCTCTGCGGCGGGAATGGTTAATCCCAATCCTCCCGTCAAGGAGAAGAAGTGGAAAAAGAACTCAAAAACTCCGCTGATAGTTGCAATCGTCGGAATTGCCCTCGCAATTATCGCCTGCGTTGTTGCGGCATTCGTGCTTTCGGGCAAGGAAGACGACACTTCAATGACCTATGCAGGTCAGAGCGGCTTTGTTCAGCAGGATGAAATCACAACTCAGCCCGAGAATAATTATTATCAGGGCGGCAGCTATCTTGAATTCAACGACAGCGACAACGGCTTCGGTGTTGACCTTAACCCCACGTCGGCTTCAACCCTTCCCACGCTGTTAACAATGAATCGCATCACCACCCGACCGACAACAACCTCAATCAAAACAACAATCACTAAAATCGCAACCACCATCGTAACCACCACAAAACTTATCACAACAACGCTTAAACCTACTACAACTACAACTACAACCACAACAACCACTACCACAACAACCAAGCCCACCACCACTGCCACTACCGCCGCAACCACCGCCGCTTCCTCAACAACCACCGGCACAACCGGAACGGGCACGGGTAGCAGCAAGGGCAAGTTTGTTTTCAGAGTTTACGGCTACGGTCACGGCGTCGGAATGAGCCAGGAAGGCGCAATTCAGATGGCAAAAAACGGCAAGACCTATGAAGAAATTCTCACCAATTATTTCATCGGTACAACCGTCAAAACCGATACCGCCGCTCCCCTCAAGGTGAAATACGGCGACAAGGAAATCCCGATTGTTGAATACCTCTGCAAAACAACATATAAAGAAATCGGCCCGAGCGCTCCCATGGAGGCTCTCAAAGCACAGGTTGTTTCGGCATATACCTTCGCAAAATACTATAATTTCGATGTCAAGAAATCTCTTCACGCATACAAAGAAGATTTTGACTATGCAGGCTCAAACATCTATAAAGCCTGCCTTGACGTGCTCGGTCTCACCGATGAATTCGGCACTCCGCAGGCAAAATATCTTGACTATAACGGCAAGGCGGCATTCACCTGCTACTTCGCTTCATCTCCGGGTAAAACCGCGTCCTCAAATTCCGTTTGGGGCGGCGATCAGTATCCCTACCTTGTCGGCGGCGCATCCAGCCCCGAAGAGGTAGATAAATCCACCAAAGAAATAACCGCCGACGAAATGAAAAAGTATATCGAATCCTATGCAAAAGAAAACGGTCTTGAAATAACTCTCGGTGAAGACCCCGCAAAATGGATAGAAATAATTTCGCACGACAGCGCATACGACGCAAACACCGGTTATGTCACCAAAATCCGAGTCGGCGATAAATGGGTTAAAAAGAGCACCGGCGAAACAGCGGTCAATCAGATGAGAGGCAACTCTTTCAGATGCAATCTTCTCGATTTCGCAATCAAATCCCATTGCTTCACATTTGAATATATCCCCGCATAAAGCAAAACACCACGGAATCAAATCCGTGGTGTTATTTTTTATTCTGCCTTGGGGAGTGAAACGGTCACCTTGAAAAGGTCTCCGTCAACATCAACCCTGAATCTGCCCTTCTGCAATTCGCAGAGGTTGTTTGCTATTGAAAGACCGAGACCGCTTCCTTCGCCCGAGCGCGATGCATCGCCTCTGACGAATCTCTGAATCAGCTCATCACCCGAAACATTCAGCTCATTGCGAGAAATATTTTTAAATATCAGCGAGCCGTATTTTTCGCCGCTTTCAACCTCAACGTAAACTCTTGTGCCCTCAAGGGCATATTTTCTTATATTGGAGAAAAGATTTTCAACGATTCTTGAAGTTTTCTGCGAATCGGCAGTAACGTAAACAAAGCTTTCGGGAGCCTTGAGCACAAGACCGATGCCGATTTTTTTCAGCTCATCCTCGTGCTCGCCGACAGCCTGCGCCGCAAACTCGGTGAGGTTGATTTTAACAGGATGAATTTCAATTGCGCCCGATGAAGCCTTTGATGCCTCAACCAGATCCTCGATGAGCTTTTTCATCTTCGCCGCCTTTTCGTCAAGCACAGTGATATATCTCTGCGCCGTTTCGTCCTCAACCTCGCATTTTTTGAGAAGGTCAACGTAATTCACGATTGAAGTGAGCGGGGTTTTGAGGTCGTGAGAAACATTGGTGATAAGCTCCGCTTTCATTCTCTGATCTTTAACCGCACTTTCAACCGCATTCTGCAATCCGTCCTGCATAGAGAGAATATCCTCGGCAAATCGCATCATAAAGCCGGGCATAAGGCGGGTATCTATCTTTGTGTTAAGCTCGCCCCTTCTCATCGCCGAAACCGCTTCCATGATTCTGTCCAGCGAAACGATAAGAAGAATCGCAAACATAAGCACCGAAATATTAACAATAATTGCCGCAATCAGTCCGAGCAAACCCGAGCCGTAATGAATCGTTGCGCCCGAGAGAAGAACGACTATTCCGTTAAGAACAAGGAACGCCGCAACCAGACTGCAGGCAATAATCTTGAACTTCTTGCCCTCGCCCTTTGCATAGTCGCAGGCGAGAATATATTTGATTTTTTCAATCTGCTTTTTGAAGAACTTCTTCGTCGGATTGATTATGAAGCCGAAAAGCTTGCCGAGCTTTTTGAAAAGCCATCCGATAAATCGGAGAAGAGCAAAGCAAAGAGTATGCTTCCAGAAGCTCTTGTTGCGGACATTTCTGATAAAGCTTGCAACGAGCGCAGTCCATATTCCGAAGAAAGCGGCAGCGGCAGCGCCCGTTATGAGAGCCGTGTTTATGCTTACAGCTCTGAGAAGCGTGCTGAAAAAGTTGTTGCCTATGCCAAGAAATGCAAGCTGGAAAGGATCTGCCTCGTAAACAACAAGAACAACAACTCCGAAGCCGAGAAGAACCATAATGCCAACGCCGAGAACCCAGTTGATTTCGGCAGGAACGCGGTCAAAGAAATTAATCTTTATTCCGTCTGCGGTCTTGCCTGCAACGCAAAGAAGATAAATGCAGGCTGCGCAAGCAATGAGGAAGCTCACCGCAAAAAGAACCATTATCGTTGTGAGATTCGTTACGGAGCTTTGAGTGAAATCCGTGAATGCGTTGAAAGAAAGCGTGAACGGGTCAACAACTTCGTTTCTCTGCACATAGGCAAAATATCCCGATGAATTCTTCGGGTCGGCAAACAAAGAACCGCCCGCATTCAGAATTGCAACGCTTTCGCCGAAGAGCATATCTGCAAGTCCGCCCCAGGGGCTGTCTGTTTCCGCAGGGGCTTCGCCCTTGAGCAGTTTATATTCACCCTTGATGTTTGCTTCAACAAATTCGCCGCCGAGCTTTTCCATAATCTGCTCCTGCGTATCGGTTGCGAGCACTCCGCAGTTGGTAACAACCCTGCCGTTTTCAAGCATAATGGCATAGTTGACACTCTTTATTTTATTAACGATGCGTTCATAATAATTATAAGACCGGGTATTCTCCCACGCCTGAAAAATATATGCTTCCTTGCCGCCGTCTGAAATTTCTTCAAGAAAACGTTCCTTTGTTGATTCACCGTAGGCAGTATAGCCGCTGATTCGGTTGATTTCGCTCAGTGCATCGGCAACATCCTGAACCTCAAGAGGGGCACGGGTGCCTGAATTTGCATAATAAAAGCGGTAGTATCTTCCGTTTCCGTCAACATAGATAACGTCGGTTTCACCCTGGAATATCTGGGGCACCCCGTAATTATTCTCCGAATCCGAGCGGCGTGTTGTTTGCTCAACAACCACCTCAGTATATACTTCTCCTTGCTCGTTAACCTGTTCAACTATCGGAGGCTGAGTTGCAGGCTGAGTTTCAATCACGGTTGTTGATTCAACCGCCTTGCCGTTGGGGTTAACCTTTTCAATATAGCCGCTGTTGTAACAACTCAGAATTTCGTCGCAATGAACATATCCGCCTGTGCTGTTCATCGCATAAACAAGCGTTTTATAGGGCAGAAGATAATAATAGCTGTTGTCGTTTGAAACATAAACCTCTATCCCCGAGCTTTCAAGCAGGTCATATGCATCGGAAACCTTTTTCGCAAGAGAATCGTATTCCGCCGCAACCGCCTTACCCGCCTGACTTGCCTTGTATTGCTCAAAGGTCATCGGCTGCTCAAACATCGCATTGTTGATGAGAGATTCTTCCGTCCAGTTCATAAGACCTCGGAATGCCGATGTCTGGGTATAGAGCATTCCGCCGCTTGTATTATAGGCATTGTAATCCGCAAAGCCTCTTATGAAGAGATTCGCAAACCAGCCTGCAGAGAAGAACATAACAACAGCAAGAACAATCGCTATGAGTTTTGTGATTTTGTTGTGTTTAATATTTTTCGATTTTATAGCCAATTCCCCACACCACCTTTAAATATTTCGGGTCCTTGGGATTGATTTCGAGTTTTTCGCGGATTCGCCTGATGTGTACCGTAACCGTTTTTTCCGTGTTGAAGGAAGGCTCCTCCCACACAGCTTCGTAAATCTGACCCGTTGAAAGCACCCTGCCGAGATTCTCCATAAGCACGCTCATTATGCCGTATTCCGTTGCGGTCAGCTTTATCGGCTCACCGTCAAGAGTAAGCTCCTTTGCGAGAGTATCCAGAGAAAGTCCCCCCGTTGTTATAACTCCCTCTTTCTTCTCCATAGAGCCGAGAGAGGTATATCTTCTTATCTGGGATTTGACCCTCGCCATAAGCTCAAGCGGATTAAACGGCTTTGTCACATAGTCATCCGCTCCGAACGAAAGACCCGTTATTTTGTCGGTATCTTCGCTCTTTGCAGAAAGCAAAATAATGGGAATATTATGCTTTTCACGGAGCCTGAGCGTTGCCTGAAGTCCGTCAAGACCCGGCATCATGATGTCAAGAACAACGCAGTGCACCTCGTTATTCTTGACCTGCTCAAGCGCCTGCACGCCGTTTTCGGCACGTAGCACATTATAGCCCTCCAGCTTAAGATAAATTTCAACGGAATCGAGAATTGCGACATCGTCATCGCAGACAAGCACGGTATACATCGGTTTCACCTCATATTCAATCCCTTGGTACACTCAGATTGTATAACAGGGGAATTACAAATAAAGATTCAAAATTATTACAAAATTATTAAAATCAAAGCCTTCCCCTCGAGGGAAAGGGGGACCGCTTGCGGCGGATGAGGTGTGTAATATTATAATTGCTTCGCAATCACCTCATCAGTCACTTCGTGACAGCTTCTCCTCAAGGAGAAGCCACTCCGCAATTCATTCACGGCTTCAGAATACCCTTTTCAATCGATGTTGAAATAATGCCTTCAACGATGTGCCACAATTCGGGCGTTGCGGTGCGGATTATATCCATTCTTTTAAGAATCTGCGGTGCGTGAACATCGCCAAGCTTCCATGTATGACCGTTGGTAAGATAGTTGAGCATAAGCGGCTGAATGCGGTCGATGGCGTTGGCATATTTTGATTCGGGAGTTTCTTTTGCCTCAAATTCATCCCAGAGAGCACGGATTTCAGCTCCCTGAACGGGGTCAAGCATACCGAAAAGCCTGTTCGCCGCTTCGATTTCTCTTTCTTCCTTGTCCTCATAACCCTTGGTATCATAGGCAAAGGTGTCGCCCGCATAAACCTCAACCAAATCGTGAACAAGAGCAATTTTTATCACTCTGCTTATATCCACCTTTTCGGCGCAGTATTCCTCGAGGAGCAT
>JAZNRG010000005.1:0-12374 GCA_045590575.1 Acutalibacteraceae bacterium | reverse complement strand
CCTCGGTGTTCAGAGCATCTGCATCAAGGATATGGCAGGCATCATGAGCCCCAAGGAAGGCTACGACCTCGTTAAGGCTCTCAAAGAAAACGTTAAAGTTCCCATCGTTGTTCACACACACTCAACAACAGGTCTCGGTTTTATGACACTTCTCAAGTGCGTTGAAGCAGGCGCAGACGTTATCGACTCCGCTATCTCCTGCTTCTCAGGCGGTACTTCACAGCCCGCAACCGAAACTCTTGTTTATACTCTCAAGCAGTACGGCTACGAAGTTGACGTTGACGAAAACATTTGCAAAGAAATCAACGATTTCTTCAAGCCTATCCGTGCAAAGGCACTCGAAAGCGGTCTTCTTAATCCCGTTGTTATGGGCACTCAGACCGACGCTCTCATCTATCAGATTCCCGGCGGTATGCTTTCAAACCTTGTTGCACAGCTCACAGCTCAGAAGAAGCTCGACAAGCTCGATGAAGTTCTTCTTGAAACTCCCAGAGTCCGTGAAGACCTCGGCTATCCTCCCCTCGTAACTCCCATGAGCCAGATGGTAGGCGTTCAGGCAACAGCCAACGTTCTTGCAGGCGAAAGATACAAGAACATCTCCAAGGAAGTAAAGAGCTATATCAAGGGTGAATACGGTCAGGCTCCCGGCAAGGTAAGCGAAGAGCTCCAGAAGCTCGTTCTCGGCGACGAAAAACCCTTCACCGGCAGATTTGCAGATACTCTTGCTCCCGGAATGGAAGAAGCAAAGGCATATCTCGGCAGCAAGGCAACCTGCGAAGAGGATGTTCTTTCATATATCGCATTCCCCACTCAGGCAGAGGCATTCTTCGAGAAGCGCGAAGCTGACCGCAAGAACACCTTCACATACACAATCGAAAGAATTGACTGAGGGTGATAAATTATGTTTGCAGATAAAATCTCATTAACCATGTCCGAAACACTGCTTGTTGCGGTTGCAGGCATTCTCGTTGTTATCGCAGAGCTTGCTCTTATTGCCGTAATCATTTCCGGCATTTCAAAGATACTCAGATCAATCGAAAGCAAGCTTACAGGCGGAAACGAAGAAGTTCCTGAAGTTAAAGTAACTCCCGTTGCGCCCGCCGCACCTGTTGCAGCTCCCGCTCCCGCAGCAGCTCCCGTTGCTTATGCTCCTTCGGTTCAGCTCATCGATGTTGATGAGCCCACAGCGGCAGTAGTTATGGCTCTCGTAAGCGCTCAGACAGGCATCCCCCTTGAAAGACTCTGGTTCAAATCCATCAAGGGTAAAACAGAGCTTGTGGATGTTGACGAACGCACAGCGGCAACAATTATGGCAATAGTAAGTAACGAAAGCGGCATTCCGCTCAACAGACTCAGCTTCAAATCAATCAAAAAAGTGGAGGAATAATTATTATGAAATACGTTGTAAATCTTAACGGTAAAGCATACGAAGTAGAAGTAGAAGAAACTCAGGCAGTTATTATGAATGTGTCCGACGCTCCCGTTGCAGCAGCTCCCGTTGCAATGCCCGTTGCAGCTCCCGCTCCTGCCGCAGCACCCGCACCCGCAGCAGCTCCTGCTCCCGAGGCAGCTCCCGCAGCACCCGCTGCTCCCGTTGCTCCCGCAGACGGCACAAAGATTGCAGCTCCCATGCCCGGCACAATCCTTTCTGTTAACACCTCAGCAGGTTCAACAGTTAACGCAGGCGATGTTCTTTTCATCCTTGAAGCTATGAAGATGGAAAACGAAATCGTTGCTCCCTGCGCAGGTACAGTTAAGCAGGTTCTCGTTTCAAAGGGCTCAACAGTTGAAACAGACGAAGTTATCGCTGTTATCGGCTAAGGAGGCCCCTGTCCATGGAATTTATCACAGAAATCCTTAAGGGAATCTGGGAAAGCTCGGGTTTTGCTCTGCTTACATGGCAGAACGCAGTAATGATTCTTGTTTCGGTAGTGTTCCTTTATCTCGCTATCGTCAAGAAGTTTGAACCCCTTCTTCTCGTTCCCATCGCATTCGGCATTCTTCTTGCGAATATGCCCGGCGCAGGTCTTATGGATGACCCCACCGGTCTTATGGATACTTCCAACATCGTTGAAGGTGCTCATTGGTATGACTCAGGTGTTCTGAGATTGATTTACGCAGGCGTAAAGAGCTCTATCTTCCCCTGCCTCATCTTCCTCGGTATCGGCGCAATGACAGACTTCGGTCCTCTTCTTGCCAACCCCGTAAGCCTTCTTTTAGGTGCGGCGGCTCAGCTCGGCATCTACATCGCATTTGTTATTGCAATTCTGCTCGGCTTCACTCCTCAGGAAGCTGCATCAATTGCAATCATCGGCGGTGCAGACGGCCCCACAGCTATCCTCGTTGCATCAAAGCTTGCAGGCCACCTTCTCGGCCCCATCGCTCTTGCGGCATACTCATATATGGCGCTCATTCCCCTTATTCAGCCTCCTCTTATGAAGCTTCTCACAACCGAGAAGGAGAGAAAGGTTGAAATGAAACAGCTCCGCACCGTAAGCAAAACAGAGAAGATTATTTTCCCCGTTGTTGTTTTCGTTGTTGTTTCTCTTCTTATCCCCGATGCGGCTCCCCTTATCGGTATGCTTATGTTCGGTAACCTTCTCAAGGTTTGCGGAGTTACCGACAGACTCAGCGATACAGCTCAGAACGCACTCACCAACATCGTAACAATTATGCTCGGCGTAACCGTAGGTGCAACCACCAACGGCACAGAGTTCTTAAAGCTCAGCACAATTAAAATTGTTATTCTCGGACTTACCGCTTTTGCATTCTCAACAATCGGCGGTCTGCTCCTCGGCAAGCTCCTTTATCTTGTCACAGGCGGCAAAATCAATCCTCTCATCGGTTCGGCAGGCGTTTCCGCAGTTCCCATGGCAGCCCGTGTTTCACAGACTGAAGGCAGAAAGTATAACCCCACAAACTTCCTTCTCATGCACGCTATGGGTCCCAATGTTGCGGGCGTTATCGGCTCGGCAGTTGCGGCAGGTTTCCTGCTCATGATGTTTGGCAAATAAAGAATCGTGACTGTTTCACTAAGAAAAGAACAAAAGAAACAAATATTGTAGGGGTCGATGCAGGCATCGACCCTAAAAAAGTAAGCGGCTTGCAATGTGTGATCTTTGCAAACCGCTTTTGATATTTTTATGTTTCTTTTTAGCCTTTTTTGTGACTTTGTTCAGATAAGCCCTCCTAAAATATACTCAAAAAAAGCTTCGATATAAAGGGGTATATCGCTGAGTATTGCAAGTATTACAAGCATATTATATCTCTCCTTCCATATTTATATAATAACATCAATCACAAGTTTTTTCAATTGCTTTGAGCTGTATTGACACTCAAAGCAATTAGTTATATAATATAAAATGTATTAATAGCGCCGAGGTGCAAAATGGAGAAATATTTCAGACGCACATGGGTCGAGGTTAACCTTGATGCCCTGAAGCACAACTACGAAACAATCGAAAGCAAGCTCTCTGCAGGCAGCAGCATTATGGCTGTTGTTAAAGCGGATGCATACGGTCACGGAGTCGAAAACTCGGTCAGAGAATTCTCTGCCTGCGGCTGCCGTTGGTTTGCCGTATCCAACCTCGAAGAAGCTCTGCAAGTGCGTTCAGCCAACAAGGATTGCTCAATCCTCATTCTCGGCTATACTCCGCCAAAATACGCCCGCACTCTCGCCGTCAACAACATTTCTCAGGCTGTTTTCGACAGCAGCTACGCTCAGTCGCTCTCTGATGCCGCAAAAGAATGCGGAGTGCAGATAAGCATTCATATCAAGGTCGACACAGGTATGAGCCGCCTCGGCTTCGTTTTTCACGACAGCGTTGAGGATTCCTCGGCGGTTGAAGAAATCGTTGCCGCCTGCAGACTTGACGGACTTTATCCCGAAGGCATATTTACCCACTTTGCCTCTGCTGACGAAGAAAACGGTGAGCTCTTCACAAGGCTTCAGTATGACCTGTTTATGACTCTCATCGGCTGCCTTGAATTCGAGGGAATAACCTTTCCCCTGCGCCATTGCTGCAACTCCGCCGCAACGGTGCTCTACCCCGAAATGCATCTTGATCTCGTAAGACCGGGCATCATTCTTTATGGTCTTATGCCGTCACCCTTCCTCAAGGGCAAAATAAATCTCAAACCTGCGCTCAAAATGAAAACAGTTGTTTCAATGGTCAAAACCATCCCTGCAGGCACTCCCGTCAGCTACGGCAGAACCTACACTTCCGATAAGGATATCAAAATCGCAACGGTGCCCGTCGGCTATGCAGACGGCTATATGAGAAAGCTCTCAGACAATGCGGTTATGAAAATCGGCGATAAGTATGTGCCCGTAATCGGCAGAATATGCATGGATCAGTGTATGCTCGATGTTTCGGACATTGAAAATATCGGCGAAGGGGTTTCGGTAACTGTTTTTGATAACGACCCCAACAGCCCTCTTTCGGTTGATGCTCTTGCAGAAAAAACAGGAACGATCAATTATGAATACGTATGCGGAATCAATAAGCGTGTTTCGAGGGTATATACCCGCCAGAAAGAAATTGAAGCAATCGCAGACTATATGAAATAAAAAATAATGGTGAATTTATGACAGGCACTCTCGTTAACTGCGTTGCAGTTATAATCGGCGGACTCATCGGTCTGCTTCTCAAAAAAGGAATCAAGGAAACCTATACAGACTCCATCAACAAAGCACTCGGTCTTGCGGTTCTGATAATCGGTATCAACGGCGTTATCGCAAATATGTTTACCGCCGAAAACGGTAAGCTCTCAAGCAGCGGCGAGCTTCTTCTCGTTGTTTTTCTCGTTCTCGGCACTCTCATCGGTGAATTGCTCAAACTCGACGAACGCTTCGGCAAATTCTGCAAAAACATTGAGGGCAAATTTAAAGCAAAAGGCTTTGCCTCCGGATTTATCAACGGCACGGTTCTTTTCTGCGTCGGTGCAATGGCAATAGTCGGCTCAATAAGCGACGGTCTGACAGGCGACAGCTCCGTTCTTTTTGTAAAATCGGCACTCGACTTCGTTAATGCAATTATCTTCGGCGCAACCCTCGGTTTCGGCGTTATCTTCACCTTTATTCCCCTGCTCGTCTATCAGGGCGGCATCAGCCTTCTTGCGGGTACGCTGACGGATATTCTTCAGGGGGAGCTGCTCGTTCAGATCTGTATGGTCGGCTATGCAATCATTATGGCAATCGGCTTCAACTTCCTGCTTGAAAAGAAGTTCAGAACCCTGAATATGGTGCCTGCGCTTCTTCTCCCCGTTGCTTATCATTACATTCTTATGTTAATTGATTACATTAAAAATATTATTTAAAGGACGCTTGGGCGTCCTTTTTTATTGCATTTTTTCTCAATCATAAAAGCCCGCAATATCCCGTAAAATATATTCGGGTGATAAAAATGACTGAAAAAAGCAGGGAATTATGGCAGATAACTTTAATCGTTGCAATCAATCTTGCTTTGCTGATAATAATTATATTTTCGTCCCGCGCGGATGCAGTATGCCTCGGTCAAAGCGGGGAAAAGGTCGCCGCCATTCAGCGTTCGCTTTTGCAGGAGAATTTTTATCACGGAGAAATAAACGGTGAATATGACTTCGGCACCCGCAATGCCGTTAAAAAATATCAGCGTCAGTACGGCGTTGCAGACACGGGCGAAGCCGATTTTGAAACCCTTGACTCTCTCGGGCTCGGCGCAGAATCGGGAGAATGCTTTTGCGTTGAAACAGAGATTCTTGCTCGCTATCTTAAGCTCTGCGGAGGCTCAACATACCCCGAAATGCTTGAATCCGCCGAAAATATTTTGTCCGCATCGAGCGGTTTGACTCTGTCGCAAACCATCTTTTCCGATGATGATATTTCTTATAATTCATTAATATCCACCGAGCCTTCTTCCGCCTCCTTTTCGGCTGCATTTTATTCATTGAAAAATAATAAAAAATTGTAAAATCTCAGATGTTTGTCTCATTTTAAGAACTCGTGCGGTTTAACAAAACTTTAACAATTTTCTAACATTTTCTAAAATGAGCAGATATACTGTTTATAATCGGATAATTGAAAACTCTATATTCTTATGGTATATTCATCACGGAGGTGCTTATTATGCCTAAAATTCTTATAGTTGAAGATAACACTGATTTCAACAGAGCCGTTTCGACCTATCTTTCTCAATACGGCCACGAGGTTTTCGGGTGCTATAATGCAAACGAGGCTTATGATGTTCTGTACGAAAAACAGATTGACCTCATTATTTCCGATATTATGATGCCCGGTGCAGACGGCTTTGAGTTTGCTGCTGCAGTTCGCGAAACAAACAAGGAAATACCCATTCTTTTTGTTACCGCAAGGGATGACTTTATGTCAAAACGGATGGGCTACGGCATAGGCATTGATGATTATATGGTAAAGCCTATTGATCTTGACGAGCTTAATCTCAAAATCGGTGCTTTGCTCCGCAGAGCAAAAATTGCCGTAAGCAAGAAAGTGGTTATCGGCAATCTTGTTCTTGATGCTGAGGAACATACAGCATATTACGGCGACGAAGAAATCCAGCTTACCGTTCGTGAATTTGATATCATCTTCAAAATGCTTTCTTATCCGAAGAAAACCTTTACCCGTTCCCAGCTTATGAATGAATTCTGGGATGTTGACACAAATTCAAGCACAAGAACGGTTGATGTTTATATGACAAAGCTTCGTGAAAAATTCTCTTGCTGCAATGAATTTGAAATTGTAACCGTTCACGGTCTCGGCTATAAGGCGGTGCTCAAATGATAAAAAAATTGCTTTTTGCTTTTTACAGATTTCTTCTGTTCTTTTCGGTTGTTGCATTTGTCATATCCTGCAGTCTTATGCTTTTCCTTAACATTCTTCAGCAAAACACAGGAATTGATTATACCAAAGAAAACATATATTTTGCCGCTGTTTTTACATTCTATAACGCCTTGTTCCTCGGTCTTATTTTTACCGTCTTTGATTTTATAAGAAGAAAAATTCTTGTTCAGAGACCGGTTAAAAAAATTCACGAATTCACAGAAAAATTAACCCACGGCAATTTTGAAACCCGCCTTCAGCCTATAAGAATCGGTGAATACAACACGGTTGTTGCCGACCTTAATCAGATGGCGGAAGAGCTTTCGGGTATTGAAACATTGAGAACCGATTTTGTTGCCAATGTTTCTCACGAGCTCAAAACACCGCTTTCCGTTCTGCAAAATTACGGTTCATTGCTCGAAGAACCGAATCTGCCGGAAGAAAAACGGCTTGAATATGCAAAATCAATCAACAGAGTAACCAAGCATCTTTCCGAACTAATCACCAACATTCTGAAGCTCAACAAGCTTGAAGCGCAGAAGCTTTATCCCAATCTGAAAAAATGCAACCTGAGCGAAATGCTTTGCGAATGTCTTATCGGCTTCGAAAGCGAATGGGATAATAAAAATCTTGAAATTGAAACAGATATCGAAGATGATGTTTATATTAATACCGACCCCGAAATGCTGACCATAGTCTGGAACAATCTCTTTTCAAACGCACTTAAGTTTACACCCAACGGAGGAAAAATAAGTGTAAATCTGAAAAAGAGCGGCAATAATGTCACCGTCAGCGTTTCTGATACGGGCTGCGGAATGAATGAAGCCACAATGAAGCGCATATTTGATAAATTTTATCAGGGTGACACATCTCATTCAGAAAAAGGTAACGGACTCGGGCTTGCTCTTGTTAAACGGGTTATTGATATTCTCGGCGGAGAAATTGAAGTTGAAAGCACACCGGGTCAAGGAAGCACTTTCACAGTAAAGCTTAAAACAAATTAACAAAACAAAAACATAATTATATCATTTTAAAAATTTTTGCAGAGTAAAATACAGAAAAATGTTTCGGAGGAAAAATTATGAACGAAAAAAACACTTATTCTTATTCTGCAAAGGAAAACAAAGAAATTAAAAGGATAAGAGAAAAATATACCGAACCCGATAAAAAAGAAACAAAACTCGAGCAGCTTCGCAAACTTGATAAAAGCGTTAATAAATCCGCAACTGCTGTTTCGCTTACCGTCGGAATACTCGGTGCTCTGATTCTTGGTCTGGGAATGAGCTGCATTATGGTGTGGGCGGAAAAAATGTTTGTGCCGGGTATTGTTATAGGACTCATAGGACTTATTATTACCGTTCTGGCATATCCGATCTATAAAATAAAAGCGGAGAAAAAACGCAAAGAAATTGCACCCATGATTATTAAAATTACAGATGAATTCATAAAGTAAAAGAATAACCGTCTGAAAACTCACTGCCAAATGTTTCTTTATATGGAAGCAAAAGGCAACCCAAAACAACTATTCAGGCAAATGTATAATTTTGTATACTTAAAAGCAATATGTGTTAACATTTTGTTAATATTTTTCTAACTTATATGCAACAAAGAATAATTAAAATTTTGTATACAGGCGGTTATGCCTCAAAAAAATAAGGAGTAAATTTATGAAGATTTCCAAACGTATTCTCAGCATCGTACTTGCAGTTTCAGCTTTATTCGGAATTGCAACAGGCTCATTCGCTTATGAAGGAAAAGTCAAATACCATTCAGGCGAATATGAATCAACCAAGATTTCTCATCCCGACAAAGGCCTCGGCGAGGTTGACGGTATCGTTGACTATGTGGGTGAAGGCGCTGTTTCCGCAAAGGACGAAGGTCAGGGTGACAGAGGCCAGAACTACGCATGGTCTGCTGTTGCTTACGGCGATTGTGTTTATGTTTCGACAAACTATAACTCGCTCGGTCTTACTCTTGGGTTTATGGATTCTGTTCTCGGCAACGAATTCGACCCTGCCGAAATGAACGCAACTCTCGATGTTATGTTCAACGGTCATTTTTACACAGGAGAGCCCGACGGCGCAAACACCGGCGGTGTTCTTACCAAAATCAACACAAAAACAAACGAAGTAACCGTGCTTATGAGCAAATCAACAACCGGTCACAACGTTCAGCTCAGAAATGCTTGCGAGTTCAATGACAAGCTCTATTTCTGCGGCTCGGTTAACGGTCTGCCCAAGATTATCGAGGTTGACCCCAACAACAACGATAAGTGCACAATCGTTTACGAAGGCATCAATCAGAAGGACTATTATCAGGCATATCTTCAGGGTATCTGCACAGGTATCAGAGGTCTCTGCGCTTATAAAGATTACCTTATCGTAAGCATGGTAACCCTCGGCGGTGCACAGATTCTTATTTCATCAAACCCCTCGGCAGGTCAGGATGCGTTCACCGTAATCGCTGACCAGCAAGAGCTTTTCGATTATCCCGCATATCATTTCCCCGACAGCATCTACGGCGGTTCAATCTGGGAGATGGTTGAGTATAACGATGACCTTTATGTTTCAATCTGCACAGGTACTCCCGACAACAAGCCCGATGAATACACAATGCAGTCATTTGCACTTGTTAAGGGCGAAATGGGTGAAAACGCAACAGACTGGACCTGGACTCCCGTTATCGGTGACAAGGAAGACGGCGCAAAATACACCTTCGGCATTGACCCCGAAAGAACAAGAGCGGGTGCAGGCGTAATCTATGTTTATAATGATTACCTCTATATCGGCGAATACAACGACGAAGAAATTCCTCTTGAACATATTCTTTTCAAGGCTGACTTCACATTTATGAACAGAAACCTTGAGCAGTCAGTAAGCCTTTACAGAATGGATAAGAACGAAAACATCGAGCTTATTATGGGCGATGCAACAACAATGTTCCCCGAAGGCGGCAAGTCAGGTCTCGGCTCGGGCTTCGGCAGAAACGAAAACCAGTATATCTGGAGAATGGAAGAATTCAACGGCAAGCTCTATGTCGGCACATTCGACACCAGCAGCCTTCTTGAACCCATAGGTCAGTTCTCAAACGGAGATCTTCTTGCTATGACTCCCGCAGAATGGGCAAGTCTTATCGGCTATGTAAAGACCTTTGTTGAAATTTCAACAACAGCGAAAGAATCAGAAGCTGTAACACAGTCAGTTAACGATGAAGATATTGATGAACTCAGGTATCTTTATGAAACATACACTGTTGAAGAGCTTGCAAAAATGGTGTCCGATAAGGTTCACGGCAAGAGCAAGAGTGCTCCCCAGGCAGAACTTGCACTTTCAACCCTCGTTAAAACACTTGAAGGTTTTCTTGAAACCGCTGGCTACATGAAGGATGCCGAAAGAGGCTTTGACCTTTATGTAACAGAAGACGGTATCAACTTCGAAACCATAACAACAAACGGCTTTGGCGATCCCTATAACCACGGTCTTCGTACCTTCGCAGCAATGGAAGACGGTCTTATGATTGGCACAGCCAACCCCTTCTATGCTTGCCAGGTATGGATGCTTACAGACGGTAATGAAATCCCCGAACCCGACAACTCATTTATGGGTATTCTCGAAAATGTTTTCGGAGACGTATTCAGACATATAGTTGCTTTCTTAAAAGAAATTCATCTCGTTTTTGAAGTTTTATTCTGATAAAAACCAATGCCCGAGCCGTGAGGCTCGGGCATTTTTCGGTAATAGATCAGGCTTTTCAAAACCCTGAAAAAATGAAAAACCCGAACGCATCTCCTGCTTTGAAGAGAGGGTTCGGATTATCATCTTTTGGTCGGAGTGCAGAGTTTCGAACTCTGGGCCTCGTGGTCCCAAATTTTGGTGGCGGGTGTTTTTAGTTGTCTTTTGTTGCAAAAACCAAGGAATATCAATGGTTTTCATTCCAACTGTGTCCACCGTTATTTACGGTAGTTTAGTCACTTATTAGTCACTGAACACAATCAGAATTTTTTGTTATCAATAATCCATTCGAGCAAATCGTCATATTTCATTTCGCCGGAGGCAACAGCAAGACCTACTCTGGCAACATCGTCAACAGAAGGATCGATTTTGATACCGTTAACTTCGAGAAATGTCATCATAACATACATTCCGATTCTTTTATTACCGTCAACAAAAGCATGATTGGATATCAAGGCATAGCCAATCCTTGCCCCTTTTTCTTCTTTTGAAGGATAAAGTTCTTCACCACCAAAAGTCTGAAAAGCGGATTCCAACGCACTTTCAAGTAACGCAAAGTCTCTGATATTGGGATCTCCACCCGTTTCTTCCGTAATAAGCTTGTGGAGCAAAAGAACCTTTTCCTGACTGAATTTTATCATTTTGCCAACTCCTCAAATGCACGTCTGTATTTTTTGAGAATTCTTGCCGCAACAAAATCTATCTTTTCATTTTCGGTCATTTCAATTGTTGTATCACTTTCTATATCGACAAGCCTGTACTTGGGTTTGTTATTTTTAAAAATATAAACTTCTCCTGCTTTATCAACCATACGAGCAATTTTTGAAAAATTTTGATTTGCTTCGGAAATAGGAACAATCTGATTGATATTGATGTTCATAAACAACACCTCCTTATTTTTAATAATATTATAAGCGATTTTTAGGATATTGTCAACCTAAATAATATGGTGCAAATAATTGCCCGTGTCTTTAATAAAAAAAGAACCACCCTTGACAGAAATTTATGTCAAGGGTGGCAGTACTTTGGACATTATTCAATTACTATTCCGACAGTCTCTTTTTCTGTGATGTTGCTCCACTTAGAGCCTCTGCACTGAACACCGAGATTCTGTTCTCCTGCAACCGTAAACTTATATTTTATTGTCCATGTTAATGTTCCGTCGCCGTTATCGGTGCAGGTAACATTTGTTGTTGTTTTCAGGTATGTTCTTGTGCTGCCTGTTGACATATCCTTGAAACGCACCTTTGTTACATCATCCGTTGTTGTAACCGTAACGGATACAAACTTGGATTTCTTTGCTGTTTCAGGAGCAGAAACAGATATGACTGAATAGGGTTCATAGGTCTGAACTTCGTCTTCTTCACCGATAATATTAACCGTAAAGCTCTTGTCGGACTGATCATAGAATACCGAATCGGATTTGTAATACCATACCGAATAGGTCTGAGCGATTACGCCTTTTCCGTTGTTGACAAACATCATAGATATGCTCCATGTCTTTGTTCCGTCACCGTTGTCGGTTATGAGTACGGCAGAATTGGTTTCATGATATACCAGAACGGTATTTTTGCCTTTTTCATCTGTCGTTATAAATTTAAGTCTGGTTACGGAGTCAAGAGTCTTTACATTTATGTCGGTATATTCGCAGTTTTTGATATTCTCAGATGTAGCCTCAACCGAAAGTACGGGACAAGCTTCTTCAAAAATTGCTGTGAACTGCATATCGGATGCGGGCATGGTTTCGGGTACTTCGGGACACCAGCCAGCAAATTCATAGCCTGCCTTTACGGGTGGCTGCGGAAGGGAAGTCGGATCGTAGCCAT
>JAZNRG010000004.1:0-7543 GCA_045590575.1 Acutalibacteraceae bacterium | reverse complement strand
GTGATAATATTCTCTGAGCCATTTTCTGAAAGCCTCCCTGCAAAGCTCACAGCGGCATTCTCCGCTGTATTCATTTGAAATATGCCACATTTTCAGGGCGGGATGGTTTTTGTATCTTTCCGCAAGCATTCTGTTGATGTTGTGGACTTTTTCTCTGTAAACCGGGGAGGTAAGACAATGATTGTGTCTGTCGCAGAATTTGCGGCGTATCCCGTTTTCGTCTTTTCTTAAAACTTCGGGATATTTTTCGGCAAGCCATGCAGGCCGTGCACCCGACGGAGTGGCAAGAATTGCGGCAATACCGTTCCGATGCATTTTATCAAGAATTGTATCAAGCCATTCAAAATTATAAAAGCCTTCTTCAGGTTCAAGTGTTGCCCATGAAAATACGCCGACTGTTGCGCTGTTTATATGTGCCAGCTTCATCAAACGCATATCCTCATCCCATATTTCCGGTGTTCTAATCCATTGGTCAGGGTTGTAATCACCGCCGTGTATTATGTAATCAAAAAATTTCTTTGCCATTTTTTCTCCTTTTTCGTATTTTAATGACCCGAACCGTATTTTGTCCGGGTCATTAGATATATCTTAAAGTTCAATTTTAAGGCACGGATATCCGAGAAGCCTGTTACTAACTCTGTCAGGCTGATGGCCTCCGATATAAAGATTAATCATTCCGTCGGGTTCAACTCTTTCGCCGTCCATTGTGACAGCCTTTATCCAGTAGCGGTCAATCTCAAGACTAACCTCTTTCTTTTCGCCGGCTTGAAGAGGAACGGATTTGAGCGAGCAGAGCTGCCAATGAGGCGTTGGAACACGGCTGTCTGTGTATGCGGCATAAACCTGAACGATTTCCTTTCCTGCAATACAGCCTGCATTTTCAACCTCTGCACTTACGGTAATCTTTTCACCGTCTGCCGAAACAAGTTTGGCGTTATCATAATTATAATTTGTATATGAAAGACCGAAACCAAATGGATAAAGAGCATCGCCGTCAATAAATCTGTAGGTTCTGCCTTTCATATTATAATCTTCAAAATCGGGGATATCGTGGTCGCCTTTATAGATTGTAACGGGAAGCTTTGCGCAGGGATTAACATCACCGGCAATAATATTTGCAAGAGCAAGACCGCCCATTGAACCGGGATACCACGCGTGGATAACTGCCTTTGCATGGTTTCTCACCTTTTCACCAACATCGATTGAGCTTCCGCAAAGAAGAACAACAATAACGTTTTCGCAAACATCGCAAACCGCTTCCGCAAGCTTCTGCTGAGTTGCCGGGAGACATAGTGTACGCTTGTCACCGCATAATGTGTAATCATTATCAAACCCGGTATCTTCACCCTCGATTGATCTGTCAAGACCCAGTGCCAGAATTGTTATATCAGCTTCGGCGGCGGTTGCAATACCGTCGCTTATCATGTTTTGGAAACCGCTCCAATGATTAAAATATTCATCGCAGTAGTTGCAGCCTTTTTCAACGGTTATCGCGGCGCTTTTAAATATCCTGCGTATGCCGTCAGCCACGGTCACATATTCTGATGCGTAGCCGTTGTAATTACCCTCAAGAGCTGTGACGGAAAGAGCGTTAGGGCCAACAACCGCAATCTTTTTGTTTGTGTTCTTATCAAGAGGAAGAAAATTATCTTTGTTGTCAAGAAGAACGATGCACTGTTCTGCAACTTTCAGGTTAAGAGCCTTGTGCTCCTTGCTGTCAAGCTTATCAAAACCGATATCCGAATAAGGTCTGATCTCTTCAAATTCACCCAGACGATAACGGATTGTGAAAAGATTTTCAGCCGCTGCAGTAATTTCATCCTCGGTGATTAAATCCTGCTCGTATGCATCAATAAGAGCGTCATATGTTTCGCCGCAGTTAAGGTCGCAGGAGCTTTTAAGAGCAGCTGCTGCAGCTTCTGCCTTTGTTTCAACAAATTTGTGGAATTTGTAAATATCTTTGAGTGCGCCGCAGTCGGAAACAACATATCCGTCAAAATTCCATTGTTTGCGGAGTATCTGCGAGATAAGATATGAATGAGAGCAGCAAGGCTCGCCGTTCAGGCGGTTGTATGCGCCCATAACTCCCGAAACACCTGATTTTACGGTCTTTTCGAATGCGGGAAGATAGGTTTCCCACATATCGTGCATATCAACAACGGCATTGAAACCGTGTCTGTTTTTTTCCGGACCCGAATGAACGGCAAAATGCTTTGAACAAGCTGTTGCTTTAAGGAATTCACCGTTGCCCTGAATTCCGTTAATATAGGAAACGGCCAGTTCCGAGGTGAGGAACGGGTCTTCGCCGAAGGTTTCCTGACCTCTGCCCCAACGGGGATCACGGAAAATATTGATGTTGGGAGCCCAGAATGTGATACCCTTGAAAATATCATGGTCGCCGTATTTAACGTGCTTGTTGTATTTTGCTCTGCCTTCTGTCGAAACAGCATCGGCAACCGTTTCAACAAGCTCGGTATCAAAGGTCGAAGCCATTGCGATTGCATGAGGAAAAACAGTAGCCGTACCCGCGCCATGAATACCGTGTGAGCTTTCGTTCCACCAATTATATTCTTCTATACCAAGCCTTTCTATTGCGGGAGCATTATATAACAGCTGAGAAATTTTTTCTTCAACTGTCATTTTTGCAACAAGCTCTTTTGCCTTTTGTCTGGCAGATTCCTTTGTCATTCAAGAACCTCCGGTAACAAAAAATTTTTATGGGGTTTCGCTTCTTACCAGCTCGTTAAGAACAGAAACGGTTGTTGAACCCGCTGAGCCTCCGGTAGAAAGAAGCTCTTCATAATGTCTGTGATAGGAACCGAAGAGCTTATCGGCACCGTCAATATCCCAAATAACATCCGTAATAAAGTGAGCGAAGTCATTGTCGGGCAGAATGTATCCGATTGCATCGTTGCAAAGACCCATAACAAGAACGATTTTTCCTTCGGGAACAAGTTCTGCGGTTGCTTCATAAGTCCATTCCGTACCAAGGTATGATTCTTCCGCAGTAACAACGTTGCCGTAAATAAGCTGGGGAACAATTTCACCGGGAGCGGTAAGCAAAATAATATCTTTTCCTATTTCTATATACCCCGCTTCAGTAATAATCGAATATCCGCTTTTGCTTGAAGAATCCTTAACGGTAGTTGTGCCTATAAAGCCTTCTGTTGCACCGTAGCCGAAAAGACCTGTATCAAGATTGACAGGATACTCGGTCATTTTGACATTGAGTATCGGTTCAATTTCTTTTGCGTTATCCTGAGCTTCCAATATAAGCCTTGCGTATTCATATCCGTAGAGAACAGCTGTCTTATAATCTTCTGCGGTGGGGTTAACAGCGATTTTTGCATCAACCTCACCAACGGTTGATACCGGAACATCTGCCCATTTATTAACAGAAACAGGTGCCTGTGCGCCCTGGATAAACATAAAATTCATACCTGCTTCATTGATTTTTTCTTCCATAAAAGCGGGAAAATCTGCGGAAAGGAGATTTGTAGTTTCATCAACAATAGTCGGGTGTGCACCTATGTTTGCTAAAATGGTTGCTGCGGAAATTTTGTTGTCGGGAACGAATTTGAAGCAGGCAAAGAAATGCTGATAGCCCTCGGTGTAATATCTCTTGTTAACCAGATACGGATATTCATCCTCGGCATACAAACCGTGTTCCTCATCTTTGCCCATACCTGCCGTTTCAAAATAGTAGAGCGAACCCTTTTCCATATTTGTGTATGCTTCAACTATTGCGTCGGAGGCACGGTCAATCATTACTTCAAGAAACTCGGTATCCATTGACCTTTTTGCTCCGCCGAAGAAACTGAAAAAGATTTTCGGCAGCAGATCAAGACCTATGCCCTGAGTGTCAATAACCGTATGGCAGTGTGTTGCGTTTATGTTGATGGCATTTATATCGCTGTCAACACCCTTGGCCTTTAGCTTTTGCTCAGCTTCGGCTCTGATTGCGCGGATATCCGCATTGGCTACGCCTATGCCGTCAATTGAAGCAAAAATTGTTGTGCCTCTGCCCGAGCCGTCGTTAAGAGCAACTGCAACGGCCTTCTGGTCGTCAAAAACACCGTTTACCTTTTGTGTGAAATATCCGCCGGTGTAGTATTTTTTGCTTCCGTCAATAAGATTATCGGGAATAATGCTTTTCTTACCGAAGCCGAGCGACCATTTTGCTCCGTCTGCGGCAGTATCTATGAAATTCTTTGTTCCTTCATAGAAATTTTTGCTCTCTGAAGAAAAATATTCTTCAACTGTCGGGTAGTCAGGTGTGGGGGTTAATATTCCTAATAATTTGATTAAGCCGTCAACAACGCCTCCGAGTACGGTTGTTACCGCTTCGATGGGCTTGATATTTTTGCCGATTGCAAACGCCGTTGTTGAATTTGAAGAGAAGATCAGGGTGAACACAAGAAGAAATGCGATAAAAGAACGGTAAAGCTTTTTCATGTTTCCATCTCCTTAATGTTTTGTAGGTTTATCAATTATATGCCGATTTAATCAGGCTTTCAGTTTCGTCAAGAATAATTTTTCCCGTTTCGGGACCTGTTGAGTTTGTTTCCTCATAGTGGTCTCTGTCCATGTCGTCGGTTGCTTTATTAATATAAGGCAGCGTGTCGTTCAGAAGAAAATCGTTTTCGGCAAGAATGTAGCCAAGCTCATCGTTACAAAGTCCTATAACAAACTTATGCTTGCAATCCGTCATATCGGCAAGCACTTTTTTGTAGCTTGCCGGTCTGTGGTTTGCGCTGTCTTTTTCTGTGAGAAATTCTCCGTTGAAAAGCTCGGGAAAGAGTTCCCCCGGAATAAGAAAAACAGCAACATCCTTATCACCAAGCTCCATATAACCCACTTCAGAAAAAATGCAAGCTCTGCTTCTTTTCTTTGTTCTGCCGATATCATTATTGAGAACCTTAAGATATCTTGCGAGAATAAGCACCGTGTTGTCGCCCGGAACGGCAATTCCTTTTGATTTTATGTTAAGAATGGGTTGCAGTTCAGTTTCGTTTTCTATGTCAAGAGCGATTCTGCCTAATTGTCTGCCGAAGCCTTTCATATATGCCTCGCAATCGATTGAATCTCTGTAAACTTTTTTTATTTCTTTTGCAGAAATCATACCGCCGATTGCACCGTTAAAGAAAACAGCGTTTGAGTTGAATGAATTCTCCTCAATTTCTTTGATAAGGTATGCGGGGAAATCAGCACTGACAAGCGACGTTGTTCCGAGCAATTCGGCGTGCGAAGCGAAATTTACAATGAAAATTTCGCCTGATTTATCGTCAGGTAAAAAACGGAATCTTGTAAGATTCTTATCGTAGGTTATTGGGGTTCTTACATCTGCCTGCATATCCTCAACGGAAGAATAACCCATAAATAATCTGCCGTCTTTTTTGTTCTCATACGATTTTATGACAGCCTGAGCTGCCGTTTTTTTCAGGTTATCCATAAACGCTTTATCTTTACCGCTTTTATAAATCTTTTTCCCCCAAAGTCCTTGCGTGTCGATTCCTGCGTGCGTATGAGTTGAACAAATATTAATTGATTTGACTTTTCCGAGTTTGCCGCTTTCAAGGACAAGATTTCTTATATCGTTTATATCTTTTCTGCTTATGCCGACACAGTCAAGCGCACAGAAAACAACACCGCCGTCACCTCTGTTATCGTCAAGGTAAACCGCTCTTGCGTACAGGTCATCAAGCACTCCTTTTACAGGGTTGTTTGAATCATAACCTGCTATATAGTATGTTTTTCTGTCATAATCGGCAGGAGTAAATGATGCTTTGGCAAAACCGCAAGTCCATTTTTTACCAGTAGCAGACGAAAAATCACCGTCTCCCGTGAGCATAAATTCATCTGAGATTTCCTGCGTTGTAAAGCAACTCTTCGGCATAGTTGAAACAATTAAATTCATCAGGGCGTTTACTGCTTTTTTTGTGAAACTGTCCTTAAAATTCATAACATTCCTCCGAAAAACTGTATATCTTTACTATACACTTATTTTGAAAAAATTCAAGTATTTTCTTGCTTTTTCCGGATGTTTATGATAATCTGTTTTTATAAACCGGATTGAGGGTGGTGAGTTGTAATGGTATCCATCAGGAAATATGAGGAAAAGGATCGTGCCGATGTGCACTTTGTTTGTCACAACAGCGAGGGTCCCGAAGAAGTGCCGAATTTTTTGACGGGGCAGTTTTATCATAATACATTCTGCAATTACTATATTGAGCACGAGCCTGAAAACTGCTTTGTTCTCGATGATAACGGCAGGGCAGTAGGTTACATAATCTGCGCTGAAAATTTCGACAGATTCAAGGAGATTTATGACAGGGACTATCTTCCCCGTTCAGACAGCTTCGGTGAGGACAGATATGAGTGGGCATCAACAGCATACAATGCTCAGGAAAAGTTCAAGGACGAATATCCTGCTCACTTTCATATTGATATTCTTCCCGAATATCAGAGAATGGGTATGGGTGGCAAGCTCATCAGCACTCTTTGTAACCATCTTGCCGAAAAAGGAATTACGGGTGTTTGTCTTACCTGCGGGCCGAGAAATGAAAGAGCCGTGAATTTCTACAAAAAATATGATTTTACGCTTTTGTCACTCGACCACGATGACGCTTGCTTCGGCAAAAAAATCAGATAAATCAGTATACTAAAAATTTTTTCGAACAGGAGAAATGACTATGGCATCACCGGCTCTGGTTGAACAACTTTATCAGGCACTTCCCAATGAAACAAAAGAGTTTTTAAATACCGCAATCAAAAAAGTTGTCGAAGTAAAAAAACGAGGAGGTAAGGTTGCAGCCGTTATAGGAAGCGGCCCCAATCTTCACGAGGGTGTTACAACGCTGATTGCCGCTCTCATCCACGCAGGTCTTATTGACGGCGTTACAACAAGCTCTGCCGTTATCTCCCATGAAATGGGCGGCACCCTTGACCGTGTTAAACGTTTTGATGCCGATATCCTCGGTGACAAATGCCCCGAAAGCATCCGCTGCCGCGGCAACATTTATGAGCTTACCCAGCTCAACAAAGAAGAATGGGCACGCATCCGTTCGGAACTGCCTCTTGATGAAGAGCTTGTTTCCATATGCGAAAAGGCAGAAGGCAAGGTTATCATCAAAGCGGCGGGCAATATGGCTTATCCCGTAGGTTACTTCAACGAAACGGTTTCCACTGAGGTTATGGTTGCAGCACAGACACTCGGCGAAAGCTTCGAGTATGTTGCAGGTCTCGGTGCTGACCCGAATACAATGATAGGTGCAGGCGCCATCAAAGGCGTACCTGTTCTTGTAAGCGTTCCTCAGCTTATCGGCGGCGGCCAGGTTGGTCTTTGCATCTCTGACAGCATTCCCGTAAGCCAGCGCTGCAAGAGAATCGCAAAAATGCTTTCGGAAGCCGATGTTATTATTGAATCCGCAGTTGCCCTTACTCAGGAAATACACGACGGTCCTTTTGAAACATACACAGGCCACGGAATCTGGGCTGCAATGAACGGTCTGCCCACATACAGCCTCAAGGATAAAACTCTCAT
>JAZNRG010000003.1:0-2258 GCA_045590575.1 Acutalibacteraceae bacterium | reverse complement strand
AGATAATTTTAAAACTGAAAATGTCAATATTTTATAAAACAAAAATTTTAATATGCGACAAATTGGAATCTATCTTTAGATAATCGGTATTTATATTCCGATGATTTCTCTGATTTCACTTGCGTCAATATCATTCAGATTGCGGTTTTGCGAAACGGAGATATACGCAGCTGCACCCGCGGCCTCGCCGATACCGCCGCAGATAGGCATTACCCTGAAATTGGAGTGTGCCATATGTGTACCCGAAATGTTTCTGCCGCAAAGCAGCAGATTTTCTTTGACTTCGGGAAGAAGACAACGGTATGGAATTGTATATCCCTTTGTCTGCTTGAAATGCTTCTGCACGCCCGTTTTGTCAAGTCCCGCACCCGTGATGTTATGAACATCAAAATTGAAGTAGGCATCTTTCACGACATAATCGTCAAATACTTTCGCTTCAAGAATATCCTGTTCGTTCAGAGTGTATTTGCCCTTGAAATGTCTTGTTTCACGGATGCCTATAAGCGATGCGGAGCTGATGATAAAGCAGTTTTCATATCCGGGAACAAATTTCCTTAAATACTTTACAATATCATCCATCTGTCTGCGGCAAGTCAGGGTTGCTTTTGTTAAGTCATCGGCAACCGTGCCGTCAATTTCAACTGCGTTTGTCATATTGCAGGTAACAACGCCGGGAAGAGTGGTTTCATAAGTGAGAATGTGTCCTGCAGGGTAGGGAATATGCTCTTTGGCAAGAGCCTGTAGCTCGCCGTTAGGTGTTTCGTAAGTTGATTCAAATGAGCCTAAAAATGCAGCTCGTTCGTAATCAACACCTCCGACCTTGAACATCAGAGTTGAGGGTTGCATCTTATTATCGCTTTCTCTGCCGAGAACAAATTCTGCGCCTGCTCTTGCGGCAATATCGCCGTCACCCGTAGCGTCAATAATGACTTTGGCGTATATATCCGTTTTGCCCGATTTGTTGATAACGGTTGCACCGAGCACCTTGTCGCCGTCGCAGATCGCATCTTCGGCAAAGGAGTAAAGCATGAGTTTACAGCCGACCTCATCAAGCATTTCAAGATAAAGAGTTTTCAGCTTTTCGGGGTCAATAAGATTAGTAATTTTATTTTTGAATTCACCCTCGTTGTTTTCGGATGACCTTTTCAGAATATCATAGTAAAGTGGACTGCCGCAGCTTCCCGTCCAATGACTCATAAGCCCCGAAGTGGAAATTCCGCCAACGTCGCCACTTTGTTCAACAAGAATAACCTTTGCACCGTTTTTGGCAGCCGTATATGCCGCCGCAAATCCCGCAGGTCCGCTTCCCAGAACCAAAACATCGGTATGCAATTCATACTTTTCTATCATAGTCCGCTCCTTGTTTTTGGGTGTAATTTGAAAAATGTATTAATGAACTCAACAAATTTTTATTTATCAATCAGTATGTATTCCCGTATTGCAGTTCCTCGACAGGGATATAATAATAGAATTATATCATAAACACAGCAAAAAACAACTGATTTTTGACAACAGATATGCCGCCCGGGAATTACCCGGACGGCATTAATTATTTATTGCAGTGTTTGTCGAATGACGGATTGAATGCGTAGAAATTCTTTTCGTCGAGCTTATCGGTTGCAAGCCTCAGACCTTCGCCAAATCTCTGGAAATGCACAATCTCTCTTGCTCGCAGGAATTTGATGGGTTCTCTTACGTCGGGGTCATCAACAAGTCGCAGAATGTTGTCATAGGTTGTTCTTGCTTTCTGCTCGGCGGCAAGGTTTTCTGTCATGTCGGTAATAACGTCGCCTTTGCTCTGAATGTATGCGGCAGTGAACGGCACACCTGCCGCAGAAGCGGGATAAATGCCCGTTGTGTGGTCAACAAAATATGCGTCGAATCCTGCCTTCTTGATTTCTTCTTCGGAAAGGTTTCTCGTCAGCTGATAAATTATTGTACCTACCATCTCGAGGTGTCCGAGTTCTTCAACACCTACATTGGAAGTGAAATGGTCCCTGTTGCAGTTCAAATTCCACTCAATCGGCAGAGGGAAAAGCCGAACCTACAAAACCACCTCAATCGATGCAGAAAGCACCGATAAGAGGTGGTTCGGTATTTTTGTGAGAGTAATTTAACAAATTGGAATTTGTCTGGCTTTTAATTTTTGGATAAGTTCAAAAATATTTCTATCTTTTCCGCATCTTTATATCCGAGCTGATACAATTTGTTTAATCCGATTTTATTTCTTGTAGCCGTTTTAATCCCAAAACAATCTT
>JAZNRG010000002.1:0-6960 GCA_045590575.1 Acutalibacteraceae bacterium | reverse complement strand
AATAAATCTATTTCAACAATAATTTCAGAGCCAAAGCAAAGCAATTTTATATAATTTTATACTTTTCTAAGATTGTATTATCAAAAGCAAACAATCCTATATTGCATTTTATGAAATAAAGAGTTATAATTTATTTTAGAAATCAGAAATATTAGATTTCGGAGGAAAATAAAATGAAAAAGATTATCAGCTTAATACTTACTTTTATAATATGTGCTTCCTGCTGCACGGTTTTGTTGGGAGTTATTGCCTCGGGAACAGAGTCGCCGCTGACTGCATATGAATTCGCAAACGAAATTTCCGGTATGATTTCATCAGCTGATATTTCATCTTCACTTCCTGCCTGTGATGCGGACTCTTGCTCCGGTTGCAATCATAAAGATTTTGAAAATTGCCGTCTTATTATAAAAAGTAAATACAAAATTGATAAACTTGATTCAATCAGTATTATTGGCGGGTATGACAATTTATGGATAGTTCAGTTTTCAAATCCCCACTCAGCTAATGAAGCATATAATTATTATAATTCTAAATCAACCGTTGAATTCGTTGAACCCGATAAGAGCGTTGTTTTATCAATGCCCGACAGCGAATATGTATCCCCTCTGTCCGAGGATGAAAAAGAATATCATTCCTGGGGTTCCGAATATGTTGGATTTGATAAACTCAACGAATCACTTGCAGGAAAAACCTCAAAGCTTGAAGATACTGTTGTTGCCGTTGTTGACAGCGGCGTTGATCCCGACCACCCTCTTCTCAAAGGCCGAGTAGTTCCTACACGAATTAATGTTACATCCTCGGGTAAAAGAAACAGTTCAGATGACGACCTTGGTCACGGAACTCAGGTTGCCGGCATTATCGCAGATAACACCGTAGAAAAAATATATATAAAGCCGTATAAAGTTATTGATTTCAGAGGCCACGGAACAGCCGTTACCGTTGCTGCAGGCATCAACTGTGCAGTCAGCGACGGCGTTGATGTTATTAATGTCAGCATCGGTTTTGAGGAAGATTCAGAAGTGTTAAAAGCCGCAATTGATAACGCCGAAGCAAAAGGAATTACCGTTATCGGTGCAGCAGGTAATGACGGAGCAGAAACATTATACTACCCTGCTTCATATGAAAGTGTTATCAAAGTAACAGCTGTCAATAATATGGGTATTCTTGCAAACTTCAGCACCCACGGCAACGGAGTTGATTTCGCAGCACCCGGTGTCAAAATAACAACATCAACATTAAATGACAGATATATCGATGTTGACGGAACCTCCTTTGCAGCACCCTTTGTTTCCGCCGCAGCTGCAACAATTAAACTTTCAAACAAAGATGCATCACCCGAAGACATTATAAATATCTTATCCGATTATTCTCACCTGCCTGCAGAATACCACGCGGAAGAGAAATACGGCAGAGGTATTATCAAAGTTCCGATTTATAACGAATCCTTCGGTTCATTAACTAAAACAGAAACGCCTTATTTTTCACTTGATGACGGACTTTACCGCAATAATATTGAATTAACAATTTTTTGTGATACACCCGACTCCGTCATTTATTACACAAACGATAAATCAATGCCCACCAAAACCAACCCGAACGCTGTTATATATGACGGAAATCCGATTGAACTCAGTCAGACAGCGGTAATCACCGCCGTAGCTTACAGTGACGGTAAATTCCGCTCTGAAATCAATATTTTCGAAGCGATAATCGCACCTTATCCCGATAACAATGAACTTATCATAAATGAACATGGTATTATAACCGCTTACAGCGGCGAAAAAACAAGTATTTCAATACCGGAAGCCGTTAGCGGAATTAAAGTAACGGGAATCGGTGACGAAGTTTTCAAGAACACCGATATGACCGAAGTTATTCTGGGAAATGATGTTAAATCCATTGGTAACAGTGCCTTTGAAGGATGCAAAAAGCTGAAAACAGTTATCGGTCTGAATGTTGAAGAAATAGGAGATCGAGCATTTTTTGATTGCATCAATTTCTGCAATCTTTATTTTGAAAACCTGAAAGAAATCGGCAGCTACTGTTTTTACAATGTATGCAGCAATAAAAATCTGATTAACGGAATAACTTTCCATCTTGATTTAACCTGCCTTCAGGATATACCCGAAGGTGCATTTAAAAATTCAGCAGTTTCAAGTATAAAGCTTGACAGAATCAATAAAATAGGTAAAAACGCATTTTCAGAATGTAATGCACTTATCAGCTTTTATGCTGCTTACATCAATGATATTCCTGAAGGTGCGTTTAAAGGACTTAAAGAACTCAAAACAGTTAAGATAGATGATTTATCCTATATTCCGTCAGCGTGCTTCAGCACCTGTTCCGAATTGATTCAGATTGAAATACCCAAAGCTGAAATGATAAATTCAACTGCCTTTGAATATTGCTCATCGCTCTTATCAGCTGATTTATCGGCGGCAGAAACCGTTTTCTCCAACGCTTTTCACGGATGCACATCTCTGAGAGAACTCATTCTACCCTCAATGACCGGATTCAATGAATCGGTTTACTCTGCTCAGAATCCCAATATCAGTCTGCCTGAAAATCTCGAAACTTTCAGAGCGGAAAAGCTTCAAAGAACAGTCAGGGATATGTTTGCATCCTGCAAAAACATAAAAAATATTCATCTGAATTCTGCAACAGAAATAAGGGAATATACATTCAGGGGCTGTAACAATATATTCTTTATAAATATTGAAAGCGTTACCTCCCTGAACAAAAACGCTCTGGCATACTGCACTGCCGAATTCATTGACGCAAGAAGCCTCGAATCAACGGCAAGCCTGCCCGATAACAGCGGCATTCTTCTGTCAAACAATTTCTATGAATCAACTTATAACAGTAATAATCTTACAGTCTACGGCACCCCGGGAACATTCATTGAAAGATATTCGGCAAAGAAGGGTTATAAATTCATTGGCATTCCGCTGATTTACAATGAAATTCCGGAGTATATAACCGAAAACAGCGAAACTGTTTATATTAATGCTATAGGCTTTAACCTTGAATATCAATGGTATTCAAACACCGTAAATTCAACAGAAGGAGCCACTCCCATCGCAGGCGCAACCGACAGCTTCTACACCTTCACCGAGTCCGATAAAGCTCCGTTTTATTTTTGTAAAATAAAACAGACCGATATGGAAAAAATAAGCTATATCACAACCAATATAATCATCAAGGATACAACTCCTGCGGATTACACTGAATATGAAAAGGCTGTTGCCGAAGCATCGCTTATTAACAGAAATTTCTATGAAAACATTTTTATCCTTGATGAAGCTCTTGCCGTAAATGTTTATAACAGATATTCTTGTGAACAGGATATTGTTGATGCACAGACAAAAGCTATCCTCGATGCTATTGCAGCTTTGACCGTAAAAGGTGTTAAATACGTAACACTGCGTTCATCCAACACCGACCTTAAACTGTTTGAAAACATCAAGATAATTCCTTATATTGACCCGATAGACGCATCATACGGCAAAATCGAATGGTATACGGATAAAGAAGATGTTTTGCTTGTTACAAAAAACGGCAATATTATCTGTATCGGAAACGGCATTGCAAACGTTTATGCCCAGGTTACGAACGCAGACGGTTCAAATATCATCGGTGTTATAACAATCTATTGTGAGCTCAATTCAATTGAAGAATTTCTTGCAATATTCATCAGCCCGTTCATAAAACTTGCATATTTGATATCCAACAAATAAAAGCATCCCGCAAATCCATAAAAAGATTTGCGGGAATTCTGTTTATATTTTGTTATTGTATTCAGCATATTTACCGCTTTTGATATCTTCCATCCATTCGGAATTATCAAGATACCATTTAATTGTTCTTTCCATTCCAGAGTCAAAATCTGTTTCTGGACTCCAGCCGAGAGCATCGTAAATCTTGGTCGGGTCAATTGCATATCTGAGGTCGTGACCTGCTCTGTCTTTAACATAAGTAATCAGCGATTCGGGTTTTGAAAGACGGCGGAGAATTGTTCTGACAACCTCAATATTCTGCTTTTCATTGTGACCGCCGACATTATAAACTTCGCCGACTTCACCGTTATGAATAATCATATCAATTGCTTTACAATGGTCCTCAACATAAAGCCAGTCTCGTACATTCAGACCCTCGCCGTAAACAGGAAGCGATTCATCGGCAAGAGCTTTCATAATCATAAGAGGAATAAGTTTTTCGGGGAACTGATAAGGTCCGTAATTATTCGAACATCTTGAAATAGTTACAGGCAGACCGTAGGTTCTATGGAACGCAAGAGTAAGAAGGTCAGCAGATGCTTTTGATGCCGAATAAGGGCTTGAAGTAGTAAGAGGCAAATCCTCGGTAAAGAAAAGGTCAGGTCTGTCCAAAGGAAGGTCGCCGTAAACCTCATCAGTTGAAACCTGGTGATATCTCTTAACACCGTATTTCTTGCTTGCATCAAGCAGGCATGCGGTTCCCATAACATTTGTTTCAAGGAAAATAAACGGGTTTTCGATTGAACGGTCAACGTGGCTTTCTGCAGCAAAGTTAACAACAACATCAAACTGTTCATCAGCAAAAAGATTGTCAACAAGTTCTTTATCTGCAATGCTGCCCTTAACAAACTTAAAATCAGGGTTCTTCATTGCTTCATCAAGGCTTTTGAGATTGCCTGCATAGGTCAATGCATCAAGACAAACGATTTTATAACCCGGATGCTTCTCAAGCATATAATAAACAAAATTGCAGCCGATAAATCCGGCACCGCCCGTTACAAGAATTTTCATGTTTCATTCTCCTCGGTTTCAATTTTTGGTTCGGGTTCTTTTACCGAAACTATTTTTCTGAACTCAACCTCATCATAAAGCTTTTTAAAACGAATTCCCACCGAATAAATAAGATCACATTCATCGCAGTAGAAATTAGCTCTGAAAAATTGACAGTGGAATTTCCATTTCGTAAGCTGTTCGCAAGGTTTACCGCAATTTTCACAATTATGATTAAGGCGTTTTTTATCAACAAGCGGATTATCGATGTTTCTGATAACCTTTGCTTTATATAAAAGTCTTGAATAAAACTCCTCATTGCATTTTATGAATTCAGGTACAACATACCCTGAATCATAAATCTTTTTAAGGATTTCTGCAGTCAACATACTGTCGCCGAGAGCTCGGTGATGCATATACATCTCTGGGTCAATCGAAAGCGATTCAGCCGCCGCAAGCAAACCTATCTGCTGACCTTTTCCGTTTTTGTTCATCTTCTGAAAGGCCTTCTGAAGGTCGCAGTAAATATCAAGAAAAGGAACAACTTTAATACCGTTAAGATACTTGAAATTATCAATAAGCACTCTGATATCCCCGTCACCCCAGGTAAAAACAACGGTCTCTTCATTACCGATCCATTTTTTAAAAATGGAAAAAGCTTTTGTGAAAGGCATTCCCGAGCTTATATCATCATTTGTAAGATGAGTTAATTTCTTAACACTGCCGCGAAGCTTTTTACCTATCTGTGAACGGATAATTGTTGAAAAGGTATCAACCATTTCAAGTTCCGAATCAAGCTTGACGGCACCGATTTCGATAATCTCGTTAATATAACCTTTGGCTTTCTTGGCATAAGTATTATTCCATTCGAGATCCATTACAATAAACTGCATTAAAACATTCCTTTATGTTCAATATATCTAACTTATTTATAATACTATAAAAAGAATATCTTTGCAAGCATAAAAAATCCGTGTGCAAAATACACACGGATTAATTTTTAACCAAAAAGAATGCCGTTAACAATTCCTTCAAGTCTTTCCTGCTTACCTGAACCGGGTGAGCAGGCATCTTTGAGGTTCTCTGCGTAAGCTGCAAGCTCTTCAAGATTCGCTTCACCTGCAACAATCTTTGCGCCGATTCCGCTTTCGAAGCTTGAGTACTTATCCTTGATAAAGCCGTCAATTCTGCCGTCCTCAATAATTTCCGCCGCCTTCATAAGACCGAGAGCAAAAGTATCCATACCGAGAATATAGCTTTCAAACATATCCTCATATGTATTACTGGGTCTGCGAAGCTTCGCATCAAAGTTGAAGCCGCCGGTAAGACCGCCCGCCTTGATAACTTCATACATACACATTGTTGCTTCATAAACATCAAACGGGAATTCATCTGTATCCCAGCCAAGAAGATAGTCGCCCTGATTGGCATCAATGCTGCCGAGCATACCGTTGATAGCGGAAATGCGGAGCTCATGCTGGAAAGTGTGACCTGCAAGAGTAGCGTGGTTTGCTTCGATGTTCATCTTGAAATCCTTATCAAGACCGTATTGACGGAGGAATCCGATAGCGGTTGCCGCATCAAAATCATACTGATGCTTCATAGGCTCCTTCGGCTTGGGTTCAATGTAAAAATCACCCGTAAAGCCGATCTTTCTGCCGTATTCAACAGCCATCTTCATAAGTCTTGCAATGTTTTCCTGTTCAAACTTAACGTCAGTGTTGAGAAGAGTTTCATAACCCTCTCTGCCGCCCCAGAAAACATAACCCTTGCCGCCGAGCTTAACGGTTAAATCAAGAGCCTTCTTGATCTGTGCAGCAGCAAAGCAGTAAACGTCAGCCGAATTGGTGCTTCCTGCGCCGTTCATGAAACGGGGGTTTGAGAACATATTTGCAGTACCCCAGAGGCACTTGATACCTGTTTCGTTCATCTTAGCGAGAATATAATCGCTGATTTCGTCAAGTCTTGCGTTAGTAACATTGATATCATCTGCTTCGGGAACAAGGTCAACATCAAGTCGGATCGTAGCCATGTCGTTCTGTGAGCCAAGGAGTTGTACAAAAGGATTGTCTTCCTAAGACCGCTTTGGCCTCCGACTTGTTTCGTTCATCTTAGCGAGAATATAATCGCTGATTTCGTCAAGTCTTGCGTTAGTAACATTGATATCATCTGCTTCGGGAACAAGGTCAACATC
>JAZNRG010000001.1:0-5936 GCA_045590575.1 Acutalibacteraceae bacterium | reverse complement strand
AGTGAGAAGAGTTTCGCCGACTGATTTGCCGCCGAGCTCTGCAACGGGAGTTTTGATATCTGCGTTTTCAACATCAAACACCTTGCGAACGAGTGAGAAGCCGTTTGAGTGAACACCGCTTGAGGGAAGAGCGATAACAACATCGCCTTCGGTCATCTTTGAGTTGTCAAGAACCTTATCCTTATCAACAACGCCTACGCAGAAGCCTGCAAGGTCATATTCGTCAACGGGATAGAAGCCGGGCATTTCAGCGGTTTCGCCGCCAATGAGAGCAGCGTTTGACTGAACACAGCCTTCAGCGATGCCCGAAACGATTTCTGCAATTCTTTCGGGAACGTTTTTGCCGCAAGCAATATAGTCAAGGAAAAGAAGGGGCTTTGCACCGCAGCAGATAATATCGTTTGCACACATTGCAACGCAGTCAATACCTACCGTGTCGTGCTTATCCATAATAAATGCGAGCTTGAGCTTTGTGCCGACACCGTCTGTGCCGCTTACGAGAACGGGCTTTGCAATGCCTGTGAGGTCAAGCTCGAAAAGACCGCCGAAGCCGCCGATATCGGACATTGCGCCTGCTGTGAGAGTTCTTTTGATGTGGGTTTTCATGAGTTCAACTGCTTTGTAGCCGGCGGTAATATCAACGCCTGCTGCTGCGTAGCTTTCGCTGAAGCTTTTTTCCATAATTTATTCCTCCGTAAGTTGAAATTATTTATTAATGAAGAATTAAAAATGAATAATGAATAATTTCGGATAGGCTCTGCCTATGACCGATTATGTAATCGGGTGTGGGCATTGCCCACCCTTAATTTTTCATTTTTCATTATTCACTTTTCATTGGATTTCATCCTTTGCCGTTCCAGCAATAGGTGCAGACGCATTCTGCGGGAAGACCGATTGCTTCAACAAGACCTTCGATTGACTGATAACCGAGAGTTGTGAGCTTAAGTTCTTTGCCGATGATTTCACGAAGCTTCTTGCCTCTTTCGGTTGAAGCATCAAGATATTCATCAATATGGTTATCGCCTTCCTTGCCCTCAAGGTCGTGAATAACTCTGCGGGCAATGAGGTCGTCATCGGAAGTGTTGCGTGAGAAGTTAAGATATTTGCAGCCAAACATAATCGGCGGGCAAGCTGAACGCATATGAACCTCTTTTGCACCGTGGGTGTAAAGGAAATCAACGGTTTCGCGAAGCTGAGTGCCTCTGACGATTGAGTCGTCAACAAAAAGAAGGCTCTTGCCCTGAATAAGGTCGTGAACGGGAATCATCTTCATTTTCGCAACCTTGCTTCGTTCACTCTGGTTGGTGGGCATGAAGCTTCTGGGCCAGGTGGGAGTGTATTTGATGAAGGGTCTTGCAAAGGGAATGCCGCTTGCGTTTGCATAGCCGATTGCGTGGGGAGTGCCCGAATCGGGAACACCGCTTACGTAGTCGATGCCGTCGCAAAGACCGTTTGCCTTGTCTTCCCTTGCCATAACGGCTCCGTTTTTGGTTCTCATAACCTCAACGTTTATACCTTCGTATTTTGCGGTGGGATAGCCGTAGTAGCTCCAGAGGAAAGCGCAGATTTTCATTTCCTTCTTCGGCTCTGCAAGAACGTGAACTCTGTCGGGATAAATTCTTACGATTTCTGCGGGACCGAGTTCTTTTTCAAAATTATAATCAAGCTTCTCGAATGCGAACGCTTCAAAAGAAACGCATTTGCCTTCGGAATCGTTGCCGATGATAATCGGGAGCCTGCCTACCTTATCTCTTGCGGCGATGATGCTGCCGTCTTCAAGAAGAATAAGGATTGACATTGAGCCGTCAATTTTATCCTGAGCAAAGCGGATGCCGTCAACGAAATTATCCTTCTGATTGATGAGCGCGGCAACAAGCTCGGTTGAGTTGATTTTGCCCGAAGTCATTGTGGTAAAATGACCGCCGCCTACTGAAAGGAATTCATCAATAAGCTCGTCTGAGTTGTTGATGCATCCGATTGTTGTTATTGCGTAAACGCCTAAGTTTGAACGGATGAGAATAGGCTGAGGGTCGCTGTCGCTGATGCAGCCGATGCAGGCGTTGCCCTGCATTTCATCCGTTATTCCCGCAAACTTTGTGCGGAAAGGTGAATTCTCGATGTTGTGAATATCACGCTGGAAGCCCTTTTTTTCGTTAACGGCTGCCATACCGCCTCGGCGGGTGCCGAGATGTGAGTGATAGTCAACACCGAAGAAAACGTCCAGAACAACATCTCTTTTTGATGTTGCGCCGAAAAATCCTCCCATAAAATTACCTCCGGTAAAGTGAATGCGTAATTAATGAAAAATTAAAAAGTAATAATGAATAATTTCGGATAGGCTCCGCCTATGACCGATTTATATAATTAGGTGTGGGCTTTGCCCACCCTTGATTTTTCATTTTTCATTTATTTATTGAACTTTTCTTCTATCTTTGCGTTTGCGGCAAGAACCTTTTCGGTTGCTGCTGCTCTTGCATCGGAGAGCTTCTTTGCAAGCTCATCATCCGATACTGCAAGAATCTGTATAGACAACAAAGCGGCATTAACAGCACCGTCGATAGCAACAGTTGCAACGGGAATGCCTGCGGGCATCTGAACTGTTGAAAGAAGTGCGTCCATGCCGTCAAGAGTTGATGATTTTACGGGTATACCGATAACAGGAAGAGTTGTGTTGGCTGCAACTGCGCCTGCAAGATGAGCTGCCTTGCCCGCAGCGCAGATGATTGCACCGAAGCCGTTTGCCTTTGCGTTCTGAGCAAAATCCTTGCTCTGCTCGGGTGTTCTGTGAGCCGAATAAACGTGAACCTCGCAGGGTACACCGTACTCTTCAAGAGTGTTGATTGCTTTTTCAACAACAGGCAAATCGCTGTCGCTTCCCATGATAATTCCGACCTTTTTCATGGTAATCCTCCTTAATTTATGAAAAATAAAATATTTATAATAATAGCTTTCATAATTATACAATATATATCTTTTTCATTCAAGAGTTTCGCCAATAAAAATTATATAATATTTATTCTCTTATTTTGTAACTGTTACCAAAACTTTTTTACCTTGCCAAACTGTATTGACAAACTGTTTTGCCCGTGATAAAATATTAAAAATGCAAGTCGGGTACTCTTTGTATCCGATTTTTTTATTCATCAAAAAGGGGAAAGAAAATGACGCTTACCGAACTTTTTATCATTGCGGTCGGTCTGTCGATGGATGCGTTTGCCGTTGCCGTATGCAAGGGTCTTGCAGTGCCAAAGGCAAAGCCGAAGCATATGATTACCGCCGGCATCTGGTTCGGCGGATTTCAGGGTCTTATGCCGCTCATCGGCTATCTTCTCGGCGCAACTTTTGAGGAATACATAACCAAAGTTGACCATTGGGTTGCCTTTGTTCTTCTCGGTCTTATCGGTGCAAATATGATTAAGGAAGCCCTTTCCAAAGAAGAGGAATGCTGCCCCGATGCTTCAATGCGCCCCGGAAAGATGTTTACCCTTGCCGTTGCAACCAGCATCGATGCGCTTGCCGTCGGAATCACCTTTGCGCTTCTGCCCGATGTAAATATCGGTGCGGCGGTCGGATTTATCGGAATTATCACATTCATTCTTTCAGCAATCGGCATCAAAATCGGCAACATCTTCGGTGTTAAATTCAAGTCAAAAGCAGAGCTCACAGGCGGTATAATTCTCATTCTTATGGGACTGAAAATACTGCTTGAGCATCTTGGGGTTATTAATTTTTAAATACTGAATGTTTTTTGTAGGGGACGGCGACCCCGACGTCCCGAATGCACCGTGAGGTGCATAAAAATCAGACCTGACGGTCTGTCGGGTTGTCGAGTCGCCAACCCCTACACTAATACTTTAAACAAGGGTGGTAATATATGCCCAGAAAAGATTCACGCAACACAAAAATGAAAATTGTCAATGCGGCATGGGAGCTGTTTTACAGAAACGGTTTCGATAACACGACGATTGAGGATATCGTTGACGAATCGGGCACATCGAGAGGCTCTTTTTATCATTATTTCAATGGAAAAGAGGAGCTCTTAAGCTCTCTTTCAAGCCTTTTTGACAGCCGTTATGAGGAGCTTGAAGAAACTCTGACAGACGAAATGTGTTGCTTTGATAAGCTGATGTATCTTAATAAAGAACTGTTTATGATGGTTGAAAACAGCATTCCCATCGACCTTCTTGCAAGGCTCTATTCTTCTCAGCTCACTCTCAAGGGCGACAGAAATCTTCTTGACCATAACAGAACTTATTACAAGCTTCTGCGAAAAATCGTTGTTGAGGGTCAGAAAAGCGGCGAATTCCGAAGCGATGTTTCGGTTAACGAAACCGTGAAAGCCTATGCGCTTTGCGAAAGAGCAATCATCAGCGACTGGTGTCTTTGCAACGGAGAATATTCACTCGCAAGATATTCCGAAACTCTCTTGCCCGCTCTTTTTGGCGGTTTTTTGTCAAAAGATAAAAAATAATTTATTTGATGTTTTTTTTCGTTCTTGTTTTGGATATCGTGTCAAAACCTAATAATATCAACGGATAATAAAGTTAATAATCAGCGGGGTGCAGAAAATATTCTGTACTCCGTTCTGTATTTTATTCTTGTTTTCTTTGTGATATAATCGCCGCATATTTATTCAGAAAGGTTTTTGGTTTTATGACTACACAACTTGCAGCATTTATTCTTTATTTTGCAGTAGTCCTCGGCATCGGTCTCTTTTTCTTCTTTAAGTCAAAAGGCGGCGGAGAGAAGGACTATTTCCTCGGCGGACGCTCAATGGGTCCCTGGGTTACGGCTCTCAGTGCACAGGCATCTGATATGAGCGGATGGCTCCTTATGGGTTTCCCCGGCAGCATTCTTGCTTTTGGTATGGGTCAGGTATGGATCGGTATCGGTCTTGCTCTCGGCACAGCAGCTAACTGGATTTTCGTTGCACGCAGACTCCGTAAATTCTCTCAGGCTGCCAACGATTCAATCACTATTCCCCAGTATCTTTCAAACAGATTTCTCACAAAGAATCCCGCTCTCCAGATAATCTGCGCGATTGTATTCCTTGTTTTCTTCACCATTTATGTTGCATCGAGCTTCGTTGCAGGTCAGAAGGTATTCATTCAGGTTGTTCCCCAGCTTGCCGAAAACCCCAACCTTGCTCTCCTCATCTTTGCAGCTATTATTATTGTTTACACTTTCCTCGGCGGCTTTAAGGCTGTTTGCTGGACAGACTTCTTCCAGGGTCTTATGATGCTTGCGGCTCTTCTTGCAGTTCCGTTTATGATGATTTTTGTTCAGGAACTCGACTTCAGCGTATTTGAAGCTGTTGACGGCGGCGCAAATCCCCTCAACCCCTTCGCCGCAAGCTGGCAGGATATTGTTTCGGGTCTTGCATGGGGTCTCGGCTACTTCGGTATGCCCCACATCATCGTAAGATTTATGTCCACAAAGAATTCAAAGGTTCTTAAGAAATCAGCAACCATCGGTATTGTATGGGTTGTGCTTTCACTCGGCGCAGCTATTGCAATGGCTATCCTCGGAAGAGCATTTGCTCCCACTCAGGCACTCGTTGATGCAGGTCAGCAGGAACTTGTTTTTGTTACACTTGCTCAGAAGCTCTTCCCCGGATTTATTGCAGGCCTTCTTCTTTCTGCTATCGTTGCAGCCGCAATGAGCACCGCAGACTCACAGCTCCTTGTTGCTTCTTCATCATTCACAAGCGATATTTACAGACCCATTTTCAGAAAGAAGGCATCCGATAAGGAAGTTCTCTGGGTCGGCAGAATTGTTGTTCTCATCATCGCCATTATCGCATATTTCATCGCAAGCAGCAAGTCAGAGGGTGCGGCAAGCATCATGACACTTGTTGACAACGCATGGGGCGGGTTCGGTTCGGCATTCGGTCCCGTTATCATCCTTTCAAGTCGGATCGTAGCCATGTCGTTCTG